>NZ_JBFIKK010000249.1:0-1605 GCF_041600255.1 Nocardioides sp. | reverse complement strand
TGGAACGCACTCGGTCCACGGCACGCCGGTGCGCCACGGTGAGGATCCAGCCCAACGCGGAGCCACGGCCAGGCTCGAAGGGTGTGGAGGAGTTCCACACCTGCAGGAAGACCTCGTGGGTCACCTCTTCGGACTGGTGGGTGTCGCGCAGCACTCGGAACGTCATGCCGTAGATCCGCGAGGCGAGGGCGTCATAGAGGGCCCCGAAAGCCTCCACGTCCCGGTGGGTCGAGGCCGTCAGCAGGTCCTCGAGCGAGCGGGGCGTCCGTGCGGTCCCCGCAGGGCTGCGGGGTGGTGAGGTGGCTTCCTCGTCGATCGGGGCCGGCATGACCATCTCCGTATCCAGAAGAGGCAGCAGCGACCCGAGAGTGGGTCGAGGCAACCCGTGGTGACCTGGTACGTACGCCTTCCCGACCCGTGCGCAGGTAAACCGCGAGTCCTGCGGCCGATGTCTCTGTGCGAGCGCTCAGAGGGCGATGAGCGCCCGGTGCCGGTGCGCCGGTCCGAAGAGCTGTCCGAGCGCGTGCGCCCGCTTGAAGACCAGCTGGGCGTCGTGCTCCCAGGTGATGGCGATGCCGCCGTGCAGCTGGACGGTCTCCGCCGCGATCAGGTCCAGGGCGTCCCCGCAGTAGGACTTCGCCACGTGCGCCAGCTCGGCGGCGTTCTCGGCGCCGGTCGCGACGGCGTACGACGCGGCCCAGGACGCCGAGCGGGACATCTCCAGCTCGACCAGCATGTCGGCCATCCGGTGCTTGAGCGCCTGGAAGGAGCCGATCGGGCGACCGAACTGCTCACGCTCCTTGCTGTAGGCGACCGTCATCTCGAGCCCGCGGGCCGCGCACCCGACCTGCAGGGCGGCCGTCGCCACGGCGCCGACCAGCTCGGCCCGCACCAAGGCCGCCCCGGCGTCACCGGTCAGCCGGGTGGCCGGCGTGGCGTCGAACGTGAGGCTGGCCAGCCGGATGCTCTGGTCCATCGTGGGCGTCCAGGTGGCAACCACAACTGACGGGTCGACCTCGAAGAGGGCGGTGGCGTCGCCGTCGCGGGCCGCGACCAGCAGCACCGCGGCGTGGTCGCCGTCCAGCACGTGGGTGACGGTCCCGCTGAGCAGGTCACCGTCGGCCGTGACGGTCTCCGCGCGGTCCGGACCGACCACCCCGGACCAGGCCAGGGTGGCGATCTCGCCGGCCGCGAGTCGCGGCAGCAGCCGTGCACAGGCATCCGCGTCGCCGGAGGCGAGCAGCGCTTGCGCCGTCACCAACGAGGACAGCAGGGGACTGGGGGCCAGCGACCGACCGAGCTCCTCGGTCACGACCAGCGACTCGAACAGCGAGAAGCCCGCACCGTCGTACTCCTCCGGTACGGCGAGCGCGGCCACCCCGATCTGCTCGCACAGCAGCGACCACAGTGCCGGGTCGTGGCCCAGTTCCGAGGTGGAGGCCGCGCGCACCGCGCTGCTGTCGGCCCGTTTGGCCAGCAGGGCCCGCACGGTGGTGGCGAGCTCGGTCTGCTCCTCGGTGAACGCGAACTCCATCAGCGCGCTCCGACCAGGGAGTCCAGGATCCGGGCCCGGTGGTGGGCAGGGGTGCCCCAGGCGGTGACCAG
>NZ_JBFIKK010000248.1:0-1628 GCF_041600255.1 Nocardioides sp. | reverse complement strand
TGGCCGATCGCACGCGGATCCGCCCGCACGTGATCGAGTCCATCGAGGTCGACGACTTCGTGCCGTGTGGCGGGGACTTCTACGCCCGGGGGCACCTGCGCACGCTGGCTCGTGTGCTGGGCATCGACGTCGCCCCGCTGCTGGCGGCGTACGACGAGCGGTACGCCGCCGCGGACGTCAACCCGCGCCGGGTCTTCGAGGCCGAGCTGGCGACCGGGATGACCGGCTCGATCCGCGGCACCCGCGGCGGCCCGAACTGGTCGGTCCTGGTGGCCGTGGTGATGACGCTGGTGCTCGCCTGGTCGATCGCTCGCCTGGTGATGGACAGCCCGGTCCAGATCACCCCGCCCGCTCCCCAGCTCAACGGATCCGCCGGGCCGAACAACAGCATCCAGCTGCTCGGCGACCCGGTGCCCGTCGTCCTCACCGCCGTCGGCGGGGGAGCGAGCGTCGTGGTCCGCGACGGCGCCGGGAACGTGATCTTCTCCGGCGACCTGTCCTTCAACGAGAGCCGCACCCTCCAGCGGGTCGCTCCGCCGGTCCGGGTGCAGTCCAGCGACGGCTCCCTGAACGTCACCGTCAACGGTGAGGACCGCGGTGCCCTGGGCGCCGAGGGCCAGCCGGCCCAGAACACCTTCCCGGTCCGCTGATCGAGCCTCGGCCCCCGCGCGTGACGGTCGTCACCGCGGGGGCTTCTCGATGCACACGACGAGGGCCCGAACCGGCATACTCAGCCTGATCATGACGACGATTCCTGCCACCCGCCCCGAAGGACCGATGTCCGTCGCTCTGGTGACCCTCGGTTGTGCCCGCAACGAGGTGGACTCCGAGGAGCTCGCGGGCCGTCTCGAGGCCGACGGGTTCGTCCTCGTCGAGGACCCCGCGGACGCCGAGACCGTCGTCGTCAACACCTGTGGCTTCGTCGAGGCCGCCAAGAAGGACTCCGTCGACACCCTGCTCCAGGCCGCCGACCTCAAGGGCGGCGCAGGACGCACCCAGTCAGTCGTGGCCGTGGGCTGCTTGGCCGAGCGGTACGGCAAGGACCTCGCCGACTCGCTCCCGGAGGCGGACGCGATCCTCGGCTTCGACGACTACCCGGACATCGCCGCCAAGCTCCGCTCCATCGTGGCCGGCGAGGCCCACCAGGCCCACACACCGCAGGACCGCCGTCGCCTGCTCCCGATCTCCCCGGTCGAGCGCGACGCCAGCGGGCTCAGCGTCCCGGGCCACGGCCTGGTGCCCACCGCCGACGTCTCCGACCTGGGTCAGGGCGCGCCCGCCACCGGCCCGCGCGCCGTACGTCGCCGGCTGGACGGTGGCCCGATGGCTCCGCTCAAGCTCGCCAGCGGCTGCGACCGGCGCTGCTCCTTCTGCGCCATCCCCAGCTTCCGCGGCTCGTTCGTGAGCCGTCGTCCCAGCGACGTGCTCCAGGAGGCCCAGTGGCTGGCCACCCAGGGAGCCCGCGAGCTCTTCCTGGTCAGCGAGAACTCCACGTCGTACGGCAAGGACCTCGGCGACCTGCGCCTGCTGGAGACCCTGCTCCCCGAGCTGACCGCCATCGACGGCGTCGAGCGGGTCCGGGTCTCCTACCTGCAACCGGCCGAGACCCGCCCCGGCCTGGTCGAGGC
>NZ_JBFIKK010000247.1:0-1657 GCF_041600255.1 Nocardioides sp. | reverse complement strand
GGATTCCTGTCGTGATTGGTCGATCACTCGCAGTGGTGGCTCTTACCGCCGCCCTCCTCCTCTCCGTGGAAGCGCCTGCCATCGCAGGATGCAGTTGGGTCCGCGAAACAGACACCGTGAATGGTCAGATTCGAGTTCACCTCGAGCATCGGTGCGGCCCGAAGGCTGGTGGTGCCACGAACCAGACAGCCTCCTCAATGCCGCCAAGGGACTCCGACCGTGATGGTCCGTGTGTTCGGGCGGCTCTAAGTGCTGGACTCGATTCGTCTACTTTTTGCGACCTGTCGATTAGCCCCTCGACGGCTACCCCAACACCCAGCCCCGGCCTCGTGGCCCGGGCATTCCGGCAGCTCCCGCTGCCGTCGTCCACCCTCGCCGTGCAGCCGCCGGACGGCCGCACGCTGGTCAACTTCGAGACCAACTTCTTCACCGAGCAGGCCCCCTTCACCCGCACGCTGCGCCTGCTCGGTCAACGGGTGGACCTGAGGATCCGACCCAGCGAGTTCCACTGGGTTTTCGGTGACGGCGCGACCCGCAGCACCGCCGACCCCGGCGCGCCGTACCCGGACCTGCTCGTCACCCACCGCTACGGCCGCTCAGGCCGGGTGGGGCCCCGGGTGGACACGACGTACGCAGCCGAGTTCCGGGTCAACGGCGGCCCGTGGCGACCGGTGAACGGCACGGTCACCATCCCGGGGAGTCCGGCCAGTCTGCGGGTGGTCACCGCCCGCCCGGTGCTGGTCGGCCACGACTGACCGACCACGACTGACCAACCACAACTGACGGGTCGGCGGGGGCTAGGGTGCGGCTCGTGGACCAGCCGGCAGCCGACGCGTGGAACACCTTCATCGAGGGTGACAACCTCGAGGTGCTGTCCCGGCTGGCCGAGGAGTCCGGCGCACAGTTCGACCTGATCTACATCGACCCGCCGTACAACACCGGCAACGACTTCGCCTACCGCGACGACTTCCGGGCCACCGACCTGGCGACCCGACACCAGGCCTGGCTGGCGATGATGCGGCCGCGGATCGAGGCCGCCCGGGCGGTGCTCCGCGACACCGGGGCGATCTTCGTCAGCATCGACGACAACGAGGTCGCCCACCTGCGGCTGCTGCTCGACGAGGTGTTCGGGGAGGAGAACTTCCAGGCCCAGATCGTGGTCAACCTGAACGCCAAGGGACGCCAGCTCGGCAAGGGGTTCGCCAGCGTGCACGAGTACCTCCTCGTCTACACTCGCGACGCCGCCCACAGCGTCCTCGACGCCACCAGCACCGAGACGGTCAACGAGGCCGACTTCCCGCAGACCGACCCGGACGGCCGTCGCTTCCGACACCTTCCGCTGCGCAACACGAACAAGAAGTTCAACCCGACCACCGCACGGACCCTGCACTTCACGCTGTGGGGAGACCCGGTCACCGGGCGGGTCCGCACCACGCCCTTCGAGGGCGCCCAGGAGATCGGCCCCGTCTTCGGGGACGGGCGACCCGCGGTGTGGCGGTGGAGCCGACCGCTGATCGACGAGCGCCCCGCCGACCTGGTCTGCCGGGTCGTCAAGGGGCGGCTGGGGGAGCGGGTCGACGTCTTCCAGAAGGACTGGCTGCACGTCGACCGCCGCAAGAAGCTGCGCACGATCTGGTTGGCCGAGGAGATCGGCTCC
>NZ_JBFIKK010000246.1:0-1658 GCF_041600255.1 Nocardioides sp. | reverse complement strand
GCACGAAGAAGGCGACGACCACGACGACGGTGGAGGCGTCCCCCGAGGGCGGCACCCGGTCCGGCTCGGCAGAGCTCGCGGCCACCCCCGGACTCGAGGACGGCCTGCCCCGCACGGACCCGTCCGCTGCGGACCTCACCTTGTTGGACTCGCTGCGGGTGGAGGCCGAGCCCGCCCGTTCGGGCTACGACCGCGGCCTGTTCGCCCACTGGGGCGACGCCGACCACGACGGGTGCGACACCCGCTGCGAGGTGCTCACCAGCCAACAACTCCCGGACAAGTCGTGGTACTCGGCGTGGGATGGCGCGACCGAGGTCGACTCCAGCCTCGTCCACATCGACCACATCGTCGCGCTGGCCGAAGCCTGGGACTCCGGCGCGCACGGGTGGACGAGTTCCCGCCGCCGCGACTTCGCGAACGACCGCGCCAACCTGATCGCCGTCACCGCCTCGAGCAACCTCCGCAAGTCGGACAAGGACGCAGCCGAATGGTTCCCGTCCCACGCCGAGTCCAACTGCCTGTGGGCGACCACGGTCGTCAACGTCAAGGCCGCGTACGACCTGTCCGTCGACCAGGCCGAGAAGAACGCGCTCGGCAACCTGCTCAAGGGTTGCGGAGCCGCACCGGCGACGACGACACCCCCGCCCACCAGCCCGCCGCCGACCAGTCCCCCGCCCACGAGCCCGCCACCCACCAACCCGCCGCCGACGAGCCCGCCACCGCCGAGTGGCCCCGGCAGCAACGCCGACGGCAGCTACAAGAACTGCACCGAGGCACGCGAGCGCGGCGGAGCGCCCGTCCACCGTGGCCAGCCCGGATACGGCACCCACCTCGACCGCGACGGCGACGGCGTCGGCTGCGAGAGCTGACACCCGTCGCCCCCGACAAACAGAAGAGCCGGTCCAGTGGACCGGCTCTGACCTGCTACTTCTTCCGTCGGGCTGGGGAGATTCGAACTCCCGACCTCTTGACCCCCAGTCAAGCGCGCTAACCAAGCTGCGCCACAGCCCGTGGGAGCGGTCAATCTAGCGGCGCCGACCGGGTCGGCCGGAATCCGGGCACCGAGGCGACCGAACCTCGCTCAGAGAAGCCAGCCGACGAGCTGGACCAGACGCCAGCCGAGGTACACGATCAAGAACGCGAGCATCACCTTGAAGTGCCACGGCACGGTGGGCGCGGCGGGGGCCGCGCCCGGGTCGGCCACATGGTGGCCCTCGGGGCAGTCGCCGGCTCGATCCAGGGTGTTGGGGTTGTAGAAGCGGTCGCAGCCCGCGCAGAACGGCACGTCAGGCTCCCAGGGTGGCGGTCACCCGCGACGGCACCGGACGGCCGATCAGGCCGGCCACCGACGAGGCCACGCCCACCATGGCTGCGAGGTCGATCCCGGTGTCGATCCCCAGTCCATCGCAGAGGTGCACCAGGTCTTCGGTCGCCAGGTTGCCGCCGGCGCCGGCGGCGAAGGGAGAGCCACCGAGGCCGCCCACCGCGGTGTCGAACGCGGTGACGCCCAGGAGCAGGGCGGCGAAGGCGTTGGCGAGGGCCGTGCCACGCGTGTCGTGCAGGTGGAGGCGTACCTCGGGACCGACCGCGGTGACCACGTCGGCGATGCGCTCCGGCGTGGCGATCCCCGTGGTGTCGGCGAGGGTGATGTGGGTGCT
>NZ_JBFIKK010000245.1:0-1669 GCF_041600255.1 Nocardioides sp. | reverse complement strand
GCTGAGCTGCCGGTCGGCGGCCGAGGTGCGCGAGATCGCGGAGGTGCTGGCATGAGCGGGGACCTGCGGGTGGGCACCCACAACGGACACCTGATGGTCGCCGCGCTCAAGCGGCACCGCGACAAGCCGGTGATGTTCCTGGGTGACACCACGCTCACCGGGGGTGAGGTCGCCCGCAAGGTCAGCCAGTACGTCCAGGCCTTCGAGGCGCTGGGTGCCGGCCGCGGAACTCCGGCGGCGCTGCTGTCGCTGAACCGGCCGGAGGTGCTCTTCATCATCGGCGCCGGGCAGACCCAGGGCTACCGCCGTACGTCGTTGCATCCGCTGGGTTCGCTCGACGACCACGCCTACGTCCTCAACGACGCCGAGATCACCACGCTGGTGATCGACCCGATCCCGATGTTCGTCGAGCGGGCGCTCGGCCTGCTGGAGCGGGTGCCCGGCCTGACGCAGGTGCTCACGCTCGGTCCGGTGCCCGAGGCGCTCGCCCACGTCGGCCAGGACCTCGCGGCCACCGCCGAGACCTTCGAGCCGCGTGAGCTGACCGCGGTGACCCTGCCGCCGGACCACATCGTCTCGGTGACCTACACCGGGGGCACGACCGGCAAGCCCAAGGGCGTCATCGGCACCGCCCAGGCGATGACGACGATGACCCAGATCCAGCTCGCCGAGTGGGAGTGGCCGGAGTCCCCGAAGTTCCTGATGTGCACGCCGCTGTCGCATGCGGGGGCAGCGTTCTTCGTGCCCACGGTGATGAAGGGCGGATCGCTCTTCGTGCTGGCGAAGTTCGACCCCGCCGAGGTGCTGCGCACGATCGAGGAGCAGCGGATCACCGCGACCATGTTGGTGCCCTCGATGCTCTACGCACTGCTGGACCACCCGGACTCGCGGACGCGGGACCTGTCGTCGCTGGAGACGGTCTACTACGGCGCCTCGGCGATCAACCCGGTGCGGCTGCAGGAGGCGATCGACCGGTTCGGTCCGATCTTCGCCCAGTACTACGGCCAGTCCGAGGCGCCGATGGTGATCACCTACCTGGCGCGTGGCGACCACGACCCGAAGCGGCTCTCGTCGTGCGGACGCCCGTCGGCGTTCCTGCGCACCGCGCTGCTCGGCGAGGACGGGCAACCCGTCGAGGTGGGGGAGCCGGGCGAGATCTGTGTCGCCGGGCCGCTGCTGGCGGGGGGGTACTGGAACCTGCCCGACGCGACGGCGGAGACCTTCCGCGACGAGTGGATGCACACCGGCGATGTCGCGCGTGAGGACGAGGACGGCTTCTGGTTCATCGTCGACCGGACCAAGGACATGATCGTGACCGGTGGCTTCAACGTCTTCCCGCGCGAGGTGGAGGACGTGATCGCCGAGCACCCGTCGATCGCGCAGGTCGGGGTGATCGGGACGCCGGACGAGAAGTGGGGCGAGGCGGTGACCGCGATCGTCGTACTGCGGGAGGGCGCGGCGCGCGACGAGGCCGCGGTGGCCGCGATGACGGCCGAGATCCAGGAGTCGGTCAAAGAACGCAAGGGTGCCGTCCAGGCGCCCAAGCAGGTGATCGTGGCCGATACGCTTCCGCTGACCGGGCTGGGCAAGCCGGACAAGAAGGCGTTGCGGGCGCAGTACTGGACCGGGGAGCGCTCGGTCGGATGACGCGCAGAGGGCGGCCGGGGGG
>NZ_JBFIKK010000244.1:0-1763 GCF_041600255.1 Nocardioides sp. | reverse complement strand
CGAGTCCGACAGCAGGGCGAGGTCGCCGAGCGCTCCGAAGGCCAGCGCGACCAGGAGCCACTGCCCGGCCCCGCTGTCCCCGGCGCCCAGGACTGCCGCCACCACGAGCAGGGCGAGGAGGGTCGCCGGCTTGGCCCACGCTTCGGTACGACGATCCCGGCGGCTCACCGCCCACCAGTCGGTGAACGCGAGCAGGGTGGGGGCGAGCCAGATCAGTGCGTGCACCGGGCCAGCATCGCAGGCAGACCCGGTCGGCGAAGGGCCCCGCCGGATCAGATCCGGCGGGGCCCTCAGCGTTCAGTGCTCAAGCAGTCAGCGCTTCCGCTTCTTCTTGACCACCTTGATGATCACCTTGTCCTTCGACGGGGCGAAGAAGTCGGTTCCGGTGTACTTCACCCACGCGACGTGGCGCCCGGGGCGCAGCCGCTTCGGCACGTTGAGCCGGGCACGACCGTTCGTGACACGGGCCCTGCTCAGCACCTGACCGCGCTTGTGGAGGCGGACCAGGCCGGAGACCCGGTCGCCCGTGCTGCCGTCGCGGACCACACGCACCAGCACCCGCGACTTCTTGCCGTACTTGGACGGCTGGGGCTTGTGCACGCCCTTGGTCCGGGTGACGGCCAGGCAGACCAGCACCTCGACGTTGTCGACGTACCAGCCGTCGCGGCCGCCGCAGCCGTCGCGACCCATGTCGAAGCGGAACTGCAGGCTGTCGCCCACAGCCGCCCCGAGCTGCGCCAGGTCGATCTGCGACTGACCCCACGAACCGGTCGGCGTTCCACCGTCGGTGCCGGTGAACCCGACCTCGCCGGCCATCGGGTTGTCGTTGCCCGCAGCAGCCGGGTTGATCACGCCGTTGGGGGCGTTGAACAGGTACGCCGCCTCGGGCACGACCACGAAGTCGGCGCCGTTGATGCTCACCTTGACGTTCGCGCCGTCCCAGGCCGGCTCGGTGGCCACGTTGTGGTCGAAGACCAGTCGCGGCGACTCACCGGCCGGGAAGGTGATCGAGGGGCTGATGATCGAGTTCCGGCTCGCGATCGAGTCGGAGGCACAGTTGCCCTCGTCCGGGTCGGAGCCGTACGCGACCTGGGTGTCGTTGCCGGCGGGAGCGTCGTTCGTGGCCTCCCAGTCGAAGCCGCGAGCGTCCGGGTACCCGAGCTCCTCGTCCAGCGCCCAGCCCGCCAGACCGTCCTCGAAGTCCTCCGAGAAGACGGCCTTGCTGGTGTAGCCCTCACCGCACACCGCGGGGGCGTTCGGGTCGAGCAGCGGCTGGAAGTTGCACTGGGTCGGCTCCGTGCGCAGCTCCACGGCGTCCGCCATGGCGTCGACCTCGGTGCAGTCGTCCGCCGTGATGGGGGCGGCCGGCGTCGAACCACCGGTGTCCGAGGTGGAGACCTGGTTGATCTCCGCGCCGATCAGGTCCGTGCAGGACGCGGCCAGGCCGTCGGCCAGGTCGGTGAAGTCCGACGTCTCGGTCAGGTAGGCGATCTGGGTGCGGAAGAAGATGTTCGCCGCCTTGTCCAGGCCGATCCCGTTCACGGTGACGCCGTTGTAGTCGCCACCGTCGACCAGCAGGGCGTAGCCGTGGTTCGGCACGCCCGAGTTGCTGTGCACGCCGCCGGCATCGCTGGGGTCGCAGTGGTACTCGGCGTCGGTGACCTTGCCGGGGTCTCCGTAACAGGTGGGGGTCCACATGTCGCGGATGGCGCCGCCGAACGCGTCCGACTTCTCACCCATCAGCCAGCGGGTGGAGTCCGACT
>NZ_JBFIKK010000243.1:0-1778 GCF_041600255.1 Nocardioides sp. | reverse complement strand
GCCGCTCACGTTCCTCCTCCTCACGTCTCCGATCATCGCCCGCAACGAGGCGGCGATCCGTGAACTTGACGCTGGTCCTATTGTCTTACAATATGGCGTTCGGTTCGGCCCAGGCGGTGGGCCGATAGCGAGGGGGAGCTGAAGGCAACCATGAACACGTTCGCTGACGAGTCCGCGACCACGATTCCGGTCAGGTTGCGCAGAGGTCGCGACTTCCCCGGTGCCGACCAGCCCCACGAGGGACTGCTGGACCGAATCCGGTCGGTGGCACCCCTGATCGCGGAGAAGTCTGCCGAGGCGGAATCGCTGCGGCGTCCGCACGACGACGTCGTGGCGGCGCTCGAGGCGACCGGCGTGTTCAAGTCCTTCGTGCCCCAGGAGTACGGCGGCTATGAGATCGACCCCCACGAGTTCATCGACCTCGGCCTCGAGGTGGCCCAGGCCTGCTGCGCCACGGGCTGGCTGACCACCTTCTACATGGAGCACAACTGGATCGTGGCGGCGTCGCTCGGTGTCGAGGCCGTCGACGAGATCTTCTCCGCCCAGCCCTACGTCCTCGCGCCGGGAGCCGTGAATCCGATGGGCGGCGTGGCGAACCCCGTCGAAGGTGGCTTCGACCTCAGCGGGCGCTGGCACTTCAACTCCGGGATCGTGCATGGCGACTGGGTCATCCTGACCGCGTTGGAACACACCGAGAAAGGCCCCATCCTCCGGGTGTATCTGCTGCCCCGAGAAGACGTGCGGGTCGAGGACACCTGGGATGTCGGCGGCATGCGAGGGACAGGAAGTCACGACGTCGTCGTTGACGGAGTCTTCGTGCCGGAGCGGTTCGCGTCGCCGATCCCGCCACCGAAGCGCAGGAGCACGACGCACGACCACTACGACATGTACCGCCTCCCGGCGTTCGGGCTCCTGCCTCTCGCCGCGGCGATCCCGATGGTGGGCGGTGCGAAGCGAGCGCTCGCCATCTTCCAGGAACGCCTCTCGACACGCGTGCAGCTGATGAGTACCAAGGCGCAGCAGGACAAGCCCGCAGCACAGCTGCGGCTGGGCAACGTCGCCATGCAGGTCGCGAAGTCCGAGCGCACCCTTCGATCGGTGGCGGACCTGATGCTCCGGATCACGGCGCGTCCAGATCCAGCGAGCGGGTTGGAGTCGGCCGAACTGCAGTTCATGGTCGCCGATGCCGCCCGTGACGCTCGGAGTGCGATCTTCTCGATCCTCGAGGCCAGTGGGGCGCATGCCCACTTCGGGGGCAGCGAACTCCAGCGGATCTACCGGGACGTGTTGACGGGATCGGGCCACATCGTGTTCGACGTCGATGCCAAGGGACAGGACTACGGACGGGCGCTCGTCAAGTCGTTCAGCGAGGACCCGTGATCGTTCTCTGGATCCTGCGGGGACTGGTCGCTGCGCTGTTCCTCATGGTGAGCTCCATGAAGCTCACCCGCCATCCGCACATGGTGGAGTCGTTCGAACTGTTCGGCTATTCCTACCGCGTCGCCCAGTTCACCGTCGCCGTCGAGATCCCTGCCGCGCTGCTCCTGATCGCCGGCTTCTGGTGGCCATGGTGCGCGGTCGCCGGGGCGCTCCTGGTGCTGCCGACGATGATTGGTGCGGCGGTGACCAACCTGCGGTTCAAGGGGCCGGCCGAGGTGCTGTTGACCCTGGCCGTGATCGCGGTGTTGGCGGCCGTCGTCATCGTGCAGTGGGGCGGCTGAGCACGACCGGCGCCAGCGCCTGCACCGAGCCGCCGATCGACCAGCCGCCTGGGCCGG
>NZ_JBFIKK010000242.1:0-1821 GCF_041600255.1 Nocardioides sp. | reverse complement strand
TCGTACGGCGATCAGGTGCAGGTCCTTGCCGTGGCTCTCGTCGTACGACGTGAGCGGCGTTCCCGTCGGGTCGGTGACCCGGAAGCGCAGCTGTGTCCTGCCGGGAGCCTCGATCAGATCGTCGAGGACCTGCAACGAGTAGCCGTCCTGGCTGACCATCAGTCCGCCCGGGATCTCCTGGTGGGACGGCGGGGCGTTGGACGGCGTCCGGGGGGACGGGGTGGGAGCTGTCGCCGGCCGGTGACCTCCGTCGTGGCGGACGGGTTCGGCGCCGACCGGGCCGACGGCAGCGCCCAGTCCGGTGGCGGCAGCGCCCACGGCGGCCAGTCCCAGGACGAACCCGCCAACGCGTGTGGTCGTGCTCATGCTCTTCCTCCGAAGGTCTCGTCATCCGCCGCACTCCGGTCCGGTGCGGCACGACTCCGACGATGCGCCGGTCGTCTGTCCGGTCGCTGTCCGGCGTCTGTCGACGTCCGGTTCGGACCAGGAGCCTCCGGGACAGGCGGTGGACAGGGGACCGCCGGATCGTCACGAGCCAGATGTCCCGAGACAGAAGGAGTGACGCGATGAGGATTCGAGCCAACCAGCCCCTCGCACCAGTGATCAGGGAGCTCGCCCGAGGGGACGAGGCGACCGTCGAGGCGGTGTTCGCCGGCCTGACCCCGGAGCAACGTTGGCAGCGGTTCCATGCCGCGATGCCGCGGCTGCCGCTCACCGTGCGCCGCACCCTCGCCGACGTGGACGGGCACGACCGCGTCGCGCTGGTCGTGGAGCTCGGTGAGCGCGCCATCGGGATCGGCCGCTACACGCGGATCGGTGCGGCGGTCGCCGAGATCGCCCTGGCCGTGGTCGCCGAGCACACCGGGCGTGGGATCGGGAAGGCCCTGCTCGAGGCGCTGGTGCGGCGTGCGCTCCAGGCAGGGATCGAGGAGCTCGTCTTCGAGGTGATCGGCACCAACAGCGTCGCCCTCCACCTGGCTCGGTCCCGAGGCGCCCGACTCGAGCGGACGCCGTGGGTCGTCCACGGCTCCCTGACCCTCGGCGTCGTCCCGCACACGTCGCCGGCCGCCTGACCACGGAGAAGGAGAGAAGAGATGCAGATCGCGATCGTGCTCTTCGAGCACTGCACAGCACTCGACGCCGTCGGGCCGTACGAGGTCCTCAGCCGGGTGCCGGACGCCACCGTGCACATGACCGGCGCCGGCAGGACGGTGGTGCGTACCGACACCGGCAGGCTCGGGCTGCAGGTGGACACCACCTACGCGGAGATCCCCGAGCCCGACATCGTGGTGGTGCCCGGTGGCTTCGGCCAACGCGTCCATCGAGAGGGCAGCGAGCTGCACGAGTGGCTGCTCGAGGCCGATCGGCGTACGACGTGGACCACCTCGGTATGCACCGGTTCGCTGGTCCTGGCCTCGGCCGGCCTGCTCGCGGGTCGTCGCGCGACGAGCCACTGGCTGGCCCGGGCCGACCTCGCGGAATACGGCGCACTGCCCAGCGACGAACGGGTGGTGGTCGACGGCAAGTACGTCACCGCCGCCGGCGTCTCGGCCGGGATGGACATGGCGTTGACCCTGGTGGCGCGCGCCTGCGGCGTCGAGCTGGCGCAGACGATCCAGCTGGGCATCGAGTACGACCCGCAGCCGCCGTACGAAACGGGCAGCCCCGACCGCGTCCCCGGGTGGGCCGTCGAACTGCTCACGTCGGCCCGGAGCTTGTTCGTGTGACAGGTAACGCGGGTACTCGCATTGATCACCGCCGCGACTGCCCCTAGCGTCGCACTGCATCGACGAGAGGACTCTTCATGAACTCCCGGAACTC
>NZ_JBFIKK010000241.1:0-1972 GCF_041600255.1 Nocardioides sp. | reverse complement strand
GGCCGCCCGGGCGACCTTGCGGTCGGTGAGCACGATCCACAGCGCCAGCGCCGCCCCGGCCAGCACCGCGAACATGAAGAAGACCATCGCGATCGCCGGGTAGCCCCAGATCCGGTGGTCGCTGGGCACCCGCATCATCGCGGCCGCCCCGAGCACCGTCGCGGCGATGATGATGCCCAGCGTCAGCCGGTTCGCCACCCGCTGCAGCACCGTGTGCAACCGCTCCTCGTCGATCGCCTGCACCCGCACCCGGAACTCGCCCTCGGCGAGGTTGTCCAGGATCCGGTTGCCGCGCTTGGGCAGCATCGAGGTGAACTCCTTCGCCTCGATCGCGGCGGCCATGATGCCGCCCCGGCTGAGCTTCAGACCGCTGCTGAGCAGGTCCGAGACGTTGTGCCGGATCGCCTCGGCCGGGTCGAAGTCCGGGTCGAGGTGCAGCGTCGTCTGGTCGAGGTTGAGCAGCGCCTTGCCGATCATCGACATCTCCGCCGGCGGCCGCAGCCCGTGCGACCCCGACAGCCGGCTCAGCTCCACGAGCACGGTCCCCGCCTGCAGCTCCGGACCCGCGGCAGCCGCCTCGGAGACCAGGTGCGCGACCTCGGCGCGGAAGGCGCCGGCGTCGTACTCCTCGAGCGGGTGCCCCATCCCGGCCAGGACCGCGGCCGCCTCCTCGCCGTCACCGTCGCCGATCGCGAGCAGCAGCTTGACCACCTTGTCCTGCAGCCGCGGCGACACCGAGCTGACCATGCCCAGGTCGAGCAGCGCGAGCCGCCCGTCGTCGGTCAGCATCAGGTTCCCCGGGTGCGGGTCGGCGTGCAGCACACCGTGGTCGAGCATCAGGGTGAGGTAACAGCGGAAGAGCTGTTCCACGATCGGGCGGGCGTCCACGTCGAGCAGCCCGAGCTGGCCGACGTCGGTCACCTTGCGACCCTCGATCCGGTCCATGGTCAGCACCCGCGAGGTCGAGTGGTCCGCGACCGGCAACGGCACGACCAGCAGGTCGTAGCCCTCGGTCAGCTCGGCAAACTTCTCCAGGTTGCGGGCCTCGCGGCGGTAGTCCAGCTCGCCGGCCCGCGAACGACGGAACTGCGCCAGCAGCTGCTCGAAGCCGTAGCGCCGACCGGCCTCGGTGTGCCGGTCCACCAGGCCGGCGAGCTGGGTCAGCGTCTCCATGTCCTCGCGGGCGACCTCCCGCGCGTGCGGCCGCTGCACCTTGACCACCACCTCACGGCCCGACGGCAAGGTGGCGCGGTGCACCTGGCCCAGCGAGGCGGCCGCGAGCGGCTTCTCCTCGAAGTCCGCGAAGAGGTGCCGGAGCTGGCCGCCGAGCTCGGACTCGACGACCTCGCGCACCACCTCGAAGTCCAGGGGTTCGGCGTCGTCCTGGAGCCGCGAGAGCGCCTGGGTGTACGCCGCGGGCAGCAGGTCGAAGCGGGTCGAGAGCAGCTGGCCGAGCTTGATGTACGTCGGGCCGAGCTCCTCAAGGTCCCGGGCGAAGGCCTGGGCCATCTCCTCGTCGCCCATCGGCGGGTCGTCGTCGAAGTTGAACTCGTCGAGCCCGACGCCGGCGACGAGGTCGGAGCGGCCGTGCCGGACCAGCAGGCGGGCGAGCGCGGCGTACCGGCCGACGTTCTTGGTGGAGAGCGACATGCCGGAAGCGTGCCCACTGCACACCGGTTCCAGTCCCCCCGATACTGGTGCGCATGCACTCAGCCACCGAGGGGCGGACCACCCGATGAGCGACGCGATCCTCGCCGAGGGGTTGGTCAAGCGCTACAAGAGCGTCACCGCCCTGGCCGGTATCGACCTGCGGGTCCCGACCGGGAGCGTGCTGGCCGTGCTCGGGCCGAACGGCGCCGGCAAGACCACCGCCGTCAAGATCTTCACCACGCTCATCGAGGCCGACGAGGGGCGTGCCGAGGTCGCCGGCATCGACGTCCGCACGGACCCGCGCGGGGTGCGCCGCCTGATC
>NZ_JBFIKK010000240.1:0-1973 GCF_041600255.1 Nocardioides sp. | reverse complement strand
GTTCGACCTGGCGGCCGGCGAGGACTCGTCAGGTGCGGTGGTGACGGTGGTGCCGCGGCCGCCCAAGCAGCTGGTCCTGCACGTCCACCTCGCCGACGCCGCGATCGGCCGGCTGGAGAACGGTCGGGTGCCGATCACGGTCGAGCAGGTCCGCGGTTGGTGCACGAACCCCAACACGACTGTGGTGATCAAGCCAGTGATCGACCTGGCCGAGCACCACCACGTCGACGCCTACGAAGTCCCCGACCGGATCCGCGAACAGTCGTTTCTGCTCAACCCGACCTGCGTGTTCCCCTGGTGCACCCGGTCGGCCCGGGCCTGCGACAGCGACCACCTCCAGCCCTACAACGCCGGCGGCAGCACCGCCTCCGACAACATCGCCCCGTTGTGCAGGCGTCACCACCGGCTGAAAACCCACGGCGGCTGGCGCTACACCCGACTCGATCCGGGATCGTTCCTGTGGGCCAGCCCGCACGGCTATACCTACCTGCGCGATGCCACCGGCACCACCGACGTCACGCGGGATCGCAGGCCACCACCGGCTCAACCGTCCAACCGACAACCCTGACCGCCCCCCACCCCGCCGATCCACGATCCGCGGGGTACAGGCACGTCCGCCTGCGTGCGCGTCACAGTCACGCCGTGTCGGGTCAGAACCGCCCGCTCATACCGATGAGCGAGCGACCACCGATCCGCCGGAAACTCATTCCCGAAGGCCCTGCGGCCTCCGCCAGCCTGTGGCAGCCGCAGCAGCGAAGGCCATCACTCCCACCGCCGCAACAGCGAGTGCAGGCCCGTCCCACTGCCACTCCGACAACGGCACCTCGCGTACTTTGCCTGAGTTGGTCGTGGCTCTGCACGAACCACCGATGACCTCGATTGACCCTTCCTTGCCGTTGAGCAGGTCCGCCCCGCGCCCACCCTCGATGCACCCATGACCGGCCCACTGGTAACCGGCGAACCAGATCGCGGCTGCGGCAAGCATTGCGACCGCACCTAGCACGACGGATGCCTTCGTCAAGGTAGTCATGGCCCTGTGGAGTCCCTGTCAGTAAGCCTGCCGGGCGGCGAGACTACTGCGTCCGGCGTTGACCACGCGGCTCCACGCGGTGCAAACCGCACTCATCTGCCGCGGAGAGGGAAGATCGAAAACCACAGACCGTCGAGCATCCCGGTCAGGTCGGTTCAGCTCGCGCCTCGTCTGACGCCCAGAACCTCACACCATCGGCTTCGCGCCCCCGGACGTGCCTGAAACCCTCGTCCTCGTAGAGTTGGTGGGCGAAGTTCCCCGACTCCACCGACAGACTCAGGCCGGGGATCCCGCGGTGACGCGCCTCGCTCTTCAGTAGTCGCAGCAGGTGTCGGCCCAAGCCGTGGCCCCGTGCCTTGGCATGAATCCAGAGGCTCAGCTCGGGGGTCTGCATGTCCACGAAGCCGTATCCGGCGTCCTCAGCAGGCAGGAAGACGGCCCAGCCGGCACCGATCGCCGTTCCGTTCTGCTCGGCTGCGAACCCGAAGTCTCCGCGCGCCACGTCCAGGCGCGTGTAGTGCGCGAACTCCCGACGATCCTGCTCATCGGCCGCCGTGAGGTGCCGGATGCTGGGGTCGGTCACCCCACGGAAGTTAGCTAGCGGTTCGGCCGTTGGCCCGCATCTCGCCCGGACATGCCGCATTCCGCGCAGTGCCGATCCGCGGCGCCCGCCGGACGAGGCAGGTCGGCGTCGCCACCCAGCCTCTTCCGCGCCAGGTCGACCATGGCGGCACTCAGGTCGAAGCCGGCGACGTCGGCACCCCTGTCTCGCAGTGAGGCCATCAACGGCCCGGCACCACAACCCGCGTCGAGGACGCGGCGGCCCGCCACGTCGCCGGCGAGACCGAGCGTCGCCGGCTTCTCGTAGTACCTGTTGAACAGGCCCGACTCGCTCTGCGCCGCGTACGCCTCGGCGAAGAGGTCGTAGTCGCTGTCCGTCATC
>NZ_JBFIKK010000239.1:0-2019 GCF_041600255.1 Nocardioides sp. | reverse complement strand
GCTGGTCGAGGACATCAAGACAGCCCACAAGGCCAACCTGGGTGTCTATGGCGCGAGGAAGATCCACGCCGAGCTCAACCGTGAGGGCGTCCCGGTCGCCAGGTGCACCGTGGAGCGGCTCATGCGCGCCGAGGGCCTGCGGGGTCTGCTGCACGGACTGGTGACAGGTTGGGTTAGGCCGCCTGGGTGGCGGTTGTGGTCATGATCAGTTCGTATTCGACCGGGGTCAACCGGCCGAGAGCGGCTTGGCGACGGCGGCGGTGATAGGTCTTCTCGATCCAGGTGACGATCGCGATTCGCAGCTCGTCCCGGGTGTTCCAGACGCCGCGGTTGAGGACATTCTTCTGGAGCAGCGAGAAGAAGGACTCCATTGCAGCGTTGTCGCCGGCCGCGCCAACTCGTCCCATTGAGCCGACCATCTGGTGGCGGTTGAGCTCGTGGACCAGCTTTCTGGACCTGAACTGCGACCCGCGGTCGGTGTGCAGCACGCAGCTGGCCACACCGGCGCCCTCAGCCGCTCGGTGGGCCACGGCGTTGTTGAGCGCGGTGACGGCGATCCGGGACTTCATCCGTGAATCGATGGAGTAACCGACGATCCGGTTGGAGTAGACGTCCTTGATCGCGCAGACGTAGAGCTTGCCCTCACGAGTCCAGTGCTCGGTGATGTCGGCCAGCCACAGGGTGTTGGGTGCCGTGGCGCTGAAGTCCCGCTCGACCAGATCGTCGTGCACTGGTGGTCCTGGCTTCTTGCCGTTGCGACCGCGCTTCTTGCCGAACGCAGACCACCAGCCGAGGTCGGAACAGATCTTCCACGCGGTGCGCTCAGCCATCTCCTCGCCCGCTTCACGCGCTTCGTCGAGCAGGAATCGGTAGCCGAACTCGGGGTCGTCGCGGTGGGCGTCGAACAATGCGTTGGCGCGGTAGGCGGCGACCAATTCGGCGTCGGTGATCGGGCACCTCAGCCAGCGGTAGTAGGGCTGGCGTGCGATCTTGAGGACCCGGCACGTCACCGCGACAGGAATCCCGTCAGCGGCCAGTTCGCGGACGAGCGGGTACATCATTTTCCCGGCAGGTGCGCCTGCGAGAGATAGGCCGCCGCCCGGCGCAGCACCTCGTTCTCCTGCTCGAGCAGCTTGATCCGCTTGTTCGCCTCACGCAGCGCATCGGACTCACCGCCCGAGGTGGATGAGCCAGACGACCTGGTCGACTTCTTCTCATCGATGGCCAGCCAGCGCTTCAAGCACGACGCCGAGATACCGAAGTCCTTCGCGACCTGGGCCATTGAGGCATCGGAGTCGCGGTAGACCCGGACCACGTCCTCGCGGAACTCCTTAGGGAACGCCTTGGGCATGGTGCACATCCTTCCAGCGCCGACACATCGACGCAGATCAGATGTCACCTATCCGTGCAGCAGACCCCCACGTCCTGGCAACCGGAAGTGACGGCGGCGCCGTGACGGTCTGGGAGGTCGGCTCATGGCAGCGGCTCGCAGGCTTCACCATGGACGACCCGGTTTCCGGCCTCTGGATGGCGGACGCCCAGCTCGTCGTGCAGACCGGCGCCCTGCCGCTGGCCTGCTTCGAGCTGGTCGGGCTCCACGAGCGCTGAGGCGGTCCCGACCGCGGCCGACCTCGTGGCTGGGGAGGGATCAAGAAGGAACTGGACGCCCGGGCTGAGTGGGACAAGAAAGCCCCGCGCGACTCGTTGCCGGACCAGCTCATCTTCATCACCAACGTCGCTCTCAAACCTGTGCAGAACATCGGGGGCACGACGCGATCCGCAAGAACATCAATGCCTACAGCGACAAGTTGAGCGACGCGAGCCGCGACCCACGCCTGATCGCTGGGCTCATCCCGGAACCGCTACGCGAGATGTCCGCGGAGGATCGCCAGTCGATCGACGAGCGAGCCGAACTCATCGAGGCCCGGGCTCGGTCGCTAGTTGCCGCGGCCATTGACGAAGGTGCGCCTTGGTGTCGGCGCATGGGAACGCCGCCCACCGAACCGCGGGCCATGGAGC
>NZ_JBFIKK010000238.1:0-2028 GCF_041600255.1 Nocardioides sp. | reverse complement strand
GTGCTGGCCCCAGCCGCTGCGCACCAGGACGACATCGCCCGTGCGGATCTCCGTACCCTGCCGGGCGACGGTCGCCGCCAGGTCCGCGACGGAGATCTCCTCGCCGGCCTCGAGTCGTTCGACTCCGCGGGTCGCGGGGACGTCGAGCAGCACGCCCCGGCGCACCATCGGCTCGATGGTGTGGGCACCGAGCTTGAGGTAGCGACCGCCCTCGAGTGCCTCGGCGGCATCGAGCCCGCCGTGCAACCGGCCGTCCTGCGAGACGTGCGAGAGGGCGTCGATGTGGGTGCCGACGTGGGTCCCCATGGTGATGATGTCGTTGGCCGCGGAGCCGCCGTCGGCCCGCACCATGTCGCCGTGCCGGCGCGGCAGCGCGTGCCAGTACGCCGGGTGGTTCGGCGACTGTGGCATGCCGACTGTCAGGGGGCGGCCGAGGTCGTGGATCACGAGGCCGGCCTGCGCCGCCTCCAGCAGCGTCGCGGTCGTCTCCGAGACCTGGGGTGTGGTCATGTCACTACTCCTCGATCGCGCAGGTCCGCGATCTCCTGGGCGCTGAGGCCCAGGTCGCGCAGGACCGCGTCGGTGTCCTGGCCGTGTCCACGGCCGGTGAATCGGATGGCGCCGGGCGTCTGCGACATCCGCCACATCACGCCGTGCTGGATCATCGGGCCGAGGTCCGGGTCGTCGACCTCGCGCAGCATCCCGGTCTCGCGCACGTGCGGGTCCTCGACCAGGTCCCGGGCGTCGTAGATGGGGGCCACCGCGGCACCCGCCTCGGTGAACGCGGCGAGCACCTCGTCCCGGGTCCGTTCGGCGATCCATCCGCCGACCATGGCGTCGAGCTCGTCGCCGTGCTCGGCGCGGGTCGACCCGGCCGCGAACCACGGCTCGTCGACCACCTCCGGGTGACCGACCAGCTCCATGACCCGTTCGGCGATGCTCTGGGCGCTGGTGGAGATCGCGACCCACTGCCCGTCGGAGGTCCGGTAGGCGTTGCGCGGGGCGTTGTTCGTCGATCGGTTGCCGTGTCGCTGACCGACCTGACCGGTCTGGTCGTAGACGGTGGGTCCGGGGCCGACGGCGGTCATGATCGGCTCGAGCAGGTTGAGGTCGATGACCTGGCCGCGTCCGTGCTCGGGACCGGGGCGTTCGCGGGCCAGCAGGGCCATCGAGGCCGCCGACGAGGCGGCGATGCCGGCGATCGAGTCGGCCAGGCCGAAGGCAGGCAGGGTGGGTGGTCCGTCGGCCTGACCGGTCAGGTGGGCGAAGCCGCTCATCGCCTCGGCCAGGGTGCCGAAGCCGGCGCGCGCGGCGTACGGCCCGGTCTGCCCGAAGCCGGTGATCCGCAGGATCACCAGCCCCGGGTTGAGGGCGTGCAGCTCCTCGGGGCCCACGCCCCAGCGCTCGAGGGTGCCCGGACGGAAGTTCTCGACCAGTACGTCCGCGGTGGCGGCGAGACGCTTGAAGACCGCGGCGCCCGCGGGGTCGGAGAGGCTGAGCGCGAGGGTCTGCTTGTTGCGCGAGATCTCCTTCCACCACAGCGGGACCCCGTTCTTGGCGGGGCCGTGTCCGCGCATCCCGTCGACCTTGGTGGGGTGCTCGATCTTGATCACCTCGGCGCCGAAGTCGCCGAGGATCTGGCAGGCCAGCGGGCCGGCCAGGATGGTGGAGGCATCGATCACCCGGTAGCCGGCCAGGGGGCCGGCGGCCTCAGCGTCCTGCGGTGGGAGAGACATGTCTATATAATATAGACGATGTGGTTCTCGGTGGCGAGAAGGTCCGAAATCAGTCGAGCACCGACCCGGACCAGGCGGCCGCCGGGGTCAGCGGCCGACGGGTCGGCCGATGGGTCAGTGGGTCAGACGACGGTCCAGGTGTCGCCGCCGCTGATGAGGGCGGCGAGTCGGTCGGTGGGGGTGCCGGTGGTGGTGTTGCGGGCGGAGTGGTTCTGGTGGCGGGCTTGGTCGTCGTAGGTGGCGCGTTCGATCTGGCGGAAGATGCCGATGGGGGATTGGTTGAGGTAGCCGG
>NZ_JBFIKK010000237.1:0-2046 GCF_041600255.1 Nocardioides sp. | reverse complement strand
CCGGTGACCCGGCGATGAGCGAGCTCTCGGTCGAGTCGACCGCGCGCGCCCAGGCGGCCGCCGTACGGGCCCGGGAGATCTCCGCACGCGAGCTGCTCGACCTGCACCTCGACCGGATCGCGGAGCGCAACCCGCAGTTGAACGCGATCGTCTCGCTCGACGAGGAGCGGGCGCGGGAGGGGGCCTGGCACGCGGACCAGTTCCTGGCGGCCGGTCACCCGGTGGGCCCGTTGCACGGGCTGCCGTTCGCATTCAAGGACACTCACGCGGTCGCCGGCTGGCGCACGACGTACGGGTCCCCGCTCTTCGCCGACCACGTGCCGCAGACCGACGAGCTGATCGTGGAGCGGGTACGCCGCGCCGGCGTCGTCGTGCTCGGCAAGACCAACGTGCCGGAGTTCGCGGCGGGCTCGCACACGTTCAACACCGTCTTCGGCACCACCCTCAACCCGGTCGACCCGACCCGGTCCGCGGGCGGCTCCAGCGGCGGTGCCGCCTGTGCTCTGGCGGCCGGGATGGTGCCGCTGGCCGACGGCTCCGACATGGGCGGTTCGCTGCGCAATCCGGCGTCATTCTGCGGCGTCGTGGGGTTGCGGCCGTCCCTGGGCCGGGTGCCCGAGTGGCCGCTCTACAACCAGTGGGAGACCACCTCGGTCGGCGGCCCGATGGCCCGCAACGTCGAGGATCTCGCGCTGCTGCTCTCGGTGATGGCCGGGCCGGACGACCGGGCGCCACAGGCGCTGCGCGAGCCCGGGGCACTCTTCGCGCCGCCCCCGACCGGGTCGATGGCGCGCTCGCTGGTCGGGGCCCGAGTGGCGATCTCCACGGATCTGGGGGGAGCCTTCGAGGTCGACGGCGAGGTGGCGTGGCTGGTCGAGGCCTCGGCGCAGGTCTTCGCCGAGCTGGGCGCCCAGGTGAGCCCCGGCCACCCGGATCTCGACGTCGCCGACGACACCTTCCGGACCCTGCGGGCGTGGCACCTGCACGCGAAGTTCGGACGGTTGCTCGCCGAGCACCCGGGGTCGTTCAAGCAGTCCCTGGCCGACAACATCCGGCTGGGGGAGTCGCTGACCGGCGCGGACGTGGCTCGCGCCTACACCCAGCGCACGACGCTCTCGGAGCGGATGCGGGCCTTCTTCACGTCGTACGACGTGCTGGTGCTGCCGGTCTCGCAGGTGCCGCCGTTCCCGGCCGACCAGGAGTTCCCGACCGAGATCAACGGTCGCCCGATGGCGTCGTACCTGGACTGGATGCGGGCGGCCTACCTGATCACGGTGACCGGCTGCCCGGCCATCTCGGTACCGGCGGGACACACCTCCTCAGGGCTGCCGGTCGGGATCCAGATCGTGGCCCGGCACGGAGCGGAGCGCGAGCTGCTCGAAGTGGCGGCTGCTTTCCAGGCCGCCATCGGGTAGGACTGGGGCATGGCCCTGCGCTGGTACTCCGTCGTCGTCGACTGTCAGGACTTCGCGATGCTCGGCCGGTGGTGGGCCGAGACCCTGGGGTGGCTGATCGCCTACGAGGACGACGACGAGCTGGTGATCGTGCCCTCGCACATGGCCGACGAGGAGCCGCTGGACGCCAACGCGTGGCTCGAGGCCGGCGTCGGGATGGTCTTCGGGTCGGTTCCGGAACGGAAGGCCGGCAAGAACCGGCTGCACCTCGACCTGGCCCCGCACACCACCGACGACCGGGACGCCGAGATCGAGCGGCTGCTCGAGCGAGGCGCGACGTACGCCGATGTGGGGCAGAGCGAGGACGTGCCGTGGACGGTGCTGCTGGACCCGGAGGGCAACGAGTTCTGCGTGCTGTCGGCGCGGGACAAGTAGCGCGGGGTCGCGCGGGTCCGAGCGGGTGGACGGCCTGCGCGCGCCGGTCGGCGACCGCCAGTGCCGGGTCGTCGACCGCCGTACCGGGAGCCCGGAAAATCTGTTGTCCGGATGGTGGAAGATCGGCCGGTTCTGGGGGTCGAAATGTCGGTGTTCACCGCTTGACTTGTTCCATGACCGAGACGCTCGCCGACGTGGACACCGCCGCCGCGGTGCT
>NZ_JBFIKK010000236.1:0-2062 GCF_041600255.1 Nocardioides sp. | reverse complement strand
TGAGGGCGTGACGCTGTCCGAGGCATTCCTGCCACCGCACGTGTCTGGCTCCGATCTCAGGCAGTCTCGGGAAACTTCACGCCGGTGTTCGAGTGGCAGCGGTAGCCGTGCGGGTTCTTGGCCAGGTACTGCTGGTGCACGTCCTCGGCGTAGTAGTACGTCGGCGCCTCGCGGACCTCGGTGGTGATCTCGCCCAGGCGCCGGCGGCGCAGCTCGGCGCCGTACACCTCGGTCAGCTCGCGCGCGGTCTTCTCCTGCTCCGGCGTCGTGACGTAGATCGCCGAGCGGTACTGCGTGCCCACGTCGTTGCCCTGGCGCATGCCCTGGGTCGGGTCGTGCACCTCGAAGAAGAGCTTGACCAGGTCGGCGTAGGACACGACGGTCGGGTCGAAGACCACCCGGACCGCCTCGGTGTGCGCGGTGCGTCCCGAGCAGACCTCCTCGTACGACGGGTGCGGCGTGGACCCGCCGGCGTACCCGACCGACGTCGACCAGACGCCCGGCAGCTGCCAGTAGATCTCCTCGGCGCCCCAGAAGCAGCCCAGCCCGAAGATCGCGACCTCGTGGCCGGCCGGTGCCTCGTCGGTCACCACGGGCGTGCCGAGCACGACGTGCTTGTCGGAGAGGTGGAAGTTGCGCTCACTGCGACCGGGCAGGGCCTGGTCCGGCGTGACGAGCTCGGTCTTGTGGCGGCTGAACAGGGACACGGGGCACTCCTGGGTCGGGCGGGCTCTCACCAGTCTGCAACATCGGTGGTGGCTGTCGCGTTCCCAGTCGATAGCCTCGGTGCATGAGCGAGCAGCAGCACAGGAACAAGTCCGGCTTCGAGACGCGTGCAATCCACGCGGGCTACGAGCCGGACCCGATGACGGGTGCGGTGATCCCGCCGATCTACGCCACCTCGACGTACAAGCAGGACGGCGTCGGCGGCCTGCGCGGCGGCTATGAGTACAGCCGCTCGGCCAACCCGACCCGCACCGCGTTGGAAGGCGCGATCGCGGCTCTCGAGGAGGGGGAGAAGGGCTTCGCCTTCGCCTCCGGCCTCGCCGCGGAGGACGCCCTGATCCGCTCGATGTGCCGCCCCGGTGACCACGTGGTCATCCCCGACGACGCGTACGGCGGCACCTTCCGCCTCTTCGACAAGGTCGCCAAGGTCTGGGGTGTCGACCACAGCCCGGCGGCCGTCTCGGACGTGGACGCCGTACGCGCCGCGATCAAGCCGGGCGTGACCAAGCTGGTCTGGATCGAGACCCCGACCAACCCGCTGCTCAACATCGGCGACATCGAGGCCCTGGCCGCTGTCGCCCACGAGGCCGGCGCCAAGCTGGTCGTCGACAACACCTTCGCCTCGCCGTACCTGCAGCAGCCGCTGACGCTGGGCGCCGACGTGGTGATGCACTCGACCACCAAGTACTGCGGCGGCCACTCCGACGTCGTCGGCGGCGCCGTCGTCGTCCGCGACCTCGACCTGGCCGAGCAGATCACCTTCCACCAGAACGCGATGGGCGCGGTCCCCGGCCCGTTCGACGCCTTCCTGACCCACCGCGGTCTCAAGACGCTGGGCGTCCGGATGGACCGGCACTGCGACAACGCCGAGAAGGTCGTGGAGTTCCTCTCCTCGCACGCGGCCGTCTCCCAGGTGATCTACCCGGGTCTGCCCGAGCACCCGGGCCACGCCCTGGCTGCCCGGCAGATGAAGCGCTTCGGCGGCATGGTCTCGTTCCGGGTCACCGGTGGCGAGCAGCACGCCCTCGCGGTCTGCGAGAAGGCCGAGGTCTTCACGCTGGGTGAGTCGCTGGGCGGCGTCGAGTCGCTGATCGAGCACCCCGGCCGGATGACCCACGCCAGCGTGGCCGGCACCGACCTCGAGGTCCCGCCGGACCTGATCCGGCTGAGCGTCGGCATCGAGACCGCCGACGACCTGATCGCCGACCTCGACCGTGCCCTCGGCTGAGTCCTCCGCTGAGTCCCCCGCAGACGTCTGCCTCTGCGTCGACTTCGGCTCCACGTTCACCAAGGCGGTCCTGGTCGACCTGACCGAGGGCCGCATCGTCGCCGCCGG
>NZ_JBFIKK010000235.1:0-2105 GCF_041600255.1 Nocardioides sp. | reverse complement strand
TCGAGCCCCTCGCCTCGTCGGAGCCGGGGTAGCTCACGTGCAGGGTGTAACTCTCCGATGCCGTGAAGCGCTCTTCGTCGCGGCAGACCTTCTTCTTCTTCCCCTTCACCGTCTTGGTCTCGCAGACCTCGACGGTGTACGGCGTGGAGCCGGCCAGGTGCGGCAGCACCACGACGGCCGCGGAGTCACCGGCCTGCCTGGTGGGCTCCAGGGCCTGCTTGAGCTCGGTCACCAGCTTCTTCCTCTTGGTGGAGGGGTCCTGGAACTTGACCGTCTTCGAGCCCTGAGTCACCGAGAAGGTCACCTCGCCCAACATCTTGAGGATCTTCGGCTGGCCCTTGGCGACGCCGACCTGGACGGCCAGGACGGAGCCGTCACCCTCGGTGATCTCCTTGAGGGCCTTGCCGACCGGCTGGCCCTTCTTCGCCGCGTGGACCGCAGCACTCGCGGCCGAGGCCACCTTGGTGGCCAGCTTCATCCGGATGTCCGGCAGGTCGAAGAACTGGTAGTTGCGCTTCAGCGCCAACGGAGCGGTGGTGTAGGTCTTGAACCGCAGGTTCCTCGGCACGGTGTCCAGGCTGGAGAACCGGATCACGATGCTGGTGACCACGGCCGGTTCGTACTTGAGCTCGATGTTGTAGAAGCCGTGACCGAAGTCCTCACCCGAGTAGGTCAGGGCAGAGGCCAGCGGGGTCGCGCCGAGGTCGTTGGCGTTGAGGACCGCCACGCTCACGTCGTCCTGGTACTTGCCGAGCTGGTTCCGGACATAGCCGGAGATGTAGGCGATGCGCTTCTTCGCCTGGGGCGCTCCCACCGAGGCCGAGTCGGCCGACTGGGTGGAGGCCTGCGACTGGGCGACGGGGGCCAGCGAGAGCAGCCCGACCGTCATGAGGCCCAGAAGGGTCTTCTTGATCACGATGTTCTTCTTTCGGAAAAAGGGGGGCCGCCCAAATGGGCTGAGCGAATCCTAGAGATCGCCCTGCGCACCGAAGCGTGAATTCGCGACAACTCGTCCGAACGGGTCACCCGAACGGGTCACCCGAACGTTCGAAAGGTCAATCTGCCGTTCTCGCGAAAGCACCTCAGGTGTCCGGGCAGATCCACCCATTTCTGCCCGCTCCACGCCACCACCAGCGCGTTCATCGCCTTCACGTGCTCGTGGAAGAGCTCCGAAGCAGGCGCTCCGGCGGCCAGCGCAGCCAACCGCAGGATCCGCGTCCGCACGGCAGTGGACTGGACCAGTAGTCGCTCCACCTCGAGCACCCCTTCGAACTCGTCGTACGCCGCGGCGGCCAGGTCGTCGAGGTGGTCCATGTCCTCGCGCAGCTGCTCGGCGGTCCGGGCGAGCGTCTCGGTCACGCCGGGCCCGAGCTCGTCCTCGAGCACCGGCAGGACCCGCCGTCGGACCCGGGACCGGGTGAACCGGGGGTCGGCGTTGTGCGGATCGGACCAGTACTCGATCCCCTCCACCTGGCACGCCGTCACGGTGTCGGCCCGGGAGACGTCCAGCAGCGGACGCCGGTAGCGGTCGAACGACCGGCGCATGCCCGCCAGGGATCGCCCTCCCGAGCCGCGGGCCAGCCCGAGCAGCACGGTCTCGGCCTGGTCGTCGCGGGTGTGGCCGAGCAGGATCGCTGCGGCGTCGAACCGCTCCCCCATCTCGGCGAGAACCGCGTACCGCGCCTGTCGGGCAGCTGCCTCCGGCCCCAGGCCCTCGCCCTCGACTCGGACCCGCGCCCCGACCGTCTCGGCGACACCGAGCCCGGCCATCTGCGCGACCACCCGCTCGGCCTGCGCTCCCGAACCCTCCTGGAGACCGTGGTCGACGGTGGCCCCCACCACGTGCCACCCGGCCTTGCGACCCTCGAAGACGCAGGCGGAGAGCAGGGCCAAGGAGTCGGCGCCACCCGAGCAGGCCACCAGCACGGTGGCGCCGGGCTCGACGTCCGCGAGCCCACGCCGTACGGCGAGCCGCACCGCCGCGACGGCCGGGTGCAGCGTCATGGCCGGCTCACCGGGCGACCACGCTCCGGCTCACAGGACCCGGGAGACCCACGCCGCGGGATCGCTGATCTCGGCCTTGGACGGCAGGTTCTCGGGCTTCT
>NZ_JBFIKK010000234.1:0-2249 GCF_041600255.1 Nocardioides sp. | reverse complement strand
GTCGTCGGCGACGAGGTCCGTGTACGACGGGACGTACCAGACCAGACGGTCGCGCTGACCGAGCAGTCGCAGGGACACCGCCGCGTTGTCCGCCCGCAGCACCTGGTCGTTGCTCATCGCCTCGGCGGCGCCCCACAGGACGATGCCCGGGGTCGGCTCGACCAGCAGCGATCCGCGCCGGTCGCCCCAGCATCCGTCCCCCGCGTAGGCCTGGGCGCGATCGACCTCGACGGCCAGCCCGGCGTACGTCGGGTCGTCGCAGGCGGACTGCCTCGGTTCCCGGACCCGGACCCGGACCGACTCCGCGTCGATGCCGAGGGCCTCGGTGGTACCCGGCCCGGGCTCGGCCAGGACGAGGAGGGCTGCGCCCAGGTCGGCCAGCAGGCGCTCCGCGGTGCTCTCCCCGAGCAGTTCGGTGCTGGTGACCAGCACCGTGGTCGAGGCGTCGGGACGGAGCCGGGTCAGCTGGTCGGCGGAGCGGGCCACCTCGACGTCGACGCCCTCGTCGGCCAGCACCCGAGCGACGGCCCGAGCCCCCGAGGGGTCGGGGTTGTCGGGGTCGAGCGCTGCCGTCGTCGTCACCGCACCCACCCCCAGGGCGAGCACGACCGCCACGGCCGCTGCCAGCCCTCCCGCGATGACGAGGGTCGAACGGTGCTCGCGCAGGGACGGCCGGCTCATCGGCGGATCGCGAGTTCGTCGTCGAGGCCGAGCATCGTCGCCGCCTGCTCCCGGGTGGCCGGCCGGTCGCCGTACCGGACGAGGTCGAAGAGGCGTGCGCTCTCCACCAGTCGTTCGCGCAGTGCGGGGTGCGCCGCCGCCAGCACGTCGGCGACCTCGTGCGCGGTGGCGCCCGGGGCATCGACGAGACGTCCCTGCTCGACCTGGTGCACGGCCACGGCTCGGTAGGCGTCGACCAGTGCCTCGGCGTAGCGACCCTGCTCGAGCTCCTGCTGCGCCCGGACCCGGAGCTCGAGCGCGGAGAGGGTCTCGTCGTCCAGGACCGGTCGCTGCTCGACCCGACCGGTGCCCGAGCGTCGCAGTCGGCTGAGCAGCCAGGCGCCCGCGAGGCCCAACGTGACGAAGACCAGCATGGCGGCCAGGGTGGTGAGGGCCGGCGCCTGGGCTGCGGCTCCCACACCCCGGTCGACCTGACGCCCCAGCCAGGCCAGCAGCCGCTCCACCAGGTTCGTGTCGTGGTAGACCGGATCGAGGAGCTCTCGCTGCAGCAGCCGCCGGGCCTCGGCGCCCGACGGATCCACTCCTGGGTCGAGGAGCGTCACGGGTGCAGGACTCCGGCCCGGGTCATCAGCTCCACGTCGTAGGCCTCCTTGCGGATGCGCTGGTCGAGGTACTGCACCGCGGCGACGGTGGTGGTGAACGGCGCCACGAACGCGGAGGCGATCACGGTGGCCAACGCCTGGGTCACCACCAGCGCGAGCGCGGCGTACTGCTCGGAGTCGACGCCGAGCAGGATCCCCTGACCGACGATGGAGACGGGCATGGAGAGCATGCCGCCGGCGATCTGGGCGATCACCACGGTGAGCAGCGCGATCCCGAAGGTCCGCCAGAACTGGCGACGGGTGAGGCCGAAGCCGCGACCGATCGCCCCGAAGACCCCGACCGGCTCCAGCATCAGGGCCGGGGCGGGCAGGTAGTAGACCCGGATCCAGAACCAGAACAGGAACGCCAGAAAGGCCGGGACGCTCACCAGGCCGAAGACCACCATCGTGACGAGGTCGCCGGTGAGGACCACCAGCACCCAGCTCGCGGCGTAGAGACCGAGCACCAGGAACAGGGCCGAGCCGAGGACCGCGGCGAGCCCGATCAGCTTCCAGCGCTTGCCGTACGTCGCGGCCCAGGCCTGGCCGAGGGTCAGGCGACGACCCAGCGCCGCGGCGGCCGTCACGTGCGCGATCATCCCGCCCACCAGCACCAGGCCGACCGACTGCAGCAGGGTGCCCAGCCCGAGGGAGCCGTAGGAGACGCCGAGGGAGACCATCTCGGCCGTGCCCGCCGCGTCGGCGTCCAACGACAGGCCCACGGTCCAGGTCAGGACCGCGGTCACCAGGACGGGGATGGCCATCGCCACCGCGGCGACGAGGACGGCGGAGCCGACGGTCGCCTTCGGGTTGAAGCGGATGATCCGGAACGCGGCGTCGTACATGTCGGCGAGGCCGAGCGGTCGCAACGGAATCGCTCCCGGCTTGTGTGCGGCCACCGCAGGCACCGGCGGTGGCGTGAGCCTG
>NZ_JBFIKK010000233.1:0-2381 GCF_041600255.1 Nocardioides sp. | reverse complement strand
GCAAGCGTGCGGTGCTCGGCACCCCGAGCTGGACCCAGGTCTGGATCAGGCCCAGCGACCGCTGAGACGGCGGGCCGGCCCCCACCGAGGTGAGGTCGGCCCCCATCGAGGTGAACGACGATTCCGCACGGTTGGCCCGACATGACAGGCTCGGACGATGAGGGAACACCGGGTCAACGCCGTCGACGCCGTCTGGCTGAACATGGACCGCGTCGAGAATCTGATGGTCATCGAGTGCGTGATGTTCCTCGACGGCCCGGTGGACCGCGAGCGGCTCTGCGCCGTCCTGCAGCGTCGACTGATCGACGTCTACCCGGTCTTCTCCCGCCGTCCGGTCCGGGCGCCCGGGCGCCGCAACCGCTCCCGGTGGCGCGACGTACCGGACTTCGACCTGTCGGCGCACGTCCGCGAGGTCACGCTGCCGGCCCCGGGTGACGACGCCGCACTCCAGGAGTACGTCGGCCGGCACCTCGCCACGCCCCTGCCGCGAGACCGCCCGTTGTGGGACATCCACCTCGTCGACGGGATGAGCGAGGGCACCGCCATCTACGTCCGGCTGCACCACGCCCTCGCCGACGGGATCGCGCTCACCCAGGTGCTGATGTCGCTGACCGACGAGACCCGGACCGGCGACCTGGACGGCTCCGAGCGCCGCCCGGTCAAGCAGCACGTGGTGGGCGAGATGGTGGCGGCCGCCCGCACCCTGGCCCCCGAGGTGCCCCGGATGCTCCGGCCCGCCCGGGTCCGCGCCGCGATCGTGAACGCGATCCGGATGGGGCTCAGCGGGATCGGCGTGCTGCGCAAGCTGCTGCTGACCACCAACCCCGACTCCCCGGTCGCGGGCGAGGCGGGCAGCCGCAAGCGCGCGGTCTGGTCCGACCCGATCGACCTGCAGCAGATCAAGGAGATCGCGCGGGCCGCCGACGCCACCGTGAACGACGTCCTGGTCTCCGCGCTGGCCGGGGCCCTGGAGCGCTACCAGGTCGAGCACGCCGACCGGATCGTCGACATCCCCACGATGATCCCGGTCAACCTGCGCCCCCTGCACCTGCCGCTGCCCCGCGAGCTCGGGAACCGGTTCGCGCTGGTGCTCCTGCTCCTGCCCTCCGGCCTGGAGGACGCGACCGCCCGGCTGGCGGAGACGAAGCGGCGGATGGACCGGATCAAGCGCTCGCCCGAGCCGGTGATCACGTTCGCGCTGATCCAGGCCATCGGGCTGCTCGGCGCCCGGCTGAGCACGTTCCTGGTGCGGTTCTTCGCCGGCAAGGCCAGCGGGGTGACCACCAACGTGCCCGGCCCGCGCGAGCCCCGCTACCTGGCCGGCACCCGGATCAGCAGCATGCTCGGCTGGGTGCCCGGCTCCGGCGACCAGACCCTGGGGACGTGCATCTTCACCTACGCGGGCACCGTGCGCGTCGGGTTCAAGACCGACGAGACGGTGATCGGGGACCCTGAACGGATCCTGCACGCCTTCCACGACGAGATCGCCGTACTGGCCGACAGGGTGCCGACCCCGACCCGCTAGTGCCCGCGGATGGTGTCCCGCCCGTGCTCCCGGTCGGTGCGCCGGTCGAACGCCTTCGTGAGCAGGCTCATCAGCTTGTCGGTGGCGCCTGACAGGGCCTCGTCCACACCGGTGGCGTGGTGCCTGACGACCACCGGGTCCATGCCCGAGGGGCGGGCCTCGAGCAGGCACCGGGTGTCGTCGCGGGTCTCCCGCCCGGCGCTCTCGTCGCTGAGGTGGACCTCGATCCGGGTGACGCGGTGATCGAACCGGTCGAACGTGGACCGCAGGTCGGCCTCGATGCGACGTACCTCCTCGGCGTCGCAGTCGACGTTGCTGTCGGTGTTGACGAGGATGTCCATGGGGCCTCCTGTGGGTGAGATCCCAGTCTCGGTCGGGCCCGTCGTTCGTCCCCAGAGGCATTGGTCCCGGAAGCAGGGGTCGTCGACGCTCCAGCAGATCGCTCGCTGACCCGCCGGAGCGTCCGTCTCGCGAACGCCTCGAGCGATGTCGGCAAAGCCGACTAGGGTGCCGCGCATGGCCGATCTGATCCTGAACCCGCGCACCTACGACCCCGCCGACCTGGACCCCGAGGCACAGCGCCTGCTGCGTGCCACGATCGACTGGTTCGAGGCGCGCGGCTTCGACGAGCTGAAGCGCACCTTCCACGACGGTGAGTGGTACGCCGACTTCCTCGACTTCATGGCCTCCGAGCAGGCGTTCGCGACCCTGCTGACCCCCGGCGAGCAGGGCGGGCGCTGGGACACCGCCCGGATCTGCGCGTTCGGCGAGGTGCTGGCCTTCTACGGTCTCGGCTACTGGTACGCCTGGCAGGTCACCATCCTGGGTCTCGGCCCGATCTGGCAGAGCGAGAACG
>NZ_JBFIKK010000232.1:0-2445 GCF_041600255.1 Nocardioides sp. | reverse complement strand
GAAGTCTGCGCTGACCCGTTACCGCGTGATGGCCACCATCGTCGGTGTGCTGCTCGTCGTCCTCATCCTGATCGGGGTGCCGCTCGCCAACTTCGACGGCACCGGCATGTGGGGCATCTTCCCCAGCACCCCGGAGCTGTTCCCGGTCGGCTCCACCGCCCACGACGTGGGCGAGGCGATCACCACCTACCTCGGCGTCGCCCACGGCTGGCTCTACATGATCTTCCTGATCACCGCGTTCTTCCTGAGCCGCCGGGCCCGCTGGGACCTGCCGTTCACGCTCGTGGTCCTGGTCTGCGGCACCGTGCCGGTCCTCAGCTTCTGGGCCGAGCACCGGGCGACCGCGCGGGTCCGCGCGGAGTTCCCCGAGACCCGCTGACCCCTCGCCCCTGACGGCCCCCTGGCAGATCCCCTGACAGACGACGAACCGGCCGGAGGGTGTCCCTCCGGCCGGTTCGGTGTCGTGCTGGGGTGCTGCGTGCCGTCAGGCCTTCTTGTGCTGACCCTTGGCCTCGTCGATCTGGACGACCTCGGCCGGGTCGTCCGGCGTGGTCACCTGGTGCGGCGCCTCGGCCTGGTCGGCGAGCGCCTCGTCCGGTGAGGACCCGGCGGTGTCGTCGGCCGCGTCCGTGCCCGACATCGGCGCAGCCGGGGTCGGCGGCGTCGCGGGCGTGGCGGGCGTGGCGGCCGGCGTGGCCGGGGCGCCCGTGTTCGCGGTGGGCGGCGGGGTCGGCACGTACGACGACTGCCAGTTGTCCGAGGTCTTGTTGCCCTGCAGCTTCTTGGCCGCGAAGCCGAGACCGGCGGCGAGCCCGGAGAGCAGCACGACCTTCTTGAGCTTGCCGCCCTTCTTCTTCTTCTGCGGCTGGGCGGCCTCGTTGAGCTCCGCGAGCTTGGCCGAGGCCAGGTCGCGGCCCTCGGCGGCCTTCTCCGAGGCGTACGCCGCGGCGTGCGAGGCGTGGTCGGCGGCGTACGCCGCGCCACTGGCGAGGATCGGCGCTGCCTTGGCGCGGGCCTCGGCGAGCGCGGGGCCGGCCTTCTCCCGGGCGTCGTGCAGGACCGGAGCGGCCTTCTCACGCGCCTCCGCGATGATCGGGGCGGCCTTGGCGCGGGCGTCGTTGAGGTACGGCGTTGCCTTGTCGCGTACGTCGGCCAGCACCGGGGCCGCCTTGTCCCGTGCGTCGTTCAGGTACGGCGTGGCCTTGGCCCGGGCGTCGTTGAGCAGCGGGCCCGCCTTCTCGTGGGCCTCGTGGAGCTTGGGGAGGGCCCACTCGCGGGCCTCCTTGGCCGAGTGGCGTGCCGTCTCGACGGCCGACTCGACCTGGGGACGGACGGTCTCGGCGTAGTCGGAGGCGTGGTCGAGGAGCGACTTCTTCTTGCGCAGGCCCATGGGCGTGACACTTCCTTCTCGTCGTGTGACTTCCATTCGACCACGAACGCGGCGACCCGGCCACCGCGGCCTCTGGGGGGCGCGTGGGAAGATCGGTCCGCACGTTCATGTTCGACGTGCCCCAGACGTACCCACTTCCGGCGAGAGGCAGTCATGGCTGACCAGCAGGCCATCTTGAAGACCAACCACGGTGACATCACCATCAATCTCTTCCCGAACCACGCCCCGGCCACGGTCGAGAACTTCACCGGGCTCGCGGACGGCTCGAAGTCCTACGACGCCGGCAACGGCAAGACCGGCCCGTTCTACGACGGTCTCGGCTTCCACCGGATCATCTCCGGCTTCATGATCCAGGGCGGCTGCCCGCTCGGCACCGGCACCGGCGGCCCGGGCTACACGTTCAAGGACGAGCCGCACCCCGAGCTCGTCTTCGACAAGCCCTACCTGCTCGCGATGGCCAACGCCGGCCCGGGCACCAACGGCTCGCAGTTCTTCATCACCCTCGCGCCGACCACGTGGCTGAACTTCAAGCACACGATCTTCGGCGAGGTGGCCGACCAGGCCTCGCGCGACGTCGTCGACAAGCTCGGCGCGCTGCCGACCGGGCCCGGCGACAAGCCGAAGACCCCGGCCGTCATCGAGTCCGTCGAGATCGTCGGCTCCTGAACGCCGACTCCACTCCCGCAGCCGGGGTGCCGACCTGTTATCGGCACCCCGGCCGCGAGTCGTACATCCGCTGCCAGCGGTGCGATCGGTCGATCTGCCCCGACTGCATGCGGGACGCCTCCGTCGGCTTCCAGTGCCCGAACTGCGTCGCCGAGGGCGCGAAGACCACTCGCAGCGGCCGGACGGCGTACGGCGGGGTCCGGTCGGGCAACCCGGCCCTGACCTCGATGGTGCTGATCGTCGTCAATGCCGCGGTCTGGCTGGCGATCATGGCCACCGGTGGGGCGTCCAGTCGACTGGTCGACCTGCTGGTGCTGCGTCCGAACGGGCTCTGCCTGGCCAACGGCCAGGGCTTCGACATCAGCCAGCAGCTCTGTGAGTCGAGCCAG
>NZ_JBFIKK010000231.1:0-2496 GCF_041600255.1 Nocardioides sp. | reverse complement strand
TCAAACTCTCCGTTGAAAAACAACACCCCAACCACACCAAAGGCACGATTGAGGAAAAAGAGATGCCCTGGCAAGAACAAAACATCTGACAAATTTGCCAGAATCATTGTCTTACCAAAAGAATCGAATCCTGCACCACCTGCTCCAAAGAGCAGACAACACAGAAGACGAGGCATAACAAACTAATTCGTCGACTATGACACACTGTTGAGTTCTCAAGAATCAGACGCGCACCGTCCTGGATCCTTGCGGACCAGCGGCGGGGCAACCTGCAGAAACTTACCGGTTCCGATCGGCCGAGTCAACTCGGCTTCTTCATCCTCGGTGTCGCGGCGTGCGGCAACCCGTTCGTTCGGCCTCTCGGCCTTGGAGGGGGAGCCGCTCGGTGCGACAAGAAGAACGTTAACAGCACCCCACGCCGAGCACAAAACGGGGGGTCGATCCGGGGTCGACGGGGGCCGTTCCACGCTCAGCGAGGCTGGTTCGGCGGTGTCAGTCGCTTGGCCGGGCGGTACGCCGAGACCGTCGACTCCCCCGTGATCCAGAACCGCCAGGGTCGATCAGGCGCTCCCCGAAGTCCCACCCGCGGACCGGTCGAGACGGCGCCCGCGGCCGTCGGCTCGTCCAGCTCGAGGAGGACCGGTCCGGCGAGCAGGTCCACTCCCCCGTGCTCGAGGGTGATGCCGAGCGCCTGGCACAACCGTGCCGGACCTCGAGCCAGGTCTCGTTCGGTGGAGGAGCCCCGCCTGCTGCGCGCGACGTCGTGGCCCTCCACGATCTCGCCGGCCCGCAGCAGCACGGCGCTCGCCGTACCGGGCAGTCCGGTGACCACGTTGGCGCACACGTGCATGCCGTAGCTGAAGTACGTGTACAGGTGGCCGGCCGGCCCGAACATCACCTCGTTGCGAGGCGTCCGGGAGCGGTAGGCATGGGAGCCCGGGTCGTCGGCACCGGCGTACGCCTCCACCTCGGTCAGCCGGACGGCCACCTCGCCGTGGCGCACCACGGCACCGAGCAGGCGCGGGGCCACGTCGAGCGGTGACCCGGCGAGCAGGTCCCGGAGCTCAGCCGAGGCGGCCACGGTGCGCGGCGACCGCATCGGTCAGCTCGATGAGCTGCTCACGGACCCGCACCGGAGCGGTCCCGCCCCGGCCGTCGCGGGAGGCGACCGATCCTTCCGCGGACAGCACCTCGCGGACGCCGGGCGTCAGGTGCGGGGAGATCTCGGCGAACTGCTCGTCGGTGAGGTCCCCCAGCTCGAGATCGAGCTCCTCGCAGCGCTGGACACACGCACCGGCGAGCTCGTGGGCCAACCGGAACGGGACACCCTCGCGGACCAGCCACTCGGCGACATCGGTGGCCAGCGAGAAGCCCTGCGGAGCCAGCTCCGCCATCCGGGCAGCGTTGAAGCCCAGGGTGGCGACCATCCCGGTGAACGCCGGCAGCAGCACCTCGAGGGTGTCGACGGAGTCGAACACCGGCTCCTTGTCCTCCTGCAGGTCCCGGTTGTACGCCAACGGCAGCGCCTTCAACGTGGCCAGCAGCCCGCTCAGGTTGCCCACCAACCGACCGGCCTTGCCGCGGGCCAGCTCGGCGATGTCGGGGTTCTTCTTCTGCGGCATGATGCTCGACCCGGTCGACCAGGAGTCGTGCAGCCGGACGAAGTCGAACTCCCGGGTCGCCCAGAGGATGACCTCCTCGGCCAGCCGGCTGACGTCGACGCCGATCATCGCGGTCACGAAGGCGAACTCCGCGACGAAGTCACGCGCCGCGGTGCCGTCGATGGAGTTGGCGCTGGAGCCGGTGAAGCCGAGCTCGCTCGCCACCGCGGTCGGGTCGAGCCCGAGGCTCTGGCCCGCCAGCGCGCCCGAACCGTACGGCGACTCGGCGGCCACCCGCTCGTCCCAGTCCCGGAGCCGGGCCACGTCGCGCAGCAACGGCCAGGCGTGCGCCATCAGGTGGTGCGAGAGCAGCACCGGCTGTGCGTGCTGGAGGTGGGTGCGCCCCGGCATGATCACGTCGAGGTGGTCGCGGGCCTGGGTCGCCAGGGCGTCCACCAGGTCGAGGACCTGCCCGGCGATCACCCGCGCGTGGTCGCGCAGGAAGACCTTGAACAGCGTGGCCACCTGGTCGTTGCGGCTGCGGCCCGCCCGCAGCCGGCCACCGACCTCAGGACCGACCTCGAGCAGCAGCAGCCGCTCCAGCGCGCCGTGCACGTCCTCGTCGGACGGGTCCGGGCGCAGCTCGCCGGCGGCGTACCTGCGGGCGAGCTCGTCGAGTCCGCGGTGCAGCTCGGCCAGGTCGGCATCGCTGAGCAGCCCGGCGGCATGCAGCACGTTCGCGTGCGCGTGCGAGCCCGCCAGGTCGTACGGCGTGAGCCGCCAGTCGAAGTGCGTGGAGCGCGAGAGCGCCTCCAGCTCCGGGGACGGGCCTGCGGCGAAGCGGCCGCCCCACAGCTTGCCCTCGTTGGTGGTGCCCTCGTTGGTGCTGCCCTCG
>NZ_JBFIKK010000230.1:0-2517 GCF_041600255.1 Nocardioides sp. | reverse complement strand
TCAGCCCGTGCTCGTCGAGCAGGGTGCGGCCCAGTCGGGCTGCGTCGGTGAGGTGCACGTCGTTCTCCTGGGTCGTCTCCGTCTGGTCCAGGACCCTAGGTGGCGCCACCGACAGTCCCCCTGCCCCGGTCTGGTCATACGTCTGCCGCAACTCGCCATCACACCGAAGGCGCTACACGTGAGCCAACAACCTGCGACCATCCGGCATGCGCATCGGGACCTGGAACCTCGCCGGCCGGTGGAAACCCGAGCACCACGAGTTCCTGATCGGGATGGACTGCGAGGTCCTGCTGCTGACCGAGGTGAGTGAGCGGGTGGAGCTGAGCGGATACGCGGCTCATCTGACCGAGGAGTCCATGGCCCAGCGCCGTCGCTGGGCAGGTGTCTTCAGCCGGACCTCGCTTGCGCCGCTGCCCGACCCGCACCCGGCGAGTGCGATGGCACAGGTCGGTCCGTGGACGTTCTGCAGTTCGATCCTTCCGTGGAGGGGCGCACCCAGTCGACACCCCTGGGTCGGCGAGAGGCATGCTGCGAAGACCGAGAACGCCGTCGCAGCGCTGCTGCCTTCCCTGCCCACCACGGGCCTGATCTGGGGTGGCGACTGGAACCACGCTCTCGAGGAGCGTGAGTACGCCGGCACCATGGCCGGGCGAGGCTTCATCACGGAAGCCCTGGCCAAGCTGGGGCTCACAGTGCCCACGACCTGGCTTGCGCACTGCCTTGACGGACTGCTGACCATCGATCACGTCGCCGTTCCGGTGGAGGCCGACGTGCGCGACGCCTGGCAGCTGTCCGCGGTTGGCCCAGACGGCCGTCGGCTGTCCGACCACGATGCATACGTGGTCGAGGTTCGTAGCGATAGATTCGCGTCATGCCTGACCTGAGCAACGTGACACGGGACGACGTCATGGCCGCACTGGCCGAGTACGACAAGCTCGGTGGCGATGAGTTCTTGAGCCGGTACGGTTTCGGACCATCGCGCGAGTACGTGCTGCTGCACGGCGAGCGGTCATACGACTCCAAGGCCATTCTGGGCGTCGCCCACCGGTACGCCACCGGAGCTGCCCTCTCCTCCCAAGACTTCTCCGGAGGCCGCAGCGGTGCCGCCAAGGTGCTGCGCGCCTTGGGCTTCGAGGTCTCCGGGCCCGACGAGATACCGTAGGTCGTCGCGATGCCTGTCGGTGACTGCGAGCGCGCATTCGCGCAGGCGGCTGCCCAAGACGGGATCGTCCTGCAGCGGGCCCGGGTGCCGTGGCTGAACCAACGCGGCCACCTGGGTCTTCCCCCTGAGGCAGCGGGCGTCGTCGAGCTGATGCAGAGTATCTTCGACACTCTCGACGGCGACCTGGTGGCACAGGGCGCCAAGCGCCTGACCTCCCTTCCGGGTGACTTCGTCCACGCGCCGACTGGGACCTTCATCGAGATCGACGAGGCCCAGCACTTCACGAGTTACCGACGACTCACCCTGCTGCTGTATCCCGAGGACGCCCCCCTGGGCTTCTCCCTCGAGCACTATCTCTCGTTGTGCGAGCGGCTGGCCCCGCGCTCGGATCGGTACCGCTCCGACAAAGCTGCGGTCGGTTTCGGCAAACGGGGCCGAGGGCGTCAGCGTGCGTATCACGATGCTCTCCGGGACTTGGTCACTCCGGCGCTGGGGTCACCGGCCGTCATCCGCGTGGCCGCCCCCGAAAGCGACGGGGAACTGGCGTATGCGCGCGGCAGAGACGCCCTTCAAGCGCTCCATCAGGCGCCATAGGCGCAGACGGCATCCGGGACCGCGCACGACCCAGGCGCCTTGAGTCTCAGCCCGCGAGGCCGTGCAGGCGATCCGCATCCGGCAACCGCCGCCGGCGCACCATGTGGACGGCGATCAGGATCGAGGTCAGGGCCGCCCACACGCACCACAGCGAGGTGAAGGCCTCGGCGTACACCAGGGCGACGGTGGTGAGCCCGACCAGGTTCAGTACGCCGAACGCCACGATCGAGCGGTAGCCCGACAACAGCGACGGTCCGATCACCGCGACGATGTACAGCCCCGTCCAGAAGACGCCGTTCTCCAGCGGGGCGACGTAGGCGAGCGCGTGCGGGTGGGCGACCACCCGGATCGGTCCGTCGAGCACGGCGAGCGAGAAGTAGGTCGCCACCACCGCGCCCAACGCCACGAACGGCGCCACCCGGAGGCGGGCGCCGCGAGGCTCGAGCAGCAGCACCGCCAGTGGCATCAGGATCGGTAGCAGCGGGAAGGCGATCACCAGGTAGGCGACGGCCGCCGCCTGCTGCACCGACGCGGAGACGTCACCGTCCACGCCTGCCCAGACGACGGCCTCGATGAGTTGGTGCACCGCGAAGAGCAGCGGCAGCGCCGCGAAGGGGATCTCGCGCGCGTGCCGGACCTCGCGCAACGCCACGGCGGCGATCGGCAGCAGGCCCAGCCCCACCACCAGGTCGGCCTCGGCGGAGAAGCACACGGACGAACGCCTTCCGGTGGTCGGGCGAGAGCCCCGACCCTACGCTTGC
>NZ_JBFIKK010000229.1:0-2605 GCF_041600255.1 Nocardioides sp. | reverse complement strand
CGACGTCGAGGGTCACGCCCGCGTCGTCGGAGGTGGTGATCCGACCGGTGAGGTCGGTGTCGTCGGTGAGGTGCACCGCGACCAGGCGGTCGGTGTTGCGGCGCCAGTGACGCGGCAGCGTGAGCGGCCGGTCGACTCCGCGGGAGGTGACCTCGAGGGTGTAGGGCTGCTCGCCCAGGACGTCGGACTCGTCCAGCACCTCCGACACGGCGCGGGTGGCGTCGGCGACGTCGTCGAGCGTCACTCCCCCGTCCTGGTCCACCGCGATGCGCACGATCCGACGCTTGCCCGCGGGGGTGACCTCGACGGCCTCGATGTCGAGACCCAGCGCTCCCAAGGGGTCGACGAGCTCCGCTTCGATCCGGTCCCGGACGGCATCCTGCTTGGCACTGCTCACGGGGGGCGACCTCCTTGTGCTGTTGTCGAAACACCACGATAGCGGCTGCCGGGCACCTCCCCGACCTCGCGGGGATAGGGTCAGCGCCGTGTGTGTCGAACGTCGTACCTACGCGACGCGGCGGGCGAGCCTCGGGGGTGTCCTCGGCGGAGCCGTCGTGGTCCTCGCGGGCACCGGATGCGACCTGGGACGCGACCTGCGCGGGCCTGCGGGCCAGGACGTCGCCGCCTCCCCCGGCGCCGATGTCGCACTGGTGGACGGCCTGCGCTCCGAGTTCCTCGGGGTCCTCGGGCTGCTGGAGCGCACCGCCACCGCACACCCGGGGCTGAGCGACGTGACGGCTCGACTCGTCGAGCTGCACGGCCACCACCTGGAACTGCTGGAGGGCGCCGGGGAGGACTCCGCAGACAACGCCGAGGAGGACCGGGAGCAGGGCCAGGGCGAGGTCGCCGAACAGCCGGTCCGGGCGGTCGAGGCCCGGGCCCTGCACGCCCTGCGGTCGCGGGAGCGGCGCCTGCAGAAGCGGCTCGCCGACGCCGCCGTCGCCGCCGAGAGCGGCGCACTGGCGGGGCTGCTGGCCTCGATGTCGGCAGCGGTGGCCCAGCAGCTCGCTCGGTGGCCACGGGCGTCGCGCACCACCTCGGACGGTGCCCGATGAGCCCGGTGGCCGCGCTGCAGACCGCGCTCGAGGCCGAGCACGCGGCGCTCTACCTGCACGGGGTGCTCGGAGCCCGGACCTCCGCTGCCGGCGCACCCGCCCTCTTCCGGGCCGTGTCCGCCGCCTACGACGCCCATCGGGGTCAGCGCGATGCGCTACGTCGCGAGATCGAGGACCTGGGCGCGGAACCGGTCGCCGCTGCGCCGGCGTACGAGGCTCCCGGAGCGCTGGGGGGCCCGTCAGCGGTGGCGGCGGCGGCGCTGGAGGTGGAGCGGGCAGTCGCCCGGACGTACGCCTGGCTGGTGACCCAGAGCAGCGGGGAGACCCGGCGGCGGGCGATCGGCGCCCTGACGCAGACAGCGGTTCGCGAACTCTCGTTTCGGGGGGCGCCCGAGATGCTCCCCGGAGCCGACGAGTTCGCGAACCGCTGACAATGCGTCTGAGACGCAGATGAGTAGCACGCACGGGCTCCGTACGCGACTCCCTCCGCGACGAGGATGCAGCACCGACGGCCGGGCACGCACCCGCCGGTTTCCTCAAGTCTGTGCATTGCACAAACTTGCAGTGGAGGGGTGCCCGGCCGTCGTCGGCCCGCCCAGCCCGCCCGGGGCGGTCGGGGCGCTCAGTGCGGGGGTGCGGTCGGGGCGGAGCAGGCTCAGGCCCGGTACGCCGTCCACATCTGGGACATCCGGGAGCTCTGACCTGCGGTGAACTGGTTGTAGCAACTGTCGTAGCTGTAGTCCATGTAGTTGTGGATCGGGTCGAGCCCGGGCAGCGAGCAGGAGTCCCGGCCGGCGGGACAGCCGCTCGTCGAGCTGGACTGGGCCGGGGTGTCGGCGACCTGGTCGTTCGTGCTGGTGCAGCCGCCCTGGAACGTGTGGTAGAGCCCCAACCAGTGGCCGACCTCGTGGGTGGCGGTCTCACCGAGGTTGTAGTTGGTGGCTGACCCGCCCGGGAGCGAGGTGTACTGGACCCGGATGCCGTCGATGGCGGGCTGCGAGGCGTAGTCCCACGGGAACGTGGCGATGCCGAGGTAGGAGAAGTTGACCAGCCAGATGTTCAGGGCGTTGCGGCCGCCCTGGCGGGTCTGCGACCGGTAGGTCGTGCTCTGCTTGTCACGGTGCCAGTTCGTGTTGTTGAACCGATCGATGCCGGCAAGGGTGAACGTGAACCCGGTGTCGGCCGCCTCGGGTGACTTCTGGCCGCCGAAGCTGGCGTTGAGCACGCTGATCTGCTGGCTGATCTGGGCGTCCGTCACGTCGCCGTTGCCGGAGCTGTCGCGCATCACGTGGACGTAGACCGGCACGGTGGCAACGGCGGCCGCGGCGGCTGCCGGGGTGATCCCGCGAGCGCGCAGCCGCGCCTTCGTGGACCGTTCGACGGCGCGCAGCTCCTGGGCGCTCAGGTCGCGGTGGTCCAGGCCCGAGCGCCCACCCCGGGCGGCGTCGGCCGAGTCGTGGTCGTCGGTGACCAGGCAGTTCGAGCCCGCCTCGCGGGCGGGTACCTGAGCCGAGGCCGGGGCGGTGAGCCCGGTCCCGAGGAGGGCCAGG
>NZ_JBFIKK010000228.1:0-2712 GCF_041600255.1 Nocardioides sp. | reverse complement strand
GGCCGCCGGTGGGCCACCGAGCCCGTCACCGGCCGCGGCCGGTCGATCAGCAACGGGCTGACCATACCCGGCTTCGCCGACAGGTACGCCGACCCGGTCCGCGGCCGCGTCGCGCAGTGCGCCACCCGACGCAGCCGCACCCACGTGGCCGCCGAAGGTGCCGACGATGTCGCCGCGATGTGGGCCGCGCTGCGCGACCACGGTGGACCGGCTCCCCAGCTGTCGGCACGGTGGTCGCCGGTCAACGGCGCCCTCGCCGCCCCGTGCGCCCACGCTGCCGGCATCCTCACCACCACCCAGTCCACCGCGTCGTGGGTCGCCGACCTGCGCCCCCACCAGGGCAGCGGCCCGCTGCACTGGGTCACCGGCACCTCCGCCCCGTGCACCTCGATCGCCAAGCCCGTCCGCGTCACCGAGCCGGCCGCCGTCGACCCGGGCTGCGTGGACTCCGGCGCGATGCCGACCGACACCTTCGACCCGGCGTACCGCTGGTGGCGCCACGAGCGACTCCATCGGCTCGCGCTGCGCGACCACGAGCAGGCGCTCGCGCGGTACGCCGCCGAGCGCGACCGGGTCGAGAAGCAGTGGTTCGACGAACCACCCACGACCGCGGAGGCGTTCGCCGCCGCCGACCGGCTCGAGGAGGCGTGGCTCGAGGAGCTCGTCGCTGCCGACCTCGCCGAGACCCGCCCCGCCTGGCTGCGCCGCCGCTGGCGCGCCATCGACCGCTCCGCGAGGATGCCCGCATGAAGGTCGTCGTCATCGGAGCCGGGCTCGCCGGCCTGTCCGCCGCCCGCCACCTGCAGGCGAACGGCGCCGAGGTCGTCGTCCTCGAGGCCCGCGACCGCGTCGGCGGTCGGCTCGAGGGCGGCACCATCGAGGGCCACCCGCTGGAGCTCGGCGGAACCTGGATCGGCGAGGGCCACACGCGGATGTATGCGCTGGCCGACGAGCTGGGGCTGGCGACGTTCCCCACCTGGAACGACGCGGGCAAGCTCGTCGTCCAGCTCGGCAGGAAGCGCATCCTGATGTCGGGCAGGAAGGGCGCCGTGCCGCGGCTCAACCCGGTCGCTCTCGCGGACCTTGCGCAGGGGATGCTGCGCTTCGACCGGCTCGCCCGCAGCGTCGACCCGGCCCGGCCGTGGGCGCACCCGAAGGCCGAGCTCCTCGACGGCCAGACCTTCGAGACCTGGGTCCGGCGCACCTTGCGCACCCCTGCCGGCCGCGCGTACTTCCGCACCGCCACCGAGGCCGTCTTCGCCGCCGACACCACCGACCTGTCGCTGCTGCACGCGCTGTTCTACGCCGTCAGCAACGCCGACCTCGAGACGCTGCTCGCCGTCGACCGCGGCGCCCAGCGGGACCGGGTCGTCGGCGGGTCGGTGCTGGTGGCGCAGCGGCTCGCCGACGGCCTCGACGTCCGGGTCGGCGCGCCGGTCACCGGTGTCGCGGACGACGGCACCCGGGTGAGCGTCACCCTGCGATCCGGTGAGGCCGTCACCGGCGACCGCGTCGTGGTCGCGCTGCCGCCCACGCTCGCCGGCAGGCTGCACTACGACCCGCTGCTGCCCGCCTGGCGCGACCAGCTCACCCAGCGCGTCCCGGCGGGCACCGTCGCCAAGACGTTCGCGGCCTACCCCACGCCGTTCTGGCGCGACGCCGGGCTCAACGGCCAGGCCGCCTCGGACCAGGGCCCGGTCAAGGTCGCCTTCGACGTCTCCCCGCCCGGCGGCGAGATCGGCGTGCTGCTCGGGTTCGTCGAGGGCGGCGAGGCCCGCCGCTGGCAGCGGCTCCCCGACGACGAACGCCGCCGCGCGGTCCTCGACTGCTTCGTGCGGTACTTCGGCCCGCTCGCCGCGCAGCCCACCTCCTACCTCGAGAAGGACTGGAGCGCCGAGGAGTTCACCCGCGGCTGCTACGGCGCCCACTTCGCGCCGGGCGTGTGGACCAGCTACGGCCCCGCGCTGCGCGCGTCCGTCGGCCGGATCCACTGGGCGGGCGCGGAGTACGCCGTGGAGTGGAACGGCTACATGGAGGGGGCCGTACGGTCGGGTGAGGCGACGGCACACGAGGTGCTCACCAGTGCGAAGACGACTGAGCAGACGTGACCCCCGCCCAAGGGCGACCAGGTCGCGTCGCAGGAGGGTCACGCTGGGGCTGCTCGCCGTCCTGGTGCTCGTGGGGACGGTGCTGGCGATGGTGTGGTCGCTCGAGCGTCAGCTGATCTACTTCCCTGATCCCGGGCCGGTGGCCCCCGCCGCAGACGTCATCGACGGTGCCCGAGACGTCACGCTGCACACGGCCGACGGACTCGAGCTGGGTGCCTGGTTCGTCCCGGCGGCCGGCCCCGTGGACACCGGGATGGCGGTCCTGGTCGCGCCCGGCAACGGCGGCAACCGGGCAGGCAGGGCCGAGTTGGCCCGGGAGCTGAGTCGGCGCGGACTCGCCGTACTGCTCATGGACTATCGCGGCTACGGCGGCAATCCGGGCAAACCCAGCGAGGACGGCCTCGCTGCGGACTCGGACGCCGGCGCGGAGGCCCTGGTGAGACTCGGCTACCCGGCGTCACGAACCCTGTACTTCGGCGAGTCGCTGGGCTCAGGCGTCGTTGCGGCTCTCCAGGCCCGGCACCCGCCGGCGGGGATGGTGCTCCGCTCGCCCTTCACCGAGCTCGCCGACGTCGGTGCGCACCACTACCCCTGGCTGCCGGTG
>NZ_JBFIKK010000227.1:0-2739 GCF_041600255.1 Nocardioides sp. | reverse complement strand
GGGGCTCGATCACCGAGGGTGAACGGCGCGCCGACGCGGTCACCCTGGGGGCGCGCGCAGCGATGGCCGACTTCGTCGGCGGCGACCCGCGTGGCATCGTCTTCGGCCGCTCGATGACCCAGCTGACCTTCGACCTGGCTCGGACCCTGTCGGCCGACTGGGGCCCGGGCGACGAGATCGTGGTGACGCGGCTCGACCACGACTCGAACATCCGGCCCTGGCTGATCGCCGCCGAGCGGGCCGGAGCCACGGTGCGCTGGCTGGACTTCGACCCGGAGACCGCCGAGCTCGACGACATCGAGTCGGTGCTGTCGGTGCAGACCCGGCTGGTCGCCGTCACCGCCGCGTCCAACCTCTTCGGCACCCGTCCGGACGTGGCCGGGATCGCGGCAGCCGCCCACGAGGTCGACGCCCTGGTCTTCGTGGACGCCGTCCACCTGGCCGCGCACGCCCCGCTCGACATGGTGGCGATGGGCGCCGACGTGCTGGTCTGCTCGCCGTACAAGTTCTTCGGCCCGCACCTGGGCGTGCTGGCGGCCAGGCCGTCCTTGCTCGAGACGCTGACGCCGGACAAGCTGCTGCCCTCCAGTGACGCCGTCCCGGAGCGCTTCGAGATCGGCACGCTTCCCTACGAACTGCTGGCCGGGGTCACCGCCGCGGTCGACTTCATCGCGGACCTGGCCTCGGACGCTCCCACGCGTCGCGACCGGGTGGTGGAGTCGATGACCGCGGTCGAGCGCCACGAGGACGTCCTGCTGCAGCGGCTGCTGAGTGGACTCGCCTCGATCGACGGCGTCACGCTGCACGGGCGACCGAAGGACCGGACCCCCACGGTGCTGTTCTCGGTGACCGGTCACACCCTGCGCGAGGTGCACGAACACCTGGCCTCGCTCGGGGTGAACGCCCCGGCGGGCAACTTCTACGCCATCGAGGCGTCCCGGTGGGCTGGGCTGGGCGACGAGGGCGGCGTACGGGCCGGGATCGCGCCGTACACCTCCGAGGAGGACGTGGACCGGCTCGTGGCCGGGGTCGCGGAGCTGGCCGCCTCAGGAGTCGCGTGAGCTGTCGAAGGTGAGCCAGAGGCTCACGGCGGTGTAGTAGACGACGTAGCCGAGCGACGTGATCACCAGCCAGGTCGCCGGATCCGGCAGCTGCGCGGTGATCCAGGCGAACAGACCCAGCCAGACGGTCGCCAAGGTCATGTTCAGCGTCCAGAGCCGGGCGGTGCGCGAGGGGTAGACGTACTTGATCGGCACGAAGACCAGCACCGCGAAGACCAGCAGCAGCGTCGCCGTCAGCGACGGCCCGAGGTCCAGCACGATCACGTAGAAGGCGAGCACGTTCCAGTAGCTCGGGAAGCCGAGGAAGAAGTGGTCGTCGGTCTTCGCGTCGCTGCGGCAGAACTGGTAGCAGGAGGCCAGCAGCGGGACCGAGGCGCACACGCCACCAAAGGCCCCGTCCGGCAGGTAGCCGTTCGACCAGAGCAGGACCGCCGGGGCGAACACGTAGGTCAGGTAGTCGACGATGTTGTCCAGCAGGGCGCCGTCGAAGCTGGCGGCGTGCGTCTTCACCTGGAAGTGCCGAGCGAGGAACCCGTCGCTGCCGTCGATCACCATCGACGCCAGGAAGAGCCACAGCACCGTCCGCACCTCGCCGAGGTAGGCGAAGTGGATCATCAGCAGCGCGAGCACTGACCCGGACGCGGTGTAGGCATGAACCAGCCATGCGGCGGTGCGGTCGGCCCGCGTCGTCGACTCCATGGGAGAACACGCTAGAGGGCCTGTCTAGGGTGTCGGCGTGCGCCTCGCCACCTGGAACGTCAACTCCCTCCGCTCCCGCATCGATCGCGTGGAGGCATTCCTGGAGCGCCACGACGTGGACGTGCTGGCGTTGCAGGAGACCAAGGCCCGCCTGGACCAGCTGCCGTTGATGGGTCTGCAGTCGATGGGCTACGAGGTCGCTGCGGCCGGAACGAACCAGTGGAACGGTGTGGCGATCATCAGCCGGGTGGGGCTGGACGACGTGCAGACCGGCTTCGCGGGCATGCCGGGGTTCGGCGACCCGGTGACCGAGGAGGCGCGTGCGATCGGCGCGGTCTGCGACGGCGTACGGGTGTGGTCGCTGTACGTGCCGAACGGCCGCAAGGTCGACGACCCGCACTACCACTACAAGCTCGAGTGGCTGGCCCGTCTGCGCGAGGTCGCGAAGGCCTGGCAGGGCGAGGACACCGCCCTGGTCGGCGACTGGAACATCGCCCCGCTCGACGAGGACGTCTTCGACATCCAGCAGTTCCGGACCTCGACGCACGTCACCGAGCCCGAGCGGGCGGCGTTCCGGGCGTTCCTCGACGACGGGTACGTCGACGTCGTGCGCCCGCACACGCCGGGGCCCGAGGTCTACACGTACTGGGACTACTTCCGGCAGCGCTTCGAGCGCAACCGCGGGCTGCGGATCGACTTCGTGCTGGGCTCGCCCTCCCTGGCCGAGCGGGTCAGCGGGGCGTTCATCGACCGGGACGAGCGCGCCGGCACCGGCGCCTCCGACCACGCCCCGGTCGTCGTCGACCTCGTCTGAGCCGGTCTCGGCGGCGCCTTCGCCGAACTGTCGGTGGGCCCCGGCATGCTCGTGAACATGGAGACCACGACTTACCTGGCCCTGATCAGCTGCCTCGCCATCGGCGCCCTGCTCGGCGCCCTCGTCGGCGTGCTCTGGGCGCGCGCCTCCGCCGGCCCCGACCCG
>NZ_JBFIKK010000226.1:0-2747 GCF_041600255.1 Nocardioides sp. | reverse complement strand
CGGCAGTCCACGGCCTCCACCTCGGCCGAGTAACGCAGGTAGTAGGACATCTTGGCGCCCGTTGCGTCATTGAGACCGATGTCGACGTGAGCCAGGGGGGCGTCGTTCCTCGCGACCGATCCGCGGATCCTCGACCCCCCGATCAGTTCCTCCACCGTGGGGTCGAAGTCAGCCAGCAGGAACCTGCCCTCGTGGGCTGCTCGCACGAAGCCGCTCACCAGCTTGAGCGGGGAAGGGACATCTCCCGTGACAGCTCCGAAGATCGCCTCGGAGGCCTCCGCAAACATGGCGTCCTGCTCAGCGGGAAGCATGTCGAGGTAAGGGCGATTGAGCAGTTCAGAAACGGCGTTCTCCGCGGTGAGCGTGGTGCCGTTCGACAGCGCGATGGGCCCCGTGCCCTCGAGGAGGTAGGAGACCGCGACGGGGTCGAACGCCATCACTCCGTCCAGCGGCGCGCCCGACATCTCTTCCTGCCACCGCGCTGCCGTCAGCTCCGCCGCGCGTGGGAAGTCCGGCGTGAATCCGGCGTCCTGGATGTAAGTCCCCAACTGCCGGCCGTACTGGGCTTCCTCAGCTCGGGTGAGCGGCAGGATCGGCTCGGGCCGTTCGACGAACTCCCCTGCTCGTGCTTGGCGAACGATGTCGAGCCGCCCGTTCTCGGCACGGACCAGCATGTAGGTGCCGGGCATGCCACCGGTGGCGCGGATCTCGGCGTTGTTCTGGAACATCAGCAGGTAGCTGCGCGGGCCGTCGGCACCGAACATCCGGGGCAGCACCCGGACCGCCGTCGCCCCCGACGCCAGCGCCCTGCTCGTGTCGCCCACCACCGCCGCGAAGCGGTCGTGGGCGCGCTGGATCGGGTAGGCGAACCCCGCACTGTCCTGGGCAGCGAGGGCAGCGTCCGCCGCGGCGAACGCGCGCTCGGCGTCGAGGACCGGCGACTCGAGCCTCTCAAGCGCCTCGAGGTTGATCCGGCCCCGGCGGCTGACGTCCTCGAGCAGGTCCAGGGACTCCCCGAGCGAGGGCGCGACTCCGGCCACGCCGTGCAACGACGAGCTCAACACCCGTACGCCGTCCAGGTCGTCGCCGACCGCCGGCAGCCAGCCCAGCATCCGCCACCAGAGGCCGTCGGTGGCGTCGTCGGCACGAGCGGCGGCCGTGCGCAGGTCCTCGATCGCCCGCTCGCGTGACCCAGCGTCCCGCGCCTCCAGCGCCGCGCGCACCTCGCCGACCGCCTGCTGCGCCCGGGAGAGCTCCACCGCGACCCGCCACCCCAGCCAGCCGGTGTAGCCGATCGCCACGACGACCGCGACCAGGGCCGACCCCACGGCGAGGCGGACGACCGTTCGGCGCCTCACGGCGACCGGCGGGCCGGCGACGACTCACCTGTGGCCCACGCCATGCTCAGCGGCGCCTGACCCGCAACGTGTAGGAGTCGGAGGAGGACTGCCAGACCGACTCGTGCTTCGGCAGGTAGCGCACGCTGATCGTGTACTTCCCGGGCTTGTTCAGCTTCTTGCCCTGCATCGTTCGCTTGCCACCGCGGTAGGTGAACGCCTTGCTCTTGTTGTAGCCGCCCTTGTTGCGCTTGTAGAAGACCCGAAGCGTCCCCTTCGGCTGGCCGTTGCCGGACTTCACGTTGGCGCGGGTGACCACGCGCTGGCCCTTCTTGATGTCCTTGCCCCAGGCGTTCATCGTGGTGGGCACGGTGCCGGTGTAGGGGTCGGCGGTGGCGGTGCTGCCGGGCAGGACGGCTACCAGGCCGACGATGAGGGCCGTCACGGCGACGCTCGAGAACATGCGCTTCATCGGGTGACTCCAAGGGACGTCGGGGGGGTGACCGTCCGATTCGATCACAGACGAGGGCCGACCGCCCTCGAATCGACTCACAAACCCAGCAGGGTTCGAGCGTCCGCGGGAGTCATCGGGGTGCGCTGCGCAGCGCTCGCCAGGCCCGCCGCCCGCTCGACGAGCTGCGCGTTGCTGTTCACCGGTACGCCGCGGCGCAGCGTCAGCACGTCCTCCATCCCCACCCGCAGGTGCCCACCCATCGACAGGGACGCCAGCGCGACCGGAAGGGTGGAGCGGCCGATCCCGGTGGCCGACCACGAGGTGACCGCAGCCGGCAGGGCCGCGACCCCGGCGACCAGCGCGGGCGCCGTACCGGGCATGCCGCCGGGCACGCCCATCACGAAGTCGACGTGCACCTTCCCGCCGTACGGCAGGCCGTAGGTGTCCAGCAGCCGGCCGAGCGCGTGCACGTGGCCGAGGTCGAAGAGCTCGAACTCCGGCACCACCTGGCGCTCCTGACTGAGCTGGTAGAGCTCGCAGATGAACGGCCACGGGTTGCTGAACACGTCGTCGCCGAAGTTGGTGGTGCCCATGGTCAGGCTGCACGAGTCCGGCGCGGCGTCCAACACCTTCAGCCGGGCCTCCAGCGGGTCGTGCACCGAGCCTCCGGTCGAGAGCTGGACGACCAGGTCCGTGCTCTCTCGCAGCGCCGTCACCGTCTCGGTGAGCCGCGAGACCTCGAGCGTGGGACGGTGCTCGTCGTCGCGCACGTGGACGTGGATCATCGCCGCCCCGGCGGCTTCGCACTCGCGGGCGGTGGCGACGAGCTCATCGATGGTGGTCGGGAGCTGGGGGCAGTCGGCCTTGGTGGTCTCGGCGCCGGTGGGGGCGACGGTGATCAGCAGGCTGTCGGCGGGAACGTCGGGCACGCGGACATGCTGCCAGACGGCTCCGCG
>NZ_JBFIKK010000225.1:0-2840 GCF_041600255.1 Nocardioides sp. | reverse complement strand
GTGCTGGTGACGGCCGGCACCGGGGTGCCGACGAGTGGGTTGATTCTCAGCGCCGAGTGAGGTCGGGGGTCTGTGTGCATTTCACTGGTTAACCAGTGAAATGCACACCCTCAGCCGCGCAGCTTATCGCCGAAGAACGCCAGCACGCGGTCCACGCCCTCCTGCTGGCGCTGCTCGGTGAGCACGGAGTGGCCCTTGCCGCCGAAGTCGACCCGGATGAATGCCGCACCCAGCTCCCGGTCGAGGGTGTCGAAGCGGCTACCGGTCATCGGGTCGCTCCTGAACTGCAGTCCGAGCACCTGACAGCCGCCGGCCGCGTGCTGCTTGACCGACTCCAGGTCGGCGGGGGAGAGGTTCAGGTCCGCCGCCCGCTTCCGGCCGACCGCGAACGGCACCGACGGCTGGCTCAGTACCGGAGCGGCCACCGACTGGTCCACCATCATCGCGAGCGCGAACCCGCCGGTGAAGCACATGCCGAGCGCCCCGACCCCCGGTCCGCCGAGCTCGTCGTGCAGCTCGCGGGCGAGGCTGCGCAGCCACCCGGCGATGGGGGTGGTGACCCCGGTGGCCAGCTTGGTGAACTCGGCGCTGACGCAGACCTGTTTGAATGCCTTGGCGATCGCCTTCGCCCCGAACGGCGCCTCCGGGGTACCGAACAGGCTGGGCAGCACGACCGTGTAGCCGGCCGCGACGATCTCCTCGGCGAAGGCGATGACCCTTGGGGTCAGGCCAGGCACCTCGTGGATGATGACCACGCCCGGGCCGGTTCCCTTGCGGTACGTCGGGTGCGTGATCGTGCGGTCGCCGGTGTGGGTGTGACTTCCCGGGGTCCAGGTGTCGAGGAGACTCATGCGGACAGTGTGGTGCTCATTCCCGCCGAGGTCGATGGCGGATCCACTCCGGGGACGGGCGCCCGGACTTGGGTGGCGGGCGGAACTCAGGTCGACCATCGCTCGGTCGGAGCCGGACCTGCCACGGACTGTGGTGCAGCGTGCGGTGGTGGTGCCCGCAGAGCAGGACCAGGTTCGAGAGGGCGGTATCGCCGCCGTCGGCCCAGTGCTGGATGTGGTGGGCATGGCACATCAGTGGCGGTCGGGTGCAGCCCGGAAAGGCGCAGTGCTGGTCACGGCAGACGACAGCCCGCCACAGCGCTGGCGTCACCAGGCGGAAGGCGCGCCCCACATCGAGAACCTCGCCCGCCGTACCGAGGGCGATCGGGATGATGTCGGCATCGCAGGCCAGGCGCCGAACCACCGAAGGGGCGAGTTCCAGCCCGTCGTCGGTCACTCCGCAGTCGGCCAGGGCACCCCGGAGCGTGGCGAGCTCAGTGGCGACGGTGACCCGCGGCCGTGCGCCATGACTCGCCGGCGGGAGGTCGGTGTCGAGGGCGTGCTGGGCGACCTCGACGAGCGCGTCCCACAGTCGGGCGCCGTGGTCGCGCGGGTCGGACTGCTCTGCGCAGGTCTCGGGGTCGACGGTCGGAACGGGAGCCGTGAGTGGCAGAAGGGCAGCGCGCAGCGTGGCGGCATCCTCCATCGTCCCGCGGCCCTTCAGTCGAACCCCGCCGGCGCCGTCATCGCTGATGGACAGGAACCGGCCCAGGTGGGCGGCCCGGTCGTCGCGGTCGAGCTCTCGTTCGGCGGCACGCTCGCTGCCGTCCGGATCGGCCACGTTGACAAGATGGCGCGCGGTGCGGGCCAGGTCGCTGGCGTTGAACTGCCCGGCCTCGGTGAGCAGTAGACGCTCGGCCCGGTCGCGCAGGTGCGGTGAGGTCGGCAACGCGTCCACGCCGTCGAGGACCACCTGCGCCTGTTCGGGACTCACGGAACCGTCACTCAGGGCCTGGAGCGTGGCGCCCCGGTCCTCGTGCAGCTGACGCGCGTGCGCGACGGCTCGGGTGGCCTGAGCCCGGCGCAGCCCGGCAACGTGACCGAACCAGTCGGCGGTCGATCCCCACCCGAGCTCGGCCTTGGCCACCTGGCGGGCGTCGACCTCGCGCAGCACAGCCGACTCGACCGCTGCGACGGTGGAGCGCAACGTCTCGATCTCCTCGATCAAGGCGACCAGATCGCTGGACGACTGGGCCGCCCAGAGAACAGCCGTCAGGCCGCGGATCTGCGCGCTCGCGTCACCCAGCACCCCGAGGGGTGATGGGTGCTCCAGCGCCGAGATCGCCATGCCGAGAAGTCAACCAGCGACCACCGACAGTCTCGGGCTCGTGCGGGGCTCTGGTCCCACATGTCGAGAGGCGAGTCGGAAACCTCGGGGTGGGCGCGCGCGGATTGCGCTGGATCCGGATGCGGTGGCTTCACCATGGGATGTAGCCGAAGCAGCACTTCCCATGGTGAATTCGCCGTGGGAAGTGCCGATTCACCTGCATACCATGATGAAACTGCACGGGAGCGGCCCCACCACCCAGCTCGTCCACCGACCCTCAGGCAGCGCCCCGCGCCGGGTAGTCGTGCTTCTGCACGAACCTCAGCCCGGCGATCAGGTCGTCCACGGCCGGCCGGCCGAACGGCATCGAGGCCACGCTGGACCAGAACAGCGTGCCGTCCTGGTCCAGGACGAACATCCCCGGCTCGTTGAAGACGTCCGGCTCCCCGTCCTTGATCGCATGCGAGAGGTGCAGGCCCCAGTCGCGGGCCGCCTCCTCGCTCAGGCCGTGGGCGACGGGGAGGTTGTCGAGGTGCCATTGCTCGACCAGCTGCGCGCTCCGCTCGGCCGACTCCATGCTCACCGCGACGACGCGTCCCACGCCCGCCTCTCGCAGGTCGGTCAGGCGCTTGTCCAGCTCGCTGAGTTGCTTGCGGCACACAGGGCAGTGCAGGCCACGGATG
>NZ_JBFIKK010000224.1:0-2888 GCF_041600255.1 Nocardioides sp. | reverse complement strand
GGCGCGGGCTGGCCGGCGGGGGGGGCGGGGGTGGCGGGTGTGGTGGTCATCGGCCGGTCCCCGTCTTGCGGAGCAGGTAGTTCGGGCCGGTCGTGTAGTGCTTGTTGACGTCGGTGGCGCCCGATCGCTCCTTGCTGAGCAGGGAGCCGGCGGTCACCATCGCCTTGACCGGGAGGGCAGGGTCCTCCAGCAGACGGCGTCGCAGGTAGGTCGTGCCCGGCCGGTCGAGCGCGACCTCGAGGCGGGTCCGGAGCTCGCCGAGGACAGCCTCGCGACTGGCCAGTCCGTGCTCGGCCAGCCCGACGGCGTACGCCCCTGCGCAGAGGTGGACGGTGATGGTGGCGAACAGGTCTGCCAGCGGTCCCTCGTCGTCGACCCAGGTCCGCGGGTCGTCGAAGGCCGTCGGGTCGAGCCCGAGCTCGGCTGCGCGACGGCGCAGCACCCGCGGCCCGTCGTTGTCCTTGAGCAGCAACCGCACGGGGCGGTCGGGCGCCACGAGCACCGAGAGGTTCTGCTGGTGCGACTCGAGGGCGATGCCCCGGGTGAAGAGGGAGACCTGCAGGTCGAGCAGGAGCTCCCACAGCTCGCCGAGGAACCGGACCGGGTCGCCTCCCGAGACGATGTCGGCCGCGTGCTCGATCACGAGCCGACCGCCCGGCGCGGGAGCGAGCAGCGCTGCCAGCGGGACCACGAGGTCGTTCTCCAGCGCAGGTGGGTGGCGGCGGACGAGTGCCGCGAGGAGTTCGTGCCCGGCATGGACGTAGCGGGTCTCGTCGGCGTGCAGGACGCGGTCGCGCAGGTGGGGGAGGCCGGCCAGCACGGAGGTGATCAGCCGCTGACCGGCGCGGCCGTCGGCGAGGGTGTCGGGCTTGATGGTCCGCCGGTTCCGGAGGCCGAGCGTGGCGGTGGACAGCGGCACCTTGAGGTGGTCGGTCGGCCGGTCGAGGAGGGCGACGGTCCGCATCGACAGCGTGGGGACGACGAGGGCGTCGGGCCCCGGGACCAGGCGTGCCGCCTCCGTGAGACCGGCCTGCGCGAGTGCCCGGTCGAGGTGCGGACCCGGGGTCAGCGGGTGGACAGGGAGGAGGACGGTGCCGTCGGGGCCGTCGAAGGTGTCCCCGGCGTCGGGGGAGAGGGTGACCGCGTCGCGGGGCAGGGCGAGCCAGCGGAGCCGGAACGCGGGCGCGAACTCGGGCGCGTAGGCCCGGAGCTCCGCCTCGCCCAGGCCCGCCCGGCCCCGCGCGGTGGGGTAGACGGGGTGGTCGATCCGGGCGGCGAGGGCGTCGAAGCCCAGGCTGGCGCGCATGCCGGTCCACCCGGTCGGGCTGCTGCCGTGGCGGTCGGTCAGCAGCGCCCGCAGGTCGTCGTCGGTGGCCTCGTGCAGGCGGAGCGTGGCCAAGGTCTGCCGGCACTCCTCGGCGTACGCGGTGAAGCCGGGGCGGTCGCGGGCGTCGGCCCGGCTTGCCAGTTCGGTGAGGATCGCCTCGACGCCGTGGAGCGTGTGGGGTGGGTCGTCCTCGACGGTGACGAGCGGCAGCCGGGCGGAGAGCTCGCCCTGGAAGCCGTCGGCGGTGACGGGTACGGCGAGGGGTCTCTGCCCGGCCCCGGGGCGGGCGTCGAGTCGCAGCCACGCACCGTCGGGGCGGTACTCCAGGCGTCCCCGGGAGCGCAGACCGACGACGTCCTCGCGCAGCAGAGCGCTGAGCACGCGCACGGTGAGGCGGCCCGCGACCTGGTCGGTCGGGGCTGCGGGGGAGAGGGTCACGGCACGATCTCCCAGCGGTTGTCGGCGAGGTAGTCGGCGGCAACCCGGTCGACCGACTCCTGGTCGTGGCCCCACGTCATGAGGGTGCCGAGGTAGTCGCGGTTGGTGTGGTGGACCGGGTGGGTCTCGCCGATCGCCCGGCTCGGCCGGTAGCTCAGGTGGATGCCGTCGAAGAGGTCCGTCGTCGCTTCCGGCGCCGAGACGAGGGTGCCGGGCGTGGTCGCGCACGGGTACTCGACCCGGGCGGCGCCGTCCCGGCGTACCGGCAGGTCGACGGGGAGCGGCTCGCCGAGGTGCAGGCGCAGCACGAGCTCGAAGAGCGGCAGCCCGGTGAGCTCGGCCAGCAGCAGGTCGCAGTGGTCGCCGATGGCGCGGTCGTTGACCTCGATCAGTCGGGCCTGCCCACTCGCATCGACCACGTACTCGGTGTGGCAGATGCCGAACCCGACGCCGAGCGCGTCGAGCTGGGCGAGGACCTGTTCGACCTCCTTCTCGGGCGGCTCCGGCACGAACTCCATCCGCGTCTCGACGAAGTACGGCGGCGCTGAGAGCTCGGTGCGAAAGCCGCCGAGAACGTGGCGCCGGTCGCCGTCGCCCAACGTCTCCAGGGTGCGCAGGTCGCCGTCGAGGTACTCCTCGACCACCAGGGCCGCTCCGGGGCGGCGAGCGCGCACCTCGGTGGCGCGCCGCACCAGCTCGTCGCTGCCGGTGACGAGGACGACGTCCTCGCTGGCCACGCCCTCGCGTGGCTTGAGGACGCACGGGAAGGGCAGGTCGATGCTGCCGAGAGTGGTCGGGTCGTCGGTGGGGTGCAGGGTCACGGACCGGACCAGGTCTACTCCCGCGGCGGCGAGGTGGCGCCGCAGCTCGGCCTTGTCCTGGGCGCGGAGCGCGGCCGGCCACGGCTTGCCGGGCAGTCCGAGGTACTCCGCGGTGAGGGCCGCCTGCACCTGGAGGTGGTCGCTGTTGGAGAAGACGGCGTCGGGTTCGGGGAGGGCCGCGATCGCCGAGAGGACCGCGCGGAAGTCCTGGACGTCGCAGGGCACGACGCGGACGCCGAGGCCGTCGTGCTCGTCGGGGTGGTCGGTCAGCACCGTGACGGAGAGCCCGAGACGCTCGGCGG
>NZ_JBFIKK010000223.1:0-2927 GCF_041600255.1 Nocardioides sp. | reverse complement strand
GCCGTCGGTGCGGGAAACGTCGCCGCCTCCCCCGGCGGCCGACGCCATCGCCCACGAGGAGGTGGCCGACCCCGCCGGTCCGTTGCTCGAGCTCCGCGACGTGGCCGTGCACTTCCCGGCCGACGGCGGTCTGGTGCGCCGTCCCACGTCCTGGGTCCGAGCCGTGGACGGCATCGACGTGACCATGGCGCCGGGCGAGACACTCGGCATCGTCGGCGAGTCGGGTTGTGGCAAGAGCACTGCGGCGCGGGCCGCGCTGCAGCTCCACCGGCCCACGCGCGGGTCGGTGCGTTTCGAGGGGATCGACCTGTCGACCCTGCCACGTCGAGAACTGCGGTCGGCCCGCCGACGCATGCAGCTGATCTTCCAGGATCCCTACGGCAGCCTCGACCCCCGGATGCCGGTGCGACGCATCCTGAGCGAGCCGCTCCGCATCCACCGCGTCGGTCGTCGCGGATCCGAACGGACCGAGCGTGTCGCCCACCTCCTCGAGCTCGTGGGTCTCCCGCCCGACGCGATGTCGCGCTACCCCCATCAGTTCTCGGGAGGTCAACGTCAGCGGATCGGCATCGCCCGAGCCCTCGCCGTGGAGCCGTCGCTCGTGGTGTGCGACGAAGCGGTCTCGGCCCTCGACGTGTCGGTCCGGGCCCAGATCGTGAACCTGCTCGAAGACCTCCAACGTCGACTGGGGCTCGCGTATCTGTTCATCGCCCACGACCTGGGCATCGTCCGTCACATGGCCGACCGTGTCGCGGTGATGTACCTGGGGCGGATCGTGGAGGTCGGTGACACCGCGACGATCTACGACCAGCCGGCCCATCCCTACACCCAGGCGCTGTTGTCGGCCGTTCCCGTGCCCGATCCACCCGTCGAGCGCCGGCGTCGCCGAATCCTGCTCCAAGGGGAGATCCCGAGCCCCGTCTCGCCTCCGAGCGGGTGTCGGTTCCGCACCCGATGCCCCATTGCCGAGGAAGTGTGCACCCGGGAGGACCCGCCGCTGATACCGCATCCGAGCGGACAGTCGGTGGCCTGTCACTTCGCCGGCCGAGCGGTCGAGCCGACGCCGGTGTCGTTGTCTCCGGTGTCGCTGTCTCCGGTCTCGGCCGGCCGGGGCTGAGCGGATGGGTTCGTTCCCGTATCCCTCGACCCGCCAGCCCGTGGTCGCCGACGAGGTGGTGGCCACGAGCCAGCCGACCGCGGCCGCCGCGGCCCTCGAGATGTTCGCGGCGGGAGGCGATGCCGTCGACGCCGCGGTCGCGGCGGCCGTCGCGCTTGCCGTCACCGAGCCCGTGCTCAACGGCATCGGCGGTGACCTGTTCGCCCTCGTGGGCGAACCCGATGGATCCTGCTGGGCGCTCGACGCGTCCGGGCGCTCCCCGGCAGCGCTCGACCCCACCCCCTTGTTGGGGAACCCGGCGATGCCGCTGCGCGGGTGGGACACGGTCACCGTGCCGGGTGCCGTGAGTGGCTGGGCCCTGCTCGCCGAGCGCGGCACGCTCGGCCTCGACCGGGTGATGGCCCCGGCCATCCGTCTGGCCGAAGACGGCTTCCTCGTGGCACCGATCACGGCTGCGGCCTGGGCCAAGGCTCCCGAGGCCTACGCCGATGCCAGCTTCGTGGCGGCATTCCTCCCGGGAGGCCGGGCACCCTCGGCGGGGGACCGCTTCCGGCTCGACGGCGCCGCCGAGACCCTCCGTCGCATCGCCAGCGACGGTGACGCCGCCTTCTACCGCGGAGCGTTGGCCGCAGCGGTCGAGCGGTTCGCCCGCTCCGGTGGCGGCGCGCTGCGCGCCGATGACCTGGCGGCGCACCGCAGCGAATGGGTGCGCCCCGTCGAGGCAGCGTTCGCCGAGTGGGGACTGGTCGAGCTTCCGCCCGCGACCCAGGGGTTGGCGGCTCTGCTCGGGACCGCAATCGTCGATCGGGTCGGACTTGCCGGCGCCGACCCGGACGGGCCCGGTGCGGTGCACGTCCAGGTCGAGGCGACCAAGTTGGCGTTGGCGGTGACGCGCGAGGTGGTGGCCGATCGGGACCGGATGCAGGTGTCCGTCGACGATCTGCTCGCCACCGAGTTCGTCGACGGGTTGGCCGAGCGCATCGAGGACGACCGGGCGAGGGACCCGGGCCATGGCCGTCCAGCGCCGGGGGGCACCGTGTACGTGGCCACGGGCGACCGTCACGGCCGGGTGGTCTCGCTCATCCAGTCGAACTTCGTCGGTTTCGGCTCCGGCCTCGTCGTTCCCGGGACGGGGATCTCTCTCCAGAACCGGGGCGCGGGCTTCTCCACCGACCCTCGCTCACCCAACGTCGTCGCTCCCGGGGTTCGGCCCTTTCACACGATCATTCCCGGGATGGTGCGCACCCCGACCGGCGAAAGGATGGCGATGGGGATGGTGGGCGGGCCCCTCCAGCCGCAGGGGCACCTGCAGATGCTCGTACGAGCAGCGCTCTCCGGGCTGGACCCGCAGGCGATCATCGACACGCCCCGTTGGCGCGTCGACGACGGACTCGACCTTGCCGTCGAGCCGGGATGGGACCCGTCGACGCTCGACGACCTCGCCCGGCGCGGCCATCACGTTCGGGTGGAGACCGGCCGCAGCGGCTTCGGCGGAGCCCAGGCTGTTCTCTCGCTTCCGAGCGGAGGATGGATGGCGGCCTCGGACGGACGGAAGGACGGCCACGCCGCAGGCCGTTGAGGGTGGGAAGCGTCCGCCGCCCGATGGGGGCCACGGCACCGTGTACGAGTTCGACATCGGCGGTCGATCGCGCTCGGCGGGGACCGGCGGTCAGGTCAGGTGCGGCCTGAGATGGACGGGGCGGACTCGGGAGTGTCCGCTCTTGCCACGGCAGGGTCGCCCGGTCGCCGGCGACCGGCGCGCACGCCGTTGGCGATGACGACGACCTCGGCCAGTTCGTGGGCGGCGACG
>NZ_JBFIKK010000222.1:0-3012 GCF_041600255.1 Nocardioides sp. | reverse complement strand
ATCGCCATCGCGGAGAACCCGCGGGCCCGCAGCTTCTCGGCGAGCGTCTCGGTCTCGTTCTTGGTGCGGACGAAGACGATCATGCCCTCGAAGTTCTCGACCTCGAGGATGCGGGTGAGGGCGTCGACCTTCTGCGGGTAGGACACCATCAGGTAGCGCTGGGTGGTGTTGGCCGAGGTCGTGGTCTTGTTCTTGACCGTGATCTCGGCGGGGTCGTTGAGGTACTTCTTCGAGATCCGGCGGATCTGCGAGGGCATGGTCGCGGAGAAGAGCGCGACGTTCTTGTCCTCGGGGGTGTCGGCCAGGATCGTCTCGACGTCCTCGGCGAAGCCCATGTTGAGCATCTCGTCGGCCTCGTCGAGGACCAGGAAGCGCAGCTCGGTGAGGTCGAGGGTGCCCTTCTCGAGGTGGTCCATGATCCGACCCGGGGTGCCCACCACGATGTGCACGCCACGACGCAGCGCGCTCAGCTGGACGCCGTACCCCTGGCCGCCGTAGACGGGGAGCACGTGCACGCCCTTGAGATGCGCGGCGTACTTCTCGAAGGCCTCGCAGACCTGGAGCGCGAGCTCACGGGTCGGCGCGAGGACCAGCGCCTGGGGCTTCTTCTGCTTGAGGTCGAGCCGGGACAGGATCGGCAGCGCGAAGGCAGCGGTCTTGCCGGTGCCCGTCTGCGCCAGGCCGACGACGTCGCGTCCGGCGAGCAGCGGAGGAATGGTCGCCGCCTGGATCGCCGAGGGCGTCTCGTAGCCGACATCGCGCAACGCCTTGAGGACGTCGTCGTGCAGACCGAGCTCCGCGAAGGTCGGGGTCGGGGCTGCTTCGGGCTCGGTGTTGTCGGTGCTCACGCGGTGATCCAGCTGCTCATGGGGGACCACGTTAGTCGCTCAGGGGTGCCAGCCCCGATTCGTCGCACCCCGGACCCGGGGACCCACCGCGCCGGTGAGGCGACGCGATGGGTCCCGTGCAGCCGGCGAGGCGCCGGTGGATCAGGTGGTGCTCAGGGCCGTGTCGTCGACCACGAAGCTCGTCTGGAGCGAGGAGTCCTCGGCCAGCAGGAACTTCACGGTGATGGTCTTCCCCTTGTACGCCGTCACGTCGAACGTCTTCTGGACGTAGGTCGAGGTGGCGTTGACGTTGGAGTACGTGGCCAGGGTCGTGGTCGTGCCACCGTCGATGATCTGCACCTTGGTGGTGTCGTACGCCGTCGAGCCGGACTCGGCGGTGTCGATCCGGATCCAGAAGCTCAGCGTGGCACTGGCCGCCGACGACGGGATCGTCACCGACTGCTGCTCGTACTCCGAGGACGTGGTGCCGTTGCCGCCGAGCCACATCTTCCAGCTGCCGGTGCGCGCCGGGCGCCCGGTGTTGTTGGTGATCGGTCCGGCGGTGCCGGTCCAGTTCACCGCACCGGACTCGAAGCCCGGGTTGAGCAGCAGCTGGCTGCCTCCCCCGCCCGTGCTGCAGGTCGGGTCACCGGCCTGGGCCGGCACGCTGACGGCGTCCCACGCGGCCTTGACCGTGTTGAACTCGGTGCAGGAGCCCGGGTAGAGGTTCTTCGCCGCGGTGAGCGTCCAGGTGCGGTACTTCAGGTACGACGAGGACGACGTCTTCATCAGCATCGCGTTGTACAGGATCTTGCCGGCCTTCTGGATGCCGATCCCGGTCACGCTGCTGCCGTTGCAGGTCGAGCTGGCCGGGTTGCCGTTGGTCGGGTTGGATCCCTCGGCCAGCAGGTAGAACCAGTGGTTGCCGGGGCCGGCCGCCGCGTGCACCTGGGTGGTCGGGATGGCGCTGGAGTAGCAGTTCGGGTGTCCGACCGCGGACGGGTTGTGCATGTTGCGGATCGGGCCCTGGCCGGTGAGGTTGATCTCCTCACCGACGAGGTAGTCGGGCGGGTCGTACGCGGAGGCCTGGTTGGACCAGGCCTCGGTCAGGGCACCGAAGACGTCGCCGATGAACTCCTGGGTACCGGCCTGCGAGATGCCGCCGGGGGTCTTGTCGTCGATGCCGTGGCCGTACTCGTGGGCCACCACGTCCAGCGAGCCGATCCACTGACCGGCCTGGTTCTTGCCGATCTGCACCTGGGTGCCGTCGTAGTAGGCGTTGACGTCGTTGAGGCCGACCCGCATCGGGACCCAGCCACCCACACCGTCCATGCCGCTGCGGCCCAGCCAGGTGGTGAGCATCGCCTTGAGCATCTGGGTGCCGAAGAAGGCGTCGACGCAGCCGGTCTCCTTGCTGGTGGCGTTGCCGTTGCCCCAGAGGTCGTCGGTCCCGGAAAAGGTGGTGTTCGTGGCGGAGTCCTGGCAGACACGCGAGGGGCTGGCCGGGTCCTTCATCGAGTAGGTGCTCCCCGACAGCGAGGTGGTCAGCGACAGCGGGTTGGGCCCGGAGTACGCCGCCGTTCCCTGGCCGTGGTGGACGTGCTCACGGGTGCTCAGCACCCGGCCGTCGTGGGCGTCGACCAGCACGCTCTGGATGGAGTGTTCGCCGGCATCGCGGCCGGTCACCCTGGTCTCCCAGGCGAGGTGCGAACCCTTCTGCTGCAGCACCACCAGACGGGTGGCGCCGACCTTCTCCACCTTCCTCAGCTCACCGCGCGCGATGGCGCGGGCGCGGCCCTTCGCCAGCGTCGGACGGATGCTCGCGAGGCGGGTCGGGGCACCCTGGGCCACCGACGTGGTCAGCACCTCGCCGCGACGGCCGGTGACGACGACGAAGTCGCCGCCCCGGACCGGGAGGCCGCGGTGGGTGCGCTCGTAGGGGACGTAGTTGATCCCTTCCGAGGAGAGGACCCTGTCGGCCACGAAGCCGTCGTGCGCGCCGATGCGGAGCTCCGGCGCCTTGCGGTCGATCAGCCGTTGCGCTGACTGGCGGGCCTGGGCCCGCGAGTTCACCGCGGGCTTGTCCTGCGTCGTCGTCTGACCGACCGGCTGGGCCTCAGCGCCCAGCGGGACGGCCGCCACGGCCGAGGCAGCGAGGACGGCGGCAACCAGGCCACCGAACACT
>NZ_JBFIKK010000221.1:0-3129 GCF_041600255.1 Nocardioides sp. | reverse complement strand
GCTCTGGATCGCGGTGCTCAAGGCCCAGCGCGACCTCGGCATCGACGTCCCCGACGGGGTGGTCGATGCCTACGAGCAGGTCGTCGAGAAGGTCGACCTCGCCTCGATCGCAGCGCGCGAGCGGATCACCCGGCACGACGTGAAGGCCCGGATCGAGGAGTTCTGCGCGCTCGCCGGGCACGAGCACATCCACAAGGGGATGACCTCGCGCGACCTGACCGAGAACGTCGAGCAGCTGCAGGTCAAGCAGTCGCTGGAGCTGCTCCGGGTGCGAGCGGTGGCCGCCCTGGCCCGGCTCGGCCGGCTCGCCGCCGAGCACGAGCAGACCGTGATGGCCGGCCGCTCCCACAACGTGGCGGCGCAGGCCACCACGCTGGGCAAGCGCTTCGCGACGGTGGCCGACGAGATGCTGGTCTCGCTCGAGCGGATCGACGACCTGCTCGCCCGCTACCCGCTGCGCGGGATCAAGGGCCCGATGGGCACCTCCCAGGACATGCTCGACCTGCTCGACGGTGACGCCTCGCGCCTCGACGAGCTCGAGCAGCGGGTCGCCGCCCACCTGGGCTTCGAGCGAGTGCTGACCAGCGTCGGCCAGGTCTACCCCCGCTCGCTGGACTTCGACGTGCTCTCCGCGCTCGTCCAGCTCGTCGCCGGCCCCTCGAACCTCGCCACCACGATCCGGCTGATGGCCGGCAACGAGATCGTGACCGAGGGCTTCAAGGAGGGCCAGGTCGGCTCCTCGGCGATGCCGCACAAGATGAACACCCGTTCCTGCGAGCGGGTCAACGGCCTCGCCGTCGTGCTGCGCGGTTACCTCTCCATGGTCGGCGAGCTCGCCGGGGACCAGTGGAACGAGGGGGACGTCTCCTGCTCGGTGGTGCGCCGGGTCGCGCTGCCCGACGCCTTCTTCGCCGCCGACGGCCTCTTCCAGACCTTCCTCACCGTCCTCGACGAGTTCGGCGCCTTCCCGGCCGTGATCCAGCGTGAGCTCGACCGCTACCTGCCCTTCCTGGCCACCACCAAGGTCCTGATGGCCGCGGTGCGCAACGGGGTCGGGCGCGAGAGCGCGCACGAGGCGATCAAGGAGGCGGCCGTCGGGGTCGCCCTGGACATGCGCCGGGGACAGGCCGCCAACGACGTCTTCGCCCGGCTCGCCGCCGACGACCGGCTCGGGCTCACCGCCGACCAGCTCGAGTCCCTGGTCGCCGACCCGATCACCTTCACCGGTGCGGCCGTCGACCAGGTGCAGGCCGTCGTACGACGCGTGGCGAAGGTCTGCGCGCACGATCCGGAGGCCGCGTCCTACACGCCCGGCACGATTCTGTAGCCCGGGAGGATCGGGGCCTCGGGGACCCGTGGCCGGACGTCCGGTCCGACGAGGAGGGAGAACGCCGTGCTCGACGCCCCCGTGCGTCGCCTGATCGCGCCTCCCCTCGACGCCGTCGCCGGGGCGCTGGTCCGGGCCCGCGTGCCGGCACTCGCGATCACCGGCACCGGCTGGCTGGTCGGGGTCGGCGCCTGCGTCGCGGTCGCCACCGGGCACTGGACGCTCGCCCTGGTGCTCTGGCTGCTCAACCGCACGCTCGACGGCCTGGACGGCCCGGTGGCCCGGAGGACCGGCAGCACCGACCTCGGCGGCTTCCTCGACCTGTTGGCCGACTTCAGCATCTACGCCGGCTTCGTGCTGGCCGTCGGCGTCGAACGCCCCGAGGCGCGGCTGGCGTGCCTGGCCCTGCTGACCACCTACTACCTGTCCGGTACGGCGTTCCTGGCGCTGTCGGCGATCCTGGAGCGGCGCGGGGACGCCCGGATCGCCGACGGTCGCACGCTGCTCTTCGTGGGCGGGCTGGCCGAGGGCACCGAGACCGTGCTCGCCTACGTCGCCTTCTGCCTCGCCCCCGAGTACGCCGAGCAGATCGCCTGGATCTTCGCGGGCGCCGTCCTGATCACGGCAATCCAACGCACGCTCGGCGGCGTACTACTCCTGCGCCATCCCGCCGTCCCTGCAGCACGAGAGGTGTCCTGATGCGCTCCCGAGGTCTACCGGTCCGACTCGCTGCCGTGGTCGCCGCGGCGGCGCTCGCGCTCGCCGCGTGCAGCACCGAGCGGCCGGAGGGCGACACCGAGCCGGTCGCCACCACCGACTGGGAGGCCGTCCTCGCCGAGGCGGACGGCCAGAGCGTCAACTGGTACATGTACGGCGGCGACGACGCCCTCAACGACTTCGTCCGCAACGAGGTGACTCCCCGCCTGGCCGCCCTGGGCGTGCGGCTCAACCAGGTCCGGATCACCGACACCGCCGAAGCGGTCAACAAGGTCCTCGGCGAGAAGCAGGCCGGTGTCCGCAGCGAGGGCTCGGTGGACGCGATCTGGATCAACGGCGAGAACTTCGCCACCGGGGTGCAGGCCGACCTGTGGCGCTGCGGTTGGGCCGAGGACCTGCCCAACGCGCGCTACGTCGACCTGGACTCGCCGGCGGTGGCCACCGACTTCGGCGTCCCCACCGACGGGTGCGAGGCGGCGTGGCAGCAGGCGAACTCGGCGCTGGTCTACGACAGCGCCGACCTGGCGCCGGCGGACGTCACGTCGGTCTCCTCGCTGCTGGCGTGGGCCGAGGAGAACCCGGGCCGCTTCACCTACCCCGCGCCGCCGGACTTCACCGGGTCGATGGCCGTCCGCACGATCCTCTACGACACCGTCGGCGGCGTCGACGCCCTGCCCGCGGAGTTCGACGTCGAGGCCTACGAGTCGGCGGCCGAGGACCTCTGGGAGCGGCTCAACACGATCGAGCCGTCGCTGTGGCGCGGGGGCGAGACCTACCCGCAGAGCCAGTCGGCGGTGGAGAAGCTGTACGCCGACGGCGAGATCAGCGCGTTCTTCACCTACGGCCCCGGTGCGGTCGGTCGGCAGGTCGAGGACGGCCTCTTCCCGGCGAGCACCCGCGAGGCGGTGCTCGAGGGCGGCAACATCAGCAACGTGAGCTTCGTGGCGATCCCCGACAACGCCGCCCACCAGGCCGGGGCGCTGGTGCTCGCCAACGTGCTGCAGGACCCCGAGGTCCAGCTCGCGCTCTTCGAGTCCACCGGCGCCTACCCCGCCGTCGACGTGAGCCGGGTCGACCCGGCGGTG
>NZ_JBFIKK010000220.1:0-3132 GCF_041600255.1 Nocardioides sp. | reverse complement strand
CCGCGCCTTCCACGCCACCAGATCACCCTTCGTGACCCGCGCCCAGGTCCGGGGCAGCCGGTACCGCAGCTCGACCGCCTCCCCGAGGTACGCCTTCCCGACCTCGGTCGGCAGCCCGATCGCCGCGGCGAACTCGGGGATCGAGAACTCCGCCACCAATGGGGCACCCGGACCGGCGACCGGCACCTCGGTCTCCCCGAAGGACGGGTCGTAGGTCGTCGCCGCGTCCGCGATCGAGTCGGTCGAATGCATGCCCGCCCACGCCACCGCGGCCTGCAGCAGCTCGGCCTCGGCCCGGTCTGCCACCGCTCGACGATCCCGCGCGAAGTCCAACACCGCAGCGGCGGTGTCCACGTCGGCGAGCGTCTCGGTCATGGAACAAGTCAAGCGGTGAGCACCGACAGTTTGGCCCCCGAAACCGGCCGATCTTCCACCATCCGGACAACAGATCTTCCGGGCTCCCGGCACGGCCGTCGACGACCCGGCACTGGCGGTCGCCGACCGGTTCGAGCTCGTCTTGGTGGACGGCCGAGTCACCGCGGCCTGACCGCCTTGCGGCTCGCGCACATCGCGGCTCGACCGGGTTCCTGTCTGGGTCCTGTGGAACAGTTCAGCGGTAGCCCCGTGTTCCGGATGGGTGAGGACGCTCCCCTCTACCTCGTGGACCATGTCGTCGGTCACGACGGTGATGTCCGACGGTGGAGACGGTTCACGTACGACTCGCCCAGCTCGGAGAGCCAGCACTCAGGCACGCGCGACGCCGACGGCACCGTCCACGTGGACGACACGCCGGCGCCGGCTTTCTCCGACGCGGTCGGCGCCTACGGCGAGCACCTGATCCTGACGCAGATGCTCGGCGACAAGGCGGACACCGTGTCCTACCTCCAGTTCGATGGGAGCGAGCCCGAGGGCGACCCCCAGACGGCGCAGATGCACAGGCGCGGGATCGAGGCTACGGAGCTGTCGAACGGCTCCACCGTGGACGCCGAACGCATCCAGCTCGTTGTGGCCGGACGTTCGACCAACGCGCACTGGTGCGTCGACGGTGTCGTCGTGAAGTCCGACTGGTGTGGGGCGCAGTCGTTCTTGGTCGACGACCTCGACGCTCTCTGTGCACGGCTGACTCGGAGGTGGCAGCGCGGATCAGCGAGTTCGCCGCGCAATAGGGACACACCCAGTAAGACTTCTGACCACTTCTGCAGCGGCAGTCAGCCAGTCAGCCAGCCAGCCGGCTCGATCACCTCAGGGGCTTGCTGCACGGACCCGCGCTGGCGGTGATCGTCTGCTCGAACGGGTCGAAGCCGCCCTCGAGTCGGGACGTGATCCTCACCTGCACCTCGTCGCCCCGCCGGTAGCGATGACCCCCCTGGCGCCACAGGGTCGCCACGCCGCCCACCGTCATCACGACCGGGGCGTCGGTCACGTAGCCGCTCTCGAAGCGACCGGTCCGGTCCACGACCTTGCCGCCCCGCAGCACGAGGAGCTCAACGCTCCAGGACCCCTCAGCAGCGGGGTCGGTCGTGGTGACCTCGTACTCGCTGCGCAGGCAGGCGTTGACGCGCCTGCCGGCGCGGGCGATGGCCACGGGCGCCGTCGCCACCACGGTCGTGGTCGAGGCTGCGATGTTCCGGCCGTCCAGGTGGAGCGAGGGTCGCTTCGCGGGGCCGGACCACGCGGCGTCGAGGGCCGAGGGGATCTCGGCTCCGGACACGCGAGTCGCGACGGCGGCACGTCGTTCGTGCCCTGCACGCTCCGCGTCGGCCGGCGCGGCGCCGGCGCTGGGCAGCGGCAGGGTCAGGAGTGCCACGAGCACCACGAGTCTCTTCACGGTTCTGGAACGACGGGCTCCCGCAAAGGTGATGGGCCGCGACGTGGAACCTCGTCGTTCGTGCTCAGCCGTCGCTCTTGTTGATCCGCAGGTTCGACCAGTGGGGGGTTCCGAGCACAGCCGGGCCGGAGGGTCGGGAGAGGGTCAGCACGAGGTACTCCGCCCGCTCCTGACGTCGGTCGTTCTTGATCCTCACCGTGAAGCTCCGACGGGTGACTCCCTTGGCGAAGCGCAGCTTTCCCGAGGTGGCGACGAAGTCCTTGCCGGCCTTCGCCGAGTCGCTCCGGGTCCGGTAGCGCACGCTCACGGCGCGGTTGGTGCGGCCGTACCGGACGACCTGGATCCGGACGCGCCCGACGTTCTCCTTCACTCCCGGGTCGAGGCGCCGGAAGGCGAACATCGGACGGGTGGTCTGGCGCACCGTCCACGCGGTGGCGCGGCTGGCGGAGCCGTACGAGTCCACGCCCACGACCACGTCGCCGTCCACGCCCACGGCGTCGCTGCCCCGCCAGTTGCCGAGGCTGATGCTGCGGGAGTCACCCGACCCGAGGTCGTGGACGAAGGCGTGGTCGCCTCGCTTGCGCCACTCCTGGATGACGAGGTTGCCGACGATCCCGGTGGCGGCACTCCGGGCCCCCCCGATGGTGGGGTGCTCGCGCATCGCCGGCTCGGCCGCGGCCAGGTCGAAGGTGAACGCGCGTCGCTTGTTGGCCCCAGCGGCGTAGGACCAGCCCGCGACGACGCCGTCGGAGACATCCACTGCCTCGCTGAAACTGCCTCCCGGGAGGGTGCCGAGGTCGATCATGGTGGGCTCGTCGGCGGCGGGGTCGTAGGCGAAGGCGTGCTCGGGGCCGTCGGGGGTGTGCGACCACCCCGTGATCACGGAGCCGTCCACGGCCTTGGCGAAGCTCCCGCCGCCGCCCAGCGTGCCCAGGTCACGCATCACGGGCTCGGCAGCCTCGAGGTCGTACACGAACGCATGCTGCTGGTGCGAGTCGTACGGGTCGTCGCTGGGGACGGTCGAGTCGCCCACGACGAAACGCCCGTCCACGTCGACGGCCTCACTGACCTTGCCCCCCGCGAGCACGCCGAGGTCGATCATGGTCGGCTCGTCCGAGGCGAGGTCGTAGGCGAAGGCATGGGCCTCGCCGGGGACGGTCTGGGAGATCCCGACTGCGACGCTGCCGTCCACCGCATTGGCCCTGCTGCCGGTGCCCAGGGTGCCCAGGTCGATCATGGTCGGGTCGTCGGCGGCGAGGTCGTAGGCGAACGCGTGCGTCGCGCCCGACGCGGTCGTCGACGAT
>NZ_JBFIKK010000219.1:0-3145 GCF_041600255.1 Nocardioides sp. | reverse complement strand
CATTGGCGTATCGTGCCACCTCAATGGCCGTGCAGCGGGTGCTCATCGTCACCGGGTGGTTCCCGACGGCGACGAACCCCGTCGGTGGGCTCTTCGTGCGGCGGCAGGCCGAGGCGTTGTCCGATGCCGGCCTGACGGTACGCGTGCTCCACCTGCGCTCCGGAGCCGAGTCGGCTGAACCGGTCCAGTCTGCGGACGATCGCCGCCTGGTCGTCGAGACCGCTGCCGTGCCGGTCCGCCTTCGGGTGGTCCAGGAGTTCGTCGCCGTGGCTCGGGTGCTCCGCACCATCCGGCGTTTCCGGCCGGACGTCGTCCATGCGCACGTGTTCGACGTCGGGTTGGCGGCGGTGGTCGCTGGCCGGTTGGCGCGGGTCCCGGTGGTCGTCACCGAGCACTGGTCACGGCTGCTCCGCGGGCTGCGCTGGTTCGAGCGGCCGAGAGCCCGACTGGCGTATCGGGGAGCGCACCGTGTCGTGGCGGTAGGGCATGCCCTGGCTCGCAGGGTCAGCGATCTCAGCGGGCGTGACGACGTGGTGGTCGTGCCGAATGTCGTGGTCACCGCAGGGTCGGTCCGGGCTCTCGATGGTACGCCGCAGCCGTTCCGACTGGTCACCGTGGGGTCGCTGACGGCCCTCAAGGCTCAAGCCACGCTCATCGACGCTCTCGCCGTCCTGGCCAACGATCGCGGCCTCGACGTCCACCTCACCATCGCTGGAGACGGACCGGAGGCCGTGGCACTACACGACCAGGCTGCAGAGAAGGGAGTCGTCCACCTCGTCGAGTTCATGGGGCGGGTTGCTCCCGCCGACGTCGAGGAGATCCTCCGGAGAAGTCATGTCTTCGTGCTCTCGAGCCGCGTCGAGACGTTCTCCGTGGCCACGGCCGAGGCGCTTTCGATCGGACTTCCCGTGGTGGTGACCGGGTGCGGCGGACCAGAGGACTTCGTCGGCCCCGACGATGGGGTGGTGGTGGCGATCGACGATGTCAACGCCTTGGCGGACGGGATCGCCGCTGTGCTGGCGAACTGGGGCGCGTGGAGCGCGCCGGCGATAGCGGATCGGGCGCGACATCAGTTCGGGCCAGACACCATTGCCTGTCGACTGGTGGAGATCTACGAAGCGATGTAGTGCCCATGGCACGAGCGCAGGATCCCGGGTACTGGTCGCTGCGGCTCCGTCCTCCGGATCACAGCATCTCGGACACCCGAAGGATGTCCGCGTAGTAGTCGCTGTTCTGCTCGATCTCTTCCCGCGGACCGAATGCCTGGACTCGACCGTCCTCGAGGACGAGCAGCTTGTTGCAGAACCGGAGAGTGCTCAGACGATGGGCGACGATGATCATCGTCGTGTTCGACTGCAGGTCTGCCATCGTGGACTGGATGGCGTGCTCGGAGTGAGCGTCGAGCGAACTGGTCGGCTCGTCGAAGACGATGAGGTCTGGTCGCCCCGCCAGCGCACGCGCAATACAGATGCGCTGGCGCTGTCCTCCGGAGAGTCCGGCGCCTCGCTCTCCCGTGGAATGCTGGTATCCGTCGCGGAGCGTGATGATCTCGTCGTGGATGTGCGCTCGACGTGCAGCCTCCACACATTCCTCGTCAGTGAGTCCGGGCCGGAAGAAGCGGATGTTCTCGAGCACCGAGCCGCGAAACAGGTTGGGATGCTGCGGTACGAGGTTGACCCGGTCGTACCAACTCCCGAGCTCGATCGTGCTGGATGCCACGCCGTTCACCTCCACGGTCCCGGACAGCGGTGGCCGGAGGAGCAGGAGTAGTTCGACGAACGTGGACTTCCCTGAGCCTGAGGGCCCGATGACGCCGACGGAATCCCCGGCCGTGATGTCGACCGTGACGTCCTGCAGGACCGGCTGCCCCGGTGCGTACGCGAACGACACACCCCGGAATCCGACGCGGTCCACTGCGGAGATCTCGGACGTGCCGTTCGGTGGCGTGGCGTTCTCGAACGATCGGATGTCGTGCTCCAGCGCGACGGCGAACGGCAGAGCGTCGCTGCCGGCCTGGAGTTGGCTGTTCAACTGCCGGCCGTACATCAGCCCGCGCAGCATCAGCAGGGCCATGACGCCGAAGTCGGTCGCGCCGTCGGGCTCTGACAGGTAGAGCGCCGCCAGTGCCCCGACCACGAGCAGCAGGCCGCCGGTTTCGAAGAGACCAGCACCGGTGGTGGCCCAGAACTGGTTTCTCGCCCGATGGTGCTCGTAGGGAACGATGGTCTCGTCGAGATGGTCGGCGTACGGATCCTGCGCGCCGTAGATGCGGATCTCGCGGGTCATCGTCGTGGACTCCTCGACGTCGTGCGCGAACCGCCGGCTCAAGTCCAACAGGTGTCGTGCGTGGCGGCGCGAGCGGGCGAGCGCGGGGGAGACGATCGCCATGAGGAAGGCGATGGCCCCGATGATCGCCAGGGCTGCCAGCCCGCCGGACACGAAGGCGCCTGCGAGCATGATCAGCAGCCCCGTCCCCGCGACGACAGCTGCGGTCAGTGAGCGGATCGCGGTCAAGCTCCGTGTGACGATGCTGCCGATCAGGTTCTGCAGACCACCTGGGCCTTCGCTGGCCTGCCGCTCCCAGCTGGAGCGGACGAACGCACGGAAGCCTCGTTGCCGCTGCTCTCGCTCGAATCTCGCAAGCAACCGTGCTTCCTGCTGGGCGTTCAGGAGGTTGAAACCCGAGCGCAGGGCGATCAACGCAACCGCCAGGAGGACCAGGGTCCACGTGGACAACTCGAACGCGTTCGAGAGCAGGTCGAAGGAGTAGCTGTCTGCACCGCTGCTTGCGGTGGATGCCAGCGGAACGATGAGGACGAGCGTCAGGGTCTCGAACAAGACGGCGACGGCACTCGTCAGCCCGAGCAGGACGATCGAGGAACGGTACGGGCGAAGCACCACGAGAAGCCGTCGAGCCGCCCGTATCCGGCGACGCACGATGTTGTCCTCCGTCGGACGATTCCCGTCGGGTTCGTTCTCCACGGTCATCGTCGCCGAACGCCGATCAGGTGATGTCGAGCATGCGCTGCAGCGCCACCCGGGCCCACTCGGCCGTGTCCTCGTCGACGCTGATCCTGTTCTGGACCCGCCCAGCGACCAACTCCTCGAGGATCCACGCCAGGTGGGGGAGGTCGATGCGGTTCAT
>NZ_JBFIKK010000218.1:0-3167 GCF_041600255.1 Nocardioides sp. | reverse complement strand
GGTAGCAGCGACGACGACCATCGGAGTGCGCTCTTCGATCCGGTCGCCGTAGTGGTTGAGCCGCCTCACCTCGATGTGCCACTCGTAGACGGGCGCCCCGTTGTCAACGTTGACGGTGGTCAGTCGGGGCGCGGTCATCGGGTCCGCTCAATCTGGTCGGGCGCGTGGTCGTCGCGGCCCCGGCAGAAGCGGTCGTGGCGGTCGAATAGACGGCACTTGATGCGGGAGGCGCGGTAGCCGACGGCCTCGGTCAAGTCCCTCAGCACGGCAGCACCCAGTCCGGGTGGTCCAGCGCCCCACAGGTGCATCGGCACGTGTCCGGGTCGTACCGATGCGGGTCGAGACGGTCGGCCCGGCGGTCGAGGAAGTCCGCCGCACAACGGTGCCCGTCAGCGTGGGTTCCCTGGTCGGTGTCCGGCACGTTGTCGGCCTCGTCGCGTTCGTCCATTGCGGCTGACCGCAGAACTTGGGCGGCGTACTTCTTGGCGATGCCTTCCACGATCGGCAGCAGCGCCTCAACGAGGTCGTCGGGGTCGATGTTCGCGGGGTCGTTGGCCCACAGCGCGGCGGCCAGTTGCTGGCGGATCAGGGCCTTCACTGGTGACACTCGCAGGCGCAGATGAGGCCCTCGCCGTCGCAGTCGGCGCAGCGGATGAAGGCGACGCCGCGTGAGACTCGGACGGTTGCCCGCTTCGGATCGGCGCCGCTGCCCCCGTCGCAGCCGGGACAGTCGATGCAGTTCGGGCAGTTCGCTTCGTCGTGGTCGGTCATGCGGACTCAGCTGCCTTTCGGTCGGCTTCGCATCCGCTGCAGACGCGCTCGAAGCTCTGGTCGTGGACGATGCAGCGCCGCATTGGGCTGGGGACGGCGTGGAGCGGGCGAACCTTCGCGGCGTTGGCGAGGCGGACGTCCTTGCAGTGGCCGCAGTTGCCGGGCCGCTCGACGTTGCCGTGGCGGCTGCACCGATCCGAGTAGAGGGGGGGCGTCGTGCCGGGCCCGCTACTTACGTGAGGTCCCCCCTCTACTTCAGTAGAGGGGTGTGGGGTACGGGTACGGGGGTTCGTCGGTGACGAAGCAGCTGTCGCTTCCGTTTTGCTTCCGTTTTGCTTGACGACTCGCTCAGCGGAATCGAAGCGACTCGCTTCGTCTTTGCTTCGCGCCTTACCGGATGCAACCCCGCCCCGCTCGCCTGCCTTGCGGCGCTGCTCCCGGTCCCTCTCGACCTTCTCCCGTGTCGGGTTGTAGTCCAGGTAATCGTGGACGATGTGCGCGCCGGCAGGCACATCCGGGCAGACCTCGCAGTCGTGCCCGTCGTCGTGCCAGCGGCCGGAACGCACCAGCTCGGCGGCGACCTTCCGGGGGTTGCGGACGTCGGAGACGAGGGTGAGGAACTCAGCTTCGATCACGCCGTCGGTGAGGTTCTCGGAGCACCAGCAGACGGCGGACACGTCCATGCGGAACGCGGCGTCGGAGAGCCCGCGCACTTTCCGGTGCCACGGGTAGCGGTCATCGAACTTGGCCCAGGGCATCAGCCGCGCTCCTCGTTCACCTTGAGCAGCCAGGCGAACGCGACCGACAGCGCGCTCTCGTACATCAGGCAGGGGGTCAGTTCGCGGCGCAGGTCATCGTCAGTGCACTCGGAGCAGGTGATGGGCAGCTCGTGGTGGCGGGCGATGTAGTCGATGAGGTAGCCGACGTTCACCGTGTAGGTGTCGGGGCTCTTGCACATCAGATCGGCCACACTGCGGAGTGACACGATCGGTGGGGCCTTGCTGTCACTGCCCTCTGGCAGGATGCTGTTCACGGGTGCTTCTCCTCCGCTGCAATCGGATGGGGCGGTGCCAAGAGGTCCCGGGGCGTTGGTAGCGCCTTCGGGGCCTCGCCTCATCTTACCCTCCGTCACGCGCATTCCTTGTCCATTCCAGCCACTTCCGGCCCTGTGGATTTGTGCAAATCTCTGTGCACAGGGGTGGAAAACGCGGCGTCGAGGGCGCGTTTCACTTCGCGTTCCTCGCGGGATTCCTCGCGGCAGACGGGCCACATTTCAGCCAGCCACGCGGCGGTGAGCGGATCGGTGGTCACTTCGACTCCTCGCGCATCAGCAACACCCCGGCGAGGAAGCCGTACAGAGTGGCGAACACTGCGCCATAGATCGCGCGAGGGGCATCGTCAGCCAATGCGCCCCAGACCGCGATCCCGAGGTGTGCCAGGGCGACGACCCCCCACATCCACCAGCGGACTCGGAACTTGCGCTCGCCGTTCACGCCGCCAGCCCCTCGTCCTCGGCCCACGCCCGGCACGCCCAGTCGATGATGCGGTCGGAGATCGCGTCGAACAGGCGGAACAGGGCGTCCAGAATGGTGGTCACGCGACTTCCCCTTTCCACCGCAGCGGGTTGGTGACGATCTGCCGCGCCTTGATCCCGGCGCGCCTGCGCATCGCCTTCCGCTCATCGGTGGTGGTCGCCGACCAGACGCCCTCAACGGCGTGGGCCAGGGCTTCGGTCAGGCAGGGGTCACGCAGCGGGCAGCCGGCGCACACCTTCTTGGCGCGTGCGGTGCGGCCCGCGTTGCCCTCGTCGAAGAACAGATCCGGGTCGGCCTCGCATGGTGGGCTGGTCATGCTGCTCTCCGCTCTCGGCGTTGTGCTGCCGCCAGTTGGTATGCGCCTCGGCATCCGCACGGGTCGGCGTCGGCGATCACTTCTCCGCGCCGCTGATGCGCCCGGTATCCGCCCTCGGTGCCGTGGTTGATGTCGGCCTGTTTGCGGCTCTTGCTCAGCTGGCGGTCGGCCAGCAGCTTTCGTCTTTCGGGCGCCGACTTGCCGCCCCACACGCCGATTTCCTCACCGTTGGTGAGCGCCCATTCCAGGCAGGCGTCCTCGTTTTCGCAGCGGCGGCACATTGCTTTCGCCGGGTTCGCTGATCCGCCCCTTTCGGGGAACCAGACGTCCGGGTCCGTCTCGGCGCACAGGGAGTCGGCGTCGAACATGGGACCGGCCCAGGGCAGCGGCTCGGGGATCACGAGGCTTCCTCCACGACTCCGGGGCAGGGGCAGGGTTCGGTTCCGCGCGGGCCGTGCACGGGGCGATGCTTGGTGCAGGGCAGGCCGTGGAACTCGTGGCTGCACCCGGCGCACAGGTCACCGACATACGGCGACTTGCCCTGC
>NZ_JBFIKK010000217.1:0-3307 GCF_041600255.1 Nocardioides sp. | reverse complement strand
TGGGTCAGCTCGACCACGCAGGCCGCCCGGATCACCTCGTCGGAGTCGGCGTGCGGACCGGTCTCGGCCGCCAGCAGGACGAGCAGCGGCCGGAAGCGCTTGCCGCCGGCCTCCATCAGGTGGCTGGCCGCCTCCGAGACGAAGCCCGCCCGGCTGCGGACATGGCCCTGCAGCTCGAGCTCGACGACCTGCATCCGCTCGCGGAGTCGGTCGGCGAGCGCGTCGTCGGTGATCGGGAGCGCGAGGCCTGCCGGGCTGGCGTCGTGGGTCACCTGATGAATTCTCCTGCATGCCCGGCCAGCTCGAGCACGGGCCCCGGCACGACGCCGAGGACGAAGGTCGCGACGACGCCGACGGCGATGGTGCCGGAGGTCAGCAGGGAGGGCCGGACAGCGAGGGCGACCTCGCCGTCACCGTCCATGAAGAACATCACCACGATCAGCCGCACGTAGAAGAAGACCGCGATGATGCTCGACGCGATCGCCGCGATCACGACGGGCCAGGCGCCGGCCGAGAGGGCGACCGCGAAGACCGCCCACTTGCCCACGAAGCCGGCGGTCAGCGGGATGCCGGCCATCGAGAGCAGGAAGAAGGCGAAGGTGCCGGCCAGCAGCGGCGAGCGGCGGCCGAGGCCGGCCCAGCGGACGATCTGGGTGGACTCGCCCCCGGAGTCACGCACCAGCGTGACGACGGCGAAGGCGCCGATCATGGCGAAGCCGTACGTCGTCAGGTAGAACAGCACCGCCTGGAGCGAGGTCACCTGACCGATGGCCAGTTCGGTGGCGCTCTGGACACCGAGGACGCCGGTCAGCAGGAACCCGGTGTGGGCCACCGAGGAGTAGGCCAGCATCCGCTTGATGTCGCTCTGCACGACAGCGAGCACGGCGCCGACCACCATCGTCAGCACGGCGATGATCCAGAACATCGGCAGCCAGGTCCAGCGGTCGGAGCCGAAGGCGACGTAGAAGAGCCGGAGCAGCGCCCCGAAGGCCGCGATCTTCGTGCAGGCCGCCATGAAGGCGGTGACCGCGGTCGGAGCACCCTGGTAGACGTCGGGCGTCCAGGCGTGGAAGGGGGCGGCGCCGACCTTGAACAGCAGGCCGACGGCCAGCATCCCCATCCCGATCAGCATCATGGACTGGTTGGCGACGTCGTTGCGGACGGCCTCGTTGATCTCGGCGAACTGCAGCGACCCGGCGAAGCCGTAGATGAGGGCGGCGCCGTAGAGGAAGAAGCCGGAGGAGAAGGCGCCCAGCAGGAAGTACTTGAGCGCGGCCTCCTGGCTCAGCAGACGACGTCGCCGGGCCAGACCGCACATCAGGTACAGCGGGAGGGAGAGCACCTCGAGGGCGACGAACATCGTGAGCAGGTCGTTGGAGGCCGGGAAGAGCAGCATGCCCAGCACCGCGAAGAGCATCAGCGGGTAGACCTCGGTGTGGTCGAGACCGCGGGTCGAGGCCTGCCGCTCGGCATCGGTGCCCGGGAGGGCCGCGGCCTGCCCGGCGAACGCCGAGACGCCGCCCTCGATGCGCCGCTCGGCGAAGAGGACCGCGCCGCCGATCGCGAAGAGCAGGGTGATCCCCCAGAAGAAGGTGGTCGGCCCGTCCACGACGAGCGTTCCCGACATGGCGAGCTGACCGCGAGCAGCCCCCTCGCCGACCTCGTCCAGGGTGAGACCCACGGCGATCGTGGCGACCAGGGCGCCGGCCAGACCGACCACCGTCAGGATGACCTGGACGAGATAGCGGTGCGCCCGGGCGACGAAGGCCTCCACCAGCACCCCGGCGCAGGCGACGCCGAAGATGAGCAGCAGCGGAAGGAGCTGGAAGTACTCGATGGTGGGCTTGACGAACTCGGTCGCGGCACCGACGACAGCGGGGTTCACTGGTGGCCTTCCTCATCGTGGCCGTGATCGGCCCCGGGTACGACGTGAGCCTGCTCGGGTTGACCGACGCGCTCGAGGAGCACGTCGACGGTGGGGTTGGTGACGTCGAGCATCGGGCGGGGGTAGAAGCCGAAGAGGACCAGGCCCACCATCAGCGGGACGATCGCCATCAGCTCACGACGGTCGAGGTCGCGGTTGTCCGCCACCTCGGTCGGGGGCCCGGTCATCAGGCGCTGATAGGCCCAGAGCACGTAGACGGCCGCGAGCACGATGCCGGTGACGGCCACCGCCCCTGCCCACCAGGCGTAGTCGAAGGCCGCGATCAGGACCAGGATCTCGGAGACGAACTGGCTCAGACCCGGCAGCCCGAGCGTGGCCAGACCGGCGATCAGGAACAGCCCGGCCAGGACCGGGGTGCCCTTCTCCATCCCGCTCATCTGGCTGATCAGCGGGGTGCCGCGGCGCTTGATCAGGAAGCCGGCCAGCAGGAAGAGCGCGGCCGTCCCGATGCCGTGGTTGACCATGTAGAGGATCGAGCCGTTGGCGCCCTGGGCGCTGAACGCGAAGATCCCCAGCGTGATGAAGCCGAAGTGGCTCAGCGAGGTCAGCCCGATCAGGCGCAGCAGGTCGTCCTGGCCGATCGCCAGGAACGCGCCGTACACGATCGAGATCAGGGCGATCACGACGACCACCGGGGTGGCCCACTGCGACGCCTCCGGGAAGAGCCCCAGACAGAAGCGCAGCATGCCGAAGGTGCCGATCTTGTCGAGCACGCAGACCAGCAGCACGCTCGTGCCCGGGGTGGCCTTCTCGGTCGTGTCCGCCAGCCAGGTGTGCAGAGGGAAGAGCGGCGCCTTCACCGCGAAGGCGATGAAGAACCCGACGAAGAGCCACCGCTCGGCGCTCTGGCTCATCTCGATCGCGGAGAGGTCGGAGAGCAGGTACGACGGCGAGCCGTTCTGCGCGGAGACCACGTAGAGGCCGATCACCGAGGCGAGCATCACCAGCCCGCCACCGAGCTGGTACATCAGGAACTTGAGCGCGGCGTAGCCGCGACCGTCCCGGCCGAAGCCCCCGATCAGGAAGTACGCCGGGATCAGCGTCGCCTCGAAGACGACGTAGAAGAGGAAGACGTCGGTGGCCGCGAAGACCGCCAGCGAGAGCGCCTCCAGGGCCAGCGCCCAGGCGAAGAACGCGCGCGAGGAGTCGGCGTCGGTGTCGAACCACGAGGCCAGCAGCACGATCGGGACGAGCACGACCGTGAGCAGGATCAGCAGCAGACCCAGCCCGTCGACGCCGAGGGCGTAGTGCACGCCCAGGGCGCCGATCCACTCGTGGGTCTCGGTCAGCTGCATGCCGTCGCCGGCATCGAAGAGCAGCGCGACCACGGCACCGATCAGCAGCGTCAGGCCCGAGACACCG
>NZ_JBFIKK010000216.1:0-3318 GCF_041600255.1 Nocardioides sp. | reverse complement strand
CTCGGTCGCCTACGCGCCCGACGAGGTCTTCATCATGCTCTCGCTGGCCGGCGCCTCGTACTACGTGTGGTCCTGGAAGATCGGCCTCGCCATCGCGGTGGTGCTGATGGCCGTGGTGATGTCCTACCGACAGACCGTGCATGCCTACCCGAGCGGCGGCGGCGACTACGAGGTGGCCACGGTCAATCTCGGTCGCACCGCCGGCGCCACCGTGGCCAGCGCCCTGCTCATCGACTACGTGCTGACCGTCGCGGTGTCGATCTCCGCCGGTGCCCAGTACGCCGCGTCGGCCGTGGAGTCGATCAGTGGCCACGAAGCGACGTTCGCGACGCTCCTGGTGGTCGGGCTGATGGCGGCCAACCTCCGCGGCATCCGGGAGTCGGGCACCGTCTTCGCCGTCCCCACCTACGTCTTCATGGCGGCGATCCTCGGCATGTGCGCCTACGGGTTGATCCGTCTCGCGGCCGGGGACCTGCCGCCGGTGGAGTCGGCCGGCCTCGAGATCGCCCCGGCGCCGGGCTACGACGAGGCGCTCACCACCTTCGGCCTGGTCTTCCTGCTGGCGCGCGCGTTCTCCTCGGGGTGTGCCGCGTTGACCGGGGTCGAGGCGATCTCCAACGGCGTACCGGCGTTCCGCAAGCCGAAGAGCAGGAACGCCGCCACCACGCTGCTGCTGCTCGGTCTGATCGCGATCACCATGATGATCAGCGTCATCGTGCTGGCCAAGCAGATGGGGCTGAAGTACGTCGACCCGCACCAGATCGACCGGCTGACCCTGAACGGCCAGGCGCTGCCCGACGACTACGACCAGCACACGCTGATCGCCCAGATCGCCAAGGCCATCTTCAGCGACTTCCCGCCCGGCTTCTACCTCGTCGTCACCGTGACCGGCGTGATCCTGGTGCTTGCTGCGAACACTGCCTTCAACGGGTTCCCGGTGCTGGGCTCGATCCTGGCCAGGGACGGCCTCGCCCCCCGTGCGCTGGCCTCGCGCGGTGACCGGCTCGCCTACAGCAACGGCATCGTCTTCCTGGCGTTCATGGCGATCGTGCTGATCCAGGTCTTCGACGCGCAGACCACCAAGCTGATCCAGCTCTACATCGTGGGCGTCTTCGTCTCCTTCAACCTCAGCCAGCTCGGCATGATCCGGCACTGGACCCGCCACCTGAAGGACGAGACCGACCCGGTGGAGCGGGGACGGATGTACCGTTCGCGGATCATCAACGCGGTCGGCCTGACGATGACGGCGTTGGTCCTGGTCGTGGTCCTGGTGACGAAGTTCCTCGAGGGCGCCTGGATCACGATCCTGGCCATGGTGATCTTCTTCGTGCTGATGCGGGGCATCCACACCCACTACGGACGGGTGGCGGAGGAGCTCGCCGCCGACGAGGAGGACAAGGTGCTGCCCACGCGGGTGCACGCGATCGTCCTGGTCTCCAAGCTGCACAAGCCGACGCTGCGGGCCCTGGCCTTCGCCAAGGCGACGCGCCCCAACGTCCTCGAGGGCGTCTACGTCGCGGCCGACGCCGGCGCGACGGACCGCCTGCTGGAGGAGTGGGACGAGCGCAACCTCGGGGTTCCGCTCAAGGTCCTGCACTCGCCGTACCGCGAGCTGATCCGACCGATCGTCGACTACGCGATGGAGATCAAGAAGGCCAACCCCCGCGGGGTGGTGGCCGTCTACATCCCGGAGTACGTGGTCGGTCGCTGGTGGGAGCAGCTGCTGCACAACCAGACGGCCCTGCGACTCAAGGGTCGACTGCTCTTCGCGCCCGGCGTGATGGTCACCTCCGTCCCCTACCAGCTCCGCTCGTCGCAGATCGCTCGCGAGCGCGAGGAGCGGGGCGCCCAACGACCCCGGCCCGGCGACGTACGCCTGGGCAAGCTCGACGACCGCGGCACCGCCGCCGGAAGGCAGATCGAACGATGAGCCGTACCCCACGTCAGCGCAAGCCCAAGGGGGCGTCGCTGGTCGGCTCCCGGTTCGAGGCCGAGGTGGGACCGGTCGCCCACGGCGGGCACTGCATCGTGCGCCTGCCCGAGCCCGAGTCCCGGGTCGTCTTCGTCCGGCACACGATGCCCGGCGAGCGGGTGGTCCTGGAGATCACCGAGGGCACCGAGGGCGACTCGTTCTGGCGCGCCGACGCCGTGGAGATCCTGCAGGCCTCGCCGGAGCGAGTGACGCCGCCCTGCCCGTACGCCGGCCCCGGTCTCTGCGGAGGATGCGACTTCCAGCACGTCGCGCTCGGTCATCAGCGAGAACTCAAGGCCGCGGTCGTCCGCGAGCAGTTCGTCCGGCTCGCCGGCTTCGACGCGGCCGACGCGCGGATCGCGGACCTGCGCGTCGAGGGCGTGCCCGGCGACGACGAGGGGCTGCGCTGGCGGACCCGGATGCAGTACGTCGCGCTGCCGGGCGGCGCGAAGGGGTTGCGGGCGCACCGCTCGAACATCGTGATCGAGATCGACGACTGCCGGATCGCGCACCCCGATGCCCGGGTCGTCGTGGACGGCCAGCCCACCGACGACGAGGTGATCGCGGAGTCGGTGGCCACCGCGGCCGGGACGATCGACTTCCAGGTCGCCGCCGACGGCTTCTGGCAGGTGCACCCGGGCGCGCCCGGGGCACTGGTCGAGACCGTCCTGGACTTCCTGGCGCCGCAGGAGGGCGAGCGTGCGCTCGACCTGTACGCCGGCGTCGGCCTCTTCGCTCGCTTCCTCTCCGAAGCGGTGGGGGAGTCCACCCGGGTGGTGGCGATCGAGGGCGACCGCACCGCGACCCGGTACGCGGCGCTCAACCTTGCCGGCCGGGAGAGGGCCGTGGTGGCCTGGGGCAACGTCGACAAGGTGCTGGCGCAGGGCTACGACGAGCCGTTCGACCTCGTGGTCCTCGACCCGCCGCGTGAGGGGGCGCGTCGCAAGGTCGTGCTCCAGGTGGTGGACCGCGCTCCGCGCGCGGTGGCGTACGTCGCCTGCGACCCGGCGGCCCTGGCCCGCGACGTGGCGACCTTCCGCGAGCACGGCTACGAGCTGACCCGGCTGCGGGCGCTGGACCTCTTCCCGATGACGCACCACGTCGAATGCGTCGCGCTGCTGGAGCGCGTCTGACCTACCGGGGTTGGTCCCAACGGGCCATGTGAATGACCATGGCCTCCGGGTACAGGGTGGGCCACGGTGGAAGAACCCCGACACCAGGAGGCATTCCACATGCGACGCCTGCAGCACTTCAGTTACGCCAACGTGGCATCCACCCTCGCCCTCGTGCTGGTCCTCGGCGGTGGCGGCGCGGCCGTTGCCGCCGGGCTCGCCAAGAACTCGGTG
>NZ_JBFIKK010000215.1:0-3364 GCF_041600255.1 Nocardioides sp. | reverse complement strand
TGACCCGCGAGGCGGCCAGCCGCCCGGACCCCGACCGCCAGCTGGTCAACCGGGTCCGGTTGCAGGCCGGCCGGTTCCGCGACAGGTGAACGACACCGGACCCGACTCCCCGGGGGTACGCCGCGCGTGGGGGTGGGTCAGTCACCTCCTCGACGGCGGCACGACCCCGTGGCAGCAGTGGGCCGGGCTCGGCGACCAGCGCGGCCGGGTGCTGCCCGGCGCCCAGCAGCTTGAGCTGCTGCGCCGGCTCAATGTCGCCGGCACCCCGACGCCGGAGCTGGCCCGCCGGGTCCTCGACGCCTCGGCCCCGGGGCGCGGTCGCCCCGACCTCGAGCTGGTGGACGCCGTCGAGCCGCTCGCCTTCGGCCCGCCCCCGGTCGACCCGGCCGACCTGCCCGACGACGAGCTGGTCCGGGTGGCCACCAGCCTGATCGCCGACGACGTGGTGGCCGCCGGCGTGCCCGAGGAGTCCGCGACGGCCCGGATCCGGCCGTGGCGCACCCGCTACCGGCTGGTCGGCGACCCCGAGCTGGCCGACCCGATGCGCGCCGAGCTGGTCCGCCGCGGCCGCCCGCCCGGCGGCCGGGGCGCCACCGTGCTGGTGCTCGGCACCGACACCGGCCGGCTGATGGTCGATGCCTGGACCTCGCGCTGCTTCGACGAGGGCGCCCCGCCGTGGCGGGACTGGGTGGGCGCGGCCGTGCGTCGCGACCGGATGCCGCCCCGGGTCAACCTCGTCCAGGCGGCACGCACCTGGTCGGCCACCCACCCGGGCCGGGTGCGGGTGGTCCTCGACCCGAGCGCCGTACCCCGCCTGGTCGGCGTACGACGCGCGCTGCCGGCGCCGACCCCGGTCTCGGCCGACGCCGTCGACCTGGCCCGCCGGGTCACGGTCGTCCTCGGGCTGCTGGCCGGACGCGACCGCCGCCGGGCGCTGGTGCAGCAGACGCTGCGGCCCTGGCTGGCCGCGATCCCCGGGCCCGGTCTGGTGGTGCCGGCCGAGCACGCGGAGTGGCTGGAGCGTCGCGCCGTACGGATGCGAGCGGCGCTGTCGCGCGCTGGCTACCCTGTGCACGGTGATCTCGACACGCTGCTGCCCCCCGGGGGCGCCGGACACGGGGTTGCCCACCCCACCGACTCGGGCACCCTGGCCCTGGCCATCCGGCTCCTGCTCGACGAGCCAGTGAGGAGCAGCACGCGATGAGCAAGCGGGTCCTGCTGCACGTCGGCACCCCCAAGACCGGTACGTCGTACTTCCAGGACGTGCTGTTCCGCAACCGCCGGACCCTCGTCCAGGCCGGGATCCACTACCCGGCCGACCGGTTCGACGCCCACTTCCTGGCGGCGCTGGACCTGATGCGGCTGCCCTGGGGCGGCCTGGAGACCGAGGCCGTCGGCGCCTGGGACCGGCTCGCCACCCGGGTACGCCGCGCCTCGGGCACCTCGATCATCAGCCACGAGATCCTGGCCACCGCGTCCCGCTCGCAGGTCGGCCGGGCGCTGGAGAGCCTCGGCCACCACGACGGCACCGAGATCCACGTGGTGCTCTCGGTGCGCGACCTGGTCCGCCAGATCCCGGCCGAGTGGCAGGAGAACGTCAAGCACCGCAGCATCATCAGCTACGCGAAGTTCCTCGAGCAGATCCAGGACCCGCAGCGGGAGAGCCGGATCGCGACCTGGTTCTGGGGCGTCCAGGAGATCCCGGACATCCTCAACCGCTGGGGCCACGACCTGCCGCCGGAGCGGATCCACCTGGTCACCGTGCCGCCGCCGGGCGGGCCGCCGCAGGTGCTCTGGGAGCGGTTCAGCGAGGCGTTCGGGCTGACCGGGCTCGACCTGGACCTGGAGGCCGAGCGGGCCAACCCGTCGCTGGGCGTGCCGGAGACGGCACTGGTCCGGCGGATCAACCGGGCCGCCAACACGGTCGTGGAGCCGGCCGACTACCGGCCGCTGGTCCGCGAGCTGCTCGCCCACCAGACGCTCTCGCGCCGGGCCGGTTCGCCGCGGCTCGCCCTGCCGCCGACCGTGCACCCGTGGGCCCAGCAGGTGGCCGCGACCTGGCGCGCCGAGGTCGAGCGCCGCGGTTACCACGTGATCGGCGACCTCGACGACCTGATCGGCCCGGCGCCGCTGGAGACCTGGGCCGACCCGGACAACCCCTCCGAACGGCAGGTCGCCGGCGCCGCGGTGGACGCGATCAAGGCGCTGCTGCTCGACAACGCCCGGCTGCGGGCGACCGAGGCCCGGCTGGCGGCCGAGCTGCTGGACACCCAGCGGGCGCTGGAGCGGTCCTACCTGCGCCCGACGTACCGCTGGCGCGAGAAGACGGTACGCCGGCTGCAGTCCGGCCGGGCCGGTCGCGGGATGCTGAAGGCCTACCGCGTGGCGCGCGGCAGGAGCTCGCGCTCGGCGTAGCGGCCCACCCGCCAGGTCACGTAGCCGTCGGCGCCGGCGCCGACCAGCCCGCCGACGACCGGCACCCGGCGTCCGACGGTGATCGCGATCCGCTTGCCGGCGACCTTGCTGATCAGCTCGTTGGTCACCTCGGCGGAGATGATCCGGTCCAGGTCGGGGTCGTGGGTCGGGGCGGTGGCCAGCGCCATCGGCGGGGCCGGCAGCTTCTTCTTGCGGATCAGGGCGTTCACGCTGTCCTCGCCGAGCAGGCAGGTCAGGATCGCGTTGCGCACCCGCGGGTCGTCGAGGTCGTAGCCGCGCAGGTGGGCGATCCCGGCGATCATCCGGCACTCGATCAGGGCCAGCCCGGTGATGTTGGCGGGGATGGTCAGCGCCGCCGTCACCACCCCGCCGAGGTTGGTCACGAACCCCTGGGCGCCGGCGTACCGGACGTGGTTCTCGATCACCTCGTGGATCGCCCGGTCGACGTTGCCGCGCTGCTCGGTGAGCTGCTTGTCGGCGGCGCTGGCCGCGGGCGGCAGCGGGCCGACCCCGGAGATCGCGCGCGCCAGGGCCTCCCGGACGAACGACGTGGTGAGTTCGGGGGCGAGGTCGGTGACCCGGGGGGCCAGGTGCTTGCCGAGCGTGCTCTTCAACGTCATGTCCCCGATCCTACGGACCACTACGGTGGAGACGTGGCTGTCGAACCTCCGCCCTCCGCCTGGTCCTTCGCAGACCCGTCGAACTTCGACGCGGCCGACGACCTGGTGGCGATCGGGGCGGACCTCGCGCCGGGCACGCTGCTGGCGGCGTACCGCCGGGGGCTCTTCCCGATGCCGTCGGGCACGCCCGGCGACCCGATGTACTGGTTCAGCCCGGTGCGGCGCGGAGTCCTGCCGATCGACCACCTGGTGGTCTCCCGCTCCCTGCGGCGCTCGCTGCGGGACTTCGAGATCCGCCTCGACACCGA
>NZ_JBFIKK010000214.1:0-3389 GCF_041600255.1 Nocardioides sp. | reverse complement strand
GCGACGGCGCGGCGAGCCTGGGGGTAGAGCGCCACGGGATCAGCGCTGCATCAGCGCGTCGAGGCCGACCGCGACGGCGGCGGCCACCCGGAAGTCGACCCGCTGGTCGGGCACGGTGACCGTGTAGCGGTCACGCAGGGTCATCTGTCGCTCACTGGACATCAGCCGGCTGCCGTCCGGGGCGACGAAGTCGAAGTGGACGGGCAGGAACGGGAGCTCGGTGAAGCGACGCAGCAGCGCCACGGCCTGGCTGCGTTCCTGGCCGACGCCGGCATAACCGGGCCCCTCGAGGTGGTACGTCGAGCGCATCAGGCTCGCCCCGAACTCCTTGCGGAAGAAACCCAGCGGCGCCCCGACCTCGTCGGTGATGTCGTAGCCGGAGTTGAGGTCCATCACCTTGCGTGCCTTGAAACCGAAGACGGGCCGGCTCTTGGTCGCGTCGCTGTAGAAGGTGACCTGCTCCTTGAGCGCGAGCCGCTTCTGCTCGGCGAGCCCCATCAGCTGTCCCATCGACCCGTCCGGGTTCGCGGCGTACAGCTCGTAGCGGTTGGTCGTCATGGCGAAGCGCTGCTTCACGAAGAAGGAGGGCAGGTACATCTGGGCGGTCATGGGCGGGAGCCTAGAAGCCCGGCCGACGGCCTCATCCCACCAGGGTGTTCGCGAACAGCTGCCAGGCCAGCAGGCTCTTGGCGATGAGGCTGAGCCAGATGTAGACGCGCTCGCCGACCAGGTAGTCGGCCCAGCGGCCGCGGCCTCGGTACTGCAGCCACTGGTTGACCGCGAAGCAGTTGAAGAAGACGAAGAGCGAGACGAAGATCCCGTAGACGAAGTTCGGGACCGAGCTCCCGCTCCCGACCAGGTAGACCGTGATCACGACCCAGGGCAGCGCGCCCGCCACCGAGCCCATCGTGAACGGCGTCCACCACGTCGTACGCCGGCCGGGCGGGTTGGCCACCTCCATCAGCCACCCGAACAGGATCATCGAGACGTTGAGTCCCGCGATCGCGAGCAGCGCCGCGAGGTCCTGGATGCCGGGCAGCATCGCGATGATCACGATCATCAAGGTCGAGGAGACCGAGTACTCCACCCAGCGGAACCGGTTGGCACCGTTGGCCAGCTCGCGCTGGTAGCGCGGCCACCCCCACGGCGACACGATCACCAGGTGGGCGATCGCGGACAGGTAGAGGAAGCTGACCGTCACGACCGCCAGCGGGAGGCCGAAGGCGACGTCGAGCCGGCTCGGGTCCAGGGCGAGCCCGGGCTGGGCGTTCTGGAAGAACGTGGTGACGTCGAGGGAGAAGCCGGTCGAGAGCGCCAGCATCACGGTGGCGGAGAGGCCGTGCACCAACCCCATCACCAGGTTGAAGGGCCGCAGCCGTGCCACCTTCCGGCGCCACTCCTCGGAGTGGTCCGCAGGAGTGGACGCGAAGCGGGTCGAGAAGTCCAGGGTCTCCATGACCTCGACCGTAGCGACCCGATCCCCGTCACGCTTCCAGGCGCGCGAGCTCCTCGTCGACGACGCTCGGGTCCAGCTTGGTGAAGACCGGGCTGGGCTTCGCGACCGGCGTGCCGACCACGAGCGGGTGACGGCGCCACGCCGGCACGTCGGTGTAGTCGCCGGTGATGATCGGGTACGGCGCTCCCCCGTCGAGGTCCTCGACCTCCTCCAGACGCGGCATCGGCGCGATCCGTCCGGTGCCGCCGAAGGTGCGGTCGACCTCGTTGGCGGAGAACGGCAGGAACGGGCTGAGCACGAGGTTGAGGTCGGCCACGCACTGTGAGACGACGTGCAGGACCGTCCCCAGCCGCTCGCGGTCGGCCGGGTCCTTGGCCAGCTTCCACGGCTCGGTGTCGGAGACGTACTTGTTGACCTCGGCGACGATCCGCATCGTCTCGCTGATCGCCTGCTTCTGCCGGTGCCGACCGATCAGCTCGCCCACGGTGGCGAAGGCCGACTCCACGTGCGCCAGCAGCGCCTCGTCCTCCGCGGTCAGCGTGCCGGCCGGCGGGATGGCCTCGAAGTTCTTCGCGATCAGGGTGGCGGTGCGGTTGACCAGGTTCCCCCAACCGGCCACCAGCTCGTCGTTGGTCCGGCGGACGAACTCCGACCAGGTGAAGTCGGAGTCCTGGTTCTCGGGTCCGGCGGCGGCGACGAAGTAGCGGAACGCGTCGGCCTGGTAGCGGCTGAGCAGGTCGCGCACGTAGATGACGACCTTCTTGGAGGAGGAGAACTTGCGTCCCTCCATGGTGAGGAACTCGCTGGAGACCACCTCGGTGGGCAGGTTCAGCTCGCCGTACGAGCCGGGCTTGCCGCCCTGGGCGCCCTTGCCGGCGTAGGCGAGCAGCTCGGCCGGCCAGATCTGGCTGTGGAAGGTGATGTTGTCCTTGCCCATGAAGTAGTACGACAGCGCCTCCGGGTCGTTCCACCAGGTGCGCCAGGCATCGGGGTCGCCGCTGCGGCGCGCCCACTCGATGCTGGCCGACAGGTAGCCGATCACGGCGTCGAACCAGACGTAGAGCTTCTTGGTCGGGTTCTCCCGCCAGCCGTCCAGCGGGACCGCGATGCCCCAGTCGATGTCGCGGGTCATCGCCCGCGGGCGGATCTCCTTGAGGATGTTCTGGCTGAACCGGATCACGTTCGGGCGCCAGGTCTCGGACGCCGCCCGCTCGTCGAGCCACTCGGTGAGCGCCTCGGCCAGGGCCGGCAGGTCGAGGAAGAAGTGCTGGGTCTCGATGAACTCGGGGGTCTCGCCGTTGATCTTGGAGATCGGGTTCTTCAGGTCGTGCGGGTCCAGCTGGTTGCCGCAGGTGTCGCACTGGTCGCCCCGGGCGCCGTCGGCACCACAGATCGGGCAGGTGCCCTCGATGTAGCGGTCGGGCAGGGTGCGCCCGGTCGACGGCGAGATCGCGCCGTACGTGGTCTGCTCGACGAAGTACCCGTTGGCGTGCACGCCGAGGAACAGCTCCTGGACGACCGCGTGGTGGTTGCGGGTGCTGGTGCGGGTGTAGAGGTCGTAGGTGACGCCGAGGGCGCAGAGGTCCTCGGCGATCATCCGGTGGTACTTGTCGGCCAGCGCCTGTGGCGTCACGCCCGCCTCGTCGGCGGCGATCAGGATCGGGGTGCCGTGCTCGTCGGTGCCCGAGACCATCAGCACGTCGTGCCCGGCCATCCGCATGTACCGGCTGAAGACGTCGGAAGGCACCCCGAAGCCGGCCACGTGGCCGATGTGGCGGGGGCCGTTGGCGTACGGCCAGGCGACGGCGGACAGGACATGGGTCATGGGCGTGATCCTAGGGAGCCCACCGTCGAGGCCCGCAGCGGGCCGTCGCCGGGAGCGGCCGCCTCCAGCACCTCGACCTCGTCGCCGACCCGCAGCACGGCACCGGGG
>NZ_JBFIKK010000213.1:0-3391 GCF_041600255.1 Nocardioides sp. | reverse complement strand
CCGGCTACCTCAACCAATCCCCCATCGGCATCTTCCGCCAGATCGAACGCGCCACCTACGACGACCAAGCCCGCCACCAGAACCACTCCGCCCGCAACACCACCACCGGCACCCCCACCGACCGACTCGCCGCCCTCATCAACAGCGGCGACACCTGGACCGTCGTCTGACCCACTGACCCATCGGCCGACCCGTCGGCGAATGAGGACCGGGACGTCCCGGGACCTATGCTTCGCCGCGTGCGTGAGTCTCGTCAGGGTGTGCTGTACGGCGCCGCCGCCTACGCCATGTGGGGCGCCTTCCCGCTCTACTGGCCGCTGCTCGAGCCCGCCGGTGCGGTCGAGATCCTGGCGCACCGGATCCTGTGGTCGGTTCTGGCGGCCGGCATCCTGGTGGTCGTCGTCGGTCGCACCCGGCAGTTCCGGGCGATCCTCGCCGACCGGCGTACGACGGTGCTGCTGTCGTTGGCGGCCGTCACCGTCTCGGTGAACTGGGCGACCTACATCTGGGGAGTCAACAACGAGCGTGTGGTGGAGACCTCGCTCGGCTACTTCATCAACCCGCTCGTCACCGTGCTGATGGGCGTCTTCATCCTCGGCGAGCGGCTGCGTCCCCTGCAGTGGGCCGCGATGGCCTTCGCCGGCACGGCGGTGCTGATCCTCACCCTCGAGTACGGCCGGCCGCCCTGGGTGGCGCTGGTGCTGGCGTTCTCGTTCGCCAGCTACGGCCTGGCCAAGAAGACCGCCGGGGTCGGTCCGGTGGAGAGCCTGGCCTTCGAGACGGCGGTGATCGCGCCGGCGGCCGCGGCGTACCTGGTCTTCCTCGGCCTCACCGGCGCGTCGGCGTTCGCGAGCCACGGCGTGGGCCATGCGCTCCTCTTCACCACCACCGGCATCGTCACCGCGATCCCGCTGATCTGCTTCGGCGCTGCGGCCAACCGGGTGTCGATGGTCTCGCTCGGACTGCTGCAGTACCTCGCCCCGATCCTGCAGTTCTCGCTCGGCGTGCTCTGGTTCGGCGAGGAGATGCCGACCGGCCGGTGGATCGGCTTCGTGCTGGTCTGGGTGGCGCTCGCGGTCTTCACCGCCGAGGCGATCAACCACCGACGGCGCCAGCTGCGGCTGACCGTGCCCGCCTCGGCGATCTGATCCGTCGGGTCCGGTTCACCCGCGGTCCACCCTCTGCTCGCCCTCCTCTCATCAGTCGCTCCTAGGTTCGCCGCCATGAGCATCTCCGCCCAGGACCGTCCCCTGCTTGCGCTGACACCGACCGGGCCGCACGGGTCCCGCAGTTCGATGACCTGCCACTACCGGTGCGGCAACGCCTGCGACCAGCCCCTCGCGAACCGGAGCGACACCGGCCACGTCCGCGACGAGATCACCCGGGTGGTCCAGCGCCGCTCCGTCCTGCGTGGAGCCGCCGTCGGCACCGGCGCCCTGGTCGTCGGCGGTCTCACCGGCACGTCGGCCGCGACCGCCTCGTCGTCGCCGCAGCCCGCGGGACGTCCGGGACATCTCGGCCGCACCCGGTTCTCCCCTGTCGCGCCCAACGTCCGCGACGCCGTCGTCGTACCGGACGGGTTCCGCCACGACGTGCTGATCCGCTGGGGCGACCCCGTCGTGCTCGGCGCACCGAAGTTCGACGCCCACCGGCAGACCCCCGAGGCCGCCGCCCTCCAGTTCGGCTACAACAACGACTACGTCGGGGTTGTGGAACTGTCCGGTCGACGCCACCGCGACCGTGCGCTGCTGGTGGTCAACCACGAGTACACCGACGAGGAGCTGATGTTCCCGGCCGGCACGTACGACGACGCCACGATCAAGCGGATCGCCATGGCCTCGCACGGGATGGCGGTCGTGGAGATCAAGCGTGGGCGCACGCCAGGGTCCTGGCGACAGGTGAACCACCGCAACGCTTCCCGGAACCGCCGGATCACCGCCGACACGCCGTTCCGGATGGATGGCCCGGCGGTCGGCGACGAGCGGTTGCGCACCAGCGCCGACCCCGGCGGTCGGACGGTCCACGGCACGATCGGCAACTGCGCCGGCGGCACGACGCCCTGGGGCACCGTGCTGTCCGGCGAGGAGAACTTCAACTTCTACTTCGACTCCTCCGGCGAGCTCGATGAGCGGTACGCCGAGTCGTACGCGCGCTACGGCATCACCGGCGAGGGTGGGCGGGGCTGGAGCGAGGTCGACCCCCGGTTCGACCTCAGCCGCGAGCCGCACGAGCCGTACCGTTTCGGCTGGATCGTCGAGCTCGACCCGCTGCGCCCGCACTCCACGCCGCGCAAGCACTCCATGCTGGGCCGGTTCAAGCACGAGGGCGCCAACGTCACGATCGCCGACGACGGCCGCGCGGTGGTCTACATGGGCGACGACGAGCGCGGCGAGTACCTGTACAAGTTCGTCTCGCGGGACCGCTACCGCGAGCGCGGCAGCCGGGCGCGCGCCCACAACCTGACGCTGCTGCAGCACGGCACCCTCTTCGTCGCCCGGCTCCGCGGCGACGGCACCGAGGACGGGGTGTACGACGGCACCGGCGAGTGGATCCCGCTCACGTCGGACACCACGTCGTACGTCGCGGGGATGAGCGTGGCCGACGTGCTGCTCGACACCCGGCTGGCCGCGGACACCGTCCGGCCCACCCGGATGGACCGGCCCGAGGACGTGGAGCCGAACCCGGTCAACGGCAAGGTGTACGCCGCGCTGACGAACAACTCCCAGCGCGGCTCGACGTTCGCGCCGGACGAGGCGAACCCGGTGACGCGGTCGATGACCCGGCCGGCCATCGGGGCGCCCCTGGTGGAGACGTCGGGCAACCGCAACGGCTACGTCCTGGAGCTGAGCCCGGCGAAGCGGGACCACACGGCGGAGGCCTTCACGTGGGACCTGTTCCTGGTGTGTGGCGACCCCGAGGCCCAGGAGACCTACTTCGGCGGCTTCGACAAGGGCCGGGTGAGCCCGATCAGCTGCCCGGACAACGTGGCGTTCGACGAGGCGGGCAACCTCTGGCTCGCCACGGACGGCAACATGCTCGGCTCCAACGACGGGATCTTCCGGGTGCCGGTGGCGGGGGTGGAGCGCGGGAACGTGCGCCAGTTCCTGACGGTGCCGCGGGGGGCCGAGGCGTGTGGGCCGTTGATCACCGACCAGAGCCGCTCGCTGTTCTTCGCGGTGCAGCACCCCGGTGAGATCGACGGGGCCAGCTTCGAGGCGCCTGCGAGCACGTGGCCGCACACGGACGACTTCCCGCGCCCGTCGGTGTGCGTGGCGTACGCCGCCCGCTGAATCGGGGGGCCGGGGGGGCGTACGGCCGGTGTGCCGGGCCGGGGCAGTGAGGGCGCGACAGCCGGAGTGCACCCAGGAAACCCTCACTTCACCCGGGGAGT
>NZ_JBFIKK010000212.1:0-3533 GCF_041600255.1 Nocardioides sp. | reverse complement strand
TGCCACTTGTGGTTGCTCCTCTGCAACCACAAGTGGCAGGTCAGCGGCTTGAAGGCAACCAGAAGTGGCAGGTCACACCGGGACGAGCTCGACGGCACCCACGGCGTAGCGCGCCAGGATCGTCCGCGCCACCTCCGGGTGCGCACCGAGCGGCGCCGACACGGCGATGGCGCCGGCCTCGAGGGCGAGCTCGGCAGCCCGGTCCGGCAGGAAGCCCGGCGCCAGGAACAGCGAGGCAACCGCGATGTGCCGGCGCCCCTGCGCCCGGAACGCCCGGACCGCCTCACCGGTGGCGGGCGGCGACGACGAGGCGAACGCGGCGGTCACCGGCAGTTTGTGCCGCTGGCCCCACACCCGTGCCAGCCGGGCCACCGACTGGTTGGCCAGCGCATCGCTGGAGCCGGCGGCAGCGAGCACCAGGGCGTCGAGCTCGCGCACCCGCAGCGAGGACAGCGCCTCACGCATGCGTACGTCGAGCACCTCCAGGAAGCAGGGCTCGAGGCCGAGGTGCGCCGAGGCGCGGATCTTCAGCCCCGGGTGCTTCGCGGAGGCCTCCGCGATCGCGCTGGGTACGTCGACCTTGGCGTGGTAGGCGTTCGTCAGCAGCAGCGGCACGACGACGATCTCCTCGTGCCCGGCCTTGACCAGCCGGTCGACGACCGTGGAGAAGTTCGGTCGGGAGAGCTCGAGGAACGCGGGCTCGATCTTGAGGTCCGGACGCAGCGCGCGGACCTCCTTGACGAGCGCGGTGATCGTCGCGGCGGAGCGCGGGTCACGGCTTCCGTGGGCCAGGGCGATCAGTGCTGGAGCAGCCATCAGAGCGGCATCCTCTCGTGAGTTGCAGGTGCAACCGGTGCGTTGCTGGAGCGACGATCGACGACGGTGTCGGTCGTGGTGAGGAGTCGTGGGGCGCGGGCGGTCATCAGTGGATCCCGCACTCGGTCTTGGCGGTGCCGGCCCATCGGCCGCTGCGGCTGTCCTCGCCCGGGGCGACGCGCCGCGTGCACGGGGCGCACCCGATCGAGGGGTAGCCGTCGTAGACCAACGGGTTGACCAGGACGCCGTTCTCGGCGATGTACTGCTCGACCTGCTCGTCGGACCAGCGCGCCAGGGGCGAGACCTTGACCTTGCCCTTGCGCGCGTCCCAGCCGATGACGGGCGCGATCACCCGGTTGTGGGTCTCGGCCCGGCGCAGCCCGGTCGCCCAGGCGTCGTACGACGCGAGCGAGGCGGCCAACGGGGCGACCTTGCGCAGCGCACAGCAGGCGTCCGGGTCGGTCCGGTAGAGGTCGGCGCCGTGCTCGGCGTCCTGCTCGGCCACCGACTGGACGGGGGTGATGGTGATCAGGTTGACGTCCATCGTGGCGGCCACCGCGTCGCGGGTGCCGAGGGTCTCCACGAAGTGGTAGCCGGTGTCCAGGAAGACCACGTCCACCCCGGGCGCGACCTTCGCGGCCAGGTGGGCCAGGACGGCGTCGCCCATCGAGGAGGTGATGCAGAAGCGCTCACCGAACGTCGCCACGGCCCACTCGATGATGTGCTCCGCGGGCGCCAGCTCGAGCTCGGCACCGACGTGCGAGACGAGCTCGCGCAGCTCCTCGGGGCTGCGCCCGGCGGTGTGGGTGCCCTTGAAGTTCCGCGCCGACGCGGTGGTCGCCGTCGTCACGACGCACCTCCGGCGGGGCGGACGAGCCCGAGCATCTTCAGCGAGAACGCGCGCAGGCAGGAGCGGCACTCCCAGGTCCCGTGCGGGGAGGTGACCTCGCCGGCCTCGTCCACGACCTCGTGCGGGCGCAGGTCCTCGCCGCCGCAGTAGGGGCAGTGGAAGGGCACGGCTCGGGCGGACATGTCAGACGCCTGCCGACTCGAGGGACTCGCCGCGCAGGTGCACGTCGTCGGCGCGGGCAGCCCAGGTCGCGAACGACTCACCCTCGGCCCGGTCGGCGAGGAATCCCTCGACGACGGCGCTGACGTAGTCGTCGAGCCCGGCGCTGGTCACCTTGTGTGCGCGCAGCTTGCGGCCGAAGTTGGCCTGCAGCCCGAGCGCGCCGCCGAGGTGGACCTGGAAGCCCTCGACCTGGTTGCCGTCGGCGTCCAGGACGAGCTGACCCTTGAGCCCGATGTCGGCGACCTGGGTCCGCGCGCAGGCGTTGGGGCAGCCGTTGACGTTGACGGTGATCGGGGTGTCCAGCGCGGGGAAGCGCTTCTCCAGCTCGGTGACCAGGGCGGCGGCGCGACCCTTGGTCTCGACGATGGCCAGTTTGCAGAACTCGATGCCGGTGCAGGCCATCGTATTGCGCCGCCAGTTCGAGGGCCGCGCGGTCAGGCCGATGGTCTCCAGGTCGTCGAGCAGGGCGGCGGTGTCGGAGCCGTCCACGCCGATCACCACGAGCTTCTGGTACGCCGTGAGTCGCACGCCGCGGGCGCCGTACTTCTCGACGAGGTCGCCCAGGCCGCTGAGCACGTGGCCGTCGATGCGGCCCACCACCGGCGCGGCGCCGACGTAGAACTTGCCGTCCTTCTGCTCGTGCACGCCGACGTGGTCGCCCTGACGCTCCGGTGAGGCCGGCGAGGGGTTGTCGACGAGCGTGCGGTGCAGGTACTCGGTCTCGAGGATCTCGCGGAACTTCTCCACGCCCCAGTCGGCGACCAGGAACTTCAGCCGCGCCCGCGAGCGGAGGCGGCGGTAGCCGTAGTCACGGAAGATCGACGCCACGCCCTCCCAGGCGTCGGCCACCTCCTCGAGCGGGATCCAGACGCCGAGCTTCTGGGCGAGCATCGGGTTGGTGGAGAGCCCGCCGCCGACCCACAGGTCGAAGCCGGGGCCGTGCTCGGGGTGGACCGTGCCGACGAAGGAGACGTCGTTGACCTCCGGGGCCACGTCGTGGCTGGGGTGGCCGGTGAGTGCGGTCTTGAACTTGCGCGGAAGGTTGGAGAAGTCCGGGTTGCCGATGAAGCGTCGCTTGATCTCGGCCAGCGCCTCGGAGCCGTCGATGATCTCGTCCTTGGCGATGCCCGCCACCGGGGAGCCGAGGAAGGGGCGCGGGGAATCGCCGCAGGCCTCCTGGCTGTCCAGGCCGACGCCCTCGAGCCGCTCCCAGATCGCAGGCACGTCCTCGATCCGGATCCAGTGGTACTGGATGTTGTTGCGGTCGGTGATGTCGGCGGTGTTCCGGGCGTACGACGTCGAGACCTCGCCGAGGGCGCGCAACTGCTCGGGGCCGAGGATCTTGCCGTCGCTGCGGACCCGGAGCATGAAGAACTCGGCATCGAGGTCGGCGGGCTCGACCGTGGCGGTCTTGCCGCCGTCGAAGCCCTCGGCGCGCTGGGTGTAGAGGCCCCACCAGCGCATCCGGCCGCGCAGGTCGTTGGGGTCGATCGAGGCGAAGCCCCGCTTGGAGTAGATGTGCTCGATGCGAGCGCGCACGTTGAGCGCGTCGTCGTCCTTCTTGAACTGCTCGTTGGCGTTCAGGGGCTCGCGGTAGCCGAGCGCCCACTGGCCCTCACCGCGCTTGGGGCGCGGGCGGGCGGCG
>NZ_JBFIKK010000211.1:0-3589 GCF_041600255.1 Nocardioides sp. | reverse complement strand
GGCCGACCTGCCCAGGATCACCGCCTTCTCGATCGACTCCGACGAGCAGGAGTGCGTGTTCGACGCGGAGCGCGGCGGCATGGTCCATGAGGGGCTCACTGTCGCCTCGAAGCGGACCGGCGTGCTCGAGCTCTCCTTCCACCTCCAGCGAGACAGCCTCGACGACGTGCTGCCGGGGTACGTCTCCACGGTCCTCGTCTTCGACGACGACACCTCGAGCCACACCTTCGACCTCGTCGTGCCGGTCTCCGAGGAGAAGTACGAGGCGGGCTACGACGAGTGCGTGTTCAGCACCACGGGTGAGTGAACCGCGCTCGACCGCGCGGTGCGGTATCTCCCGCGGTGTGGGAGCTCTCCTGTGAAGGGACGGGTGCCGCTGGTCGTGGCGCCGGTCCCACGATGAACAACGTCAAGGAGATGGCCCATGACGACCTACAACATCGACTCCTACGCTGTGCGGCGCTGGTCCTCACGCCCGACGACGAATCGCAGCCCGGGCGTCGCGGTGGCCGGGATCTTCCTCTACCAGGGCTCCACCTATCGGGGGTACGCCTACTTCTTCGCGGACGGGACCGACCTCGCGGACCCCGTCATCACGTCGCAGACGATCCACGTTCACTTCAGTCTGAGTGAGTTGGACTCGATCCTGCAGATGCTGCGGGAAGAGCGCCCGGTCTATCTGTACGAGTTCGGGTCGACGAATGCCGGCCTGATGACCGGACGCGAACCCACCGGTGAGGAGGAGGGCCGCAACGGCTGAGGTGGGTCGGTGCCAAACCGGCCGCTGGATCAGGCGTACGACGTCCCGCGTGGCTCGCGGGTCCACAGCACACCGCCACCCGCGGTCGCGCCCTCGGCGGCCAGTTCCCGCTTCAGCACCTTGTTGGTGGCGGTGCTGGGCAGGTCGTCGACGATCCGCACGTAGCGGGGCCAGGCCCGGGGAGAGAGGTCGGCCTGGGCGGCGAAAAAGCGCTCGAGCTCTGCCGGGGTGAGGCTCGCGCCGTCCGTGAGCACGATCGCGGCCATCACCTGGTCGCCCACCGTCTCGTCCGGCACCGCGTAGACCGCGACCCGGCTCAGCGCCGGCAACCGCTGCAGGATCCGCTCGACCGGCGCGGCCGCCAGGTTCTCACCGTCGACCCGCATCCAGTCGGCGGTCCGTCCGGCCAGGTAGATCCAGCCGTCGGCGTCGCGGTAGGCCAGGTCGCCGGACCAGTACATGCCGTGCCGCATCCGTTCGTGGGTGGCAGCCTCGTCGTTGTAGTAGCCGGAGAAGTAGCCCGCGCCCTGGGTGTTCACCAGCTCGCCGATCGCTTCGTCGGCATTGGTCAGTGCGCCGTGCCGGTCGAAGGTGGCGACCGCGCACTCGGTGACGGTCTCCGCGTCGTAGACCGCCACCCCGTCCAATCCCTTGCCGATCGAGCCCGGGGGAGTGCCCGGCTCACGCGTCACGACGACGGCGTTCTCGGTGGAGCCGAAGCCGTCGCGGACCTCGCAGCCGAATCGCCGCGAGAACTCGGCGATGTCACGGTCGCTCGCCTCGTTGCCGAAGGCGAACCGCAGGGGGTTGTCCGCGTCGTCGTCGCGCTCCGGGGTGGCCAGCACGTAGGCCAACGGCTTGCCGACGTAGTTCACGTACGTCGCGCCGTAGCGGCGGACGTCCTCGAGGAACCTGCTCGCGCTGAACGTCGCCGGCGCGATCGCCGCCCCGGCCGTCAACGCCACGGCCCACCCGGCGACCACGGCGTTGGAGTGGAAGAGCGGCATCGAGACGTAGCAGGTGTCCTCCGGCGTGACTCGGCACTTCTCCACCAGGCTCAGCCCGGCGAACAGCACCATCAGGTGGGCCACCTGGACAGCCTTCGGGTCCCCGCTGGTGCCGGAGGTGAAGATCATCATGAAGGTGTCCATCGCCTCGACCTCCCGGTACGGGACCAGCTCGCCGGCACCCTCCAGCAGCGCGGTCCACCGTTCCGAGGACGTGTCGAGCACCTGGATCCCGGTCAGGTCGAGCCCGTCGAGCAACCCGCGGTGCTCCTCGTCGGTCACCAGGATCTGGCAGTCGGCACGACGTACATCGGCGACCAGGCTCTCGCCGCGCCGGGTGGTGTTGATGCCGCAGAGCACGAAGCCGCCGAGCCCGGCAGCGGCCAGGGCTCGCAGCATGTCCGGGGTGTTGCCCAGCAGCACTCCGACGTGCAACGGCCGGTCCCGGTCGGCCACCGAGAGCAGGGCGGCAGCGACGGTCGAGGCCTCGGTGAGGTGTTCGCGCCACGACCAGACCCGGTCGCCGTACCTGACCCCCGGCCGGTCGTCCGCGGCTCGGCGGCGCAGCAGCTGCTGGACACTCTCGGCCATGACCCCCCTAGGTAGAACACGTTCTCGTCGACCGGTCAATCTAGGTGTCGACCCAGGTCGGGTCAAGGAAGCTGGCCCTCCTGCGGTGCCGGGGAGGAGATGACATCGCCGGCCGCCGCCAGGCTGACGGACTCGAGGGGGTCGAGCCGTCGGAGTCGACACTGCCCGGCGAAAGAGTCGAGGACAAGACTGTTGTCCCGGGCTCCGGGCAGGTACTCGCCCGTGTGCGGTGTCGAGGAAGGGGCAGTTGCCAGAGCCGCTGACGGACCATCCCGACCGCCTGCTGCCCGCGATGCTGGACCGCGCCGCAGCTCGGGTGCACCGGCACCCGCAGCGGGCCGAGCGCATCGTTCGTTGGGTCGAGCGGCGGAGAAACCGTGGCGCCACCGCAGCGCACGTGGCGCGGGCGCGCTACCTGCGGGCCAAGATCCTCACCGAGCGCGGCGAGCTCGACGGCGCGTTGCAGCTGATCGGTGGGGCGCGCGAGCTGTGGACCCGGAGCGGGAACGTCCTGGCCGCGCTGCGAGTCGACGTGGTGGCTGCGGCGGGCAACACCGCTCGCGACAAGGAGGCCTACCCCGCCGACCACAGGCACGTGGTCAGTGTCACCTCGGTGTCGGTCCGGGGTGGTGGGGTGTCGAAGTTCGCCAACTGGGGCAGTTGGGTCGACGTGGCGGCCCCTGCCAGTCGAGTGCGTGGACCGGTCGGTCCCCTCGCGCGGTTTCGCCCGGTGGGCGGGCACTTCGATGGCGGCGCCCCAGGTCAGCGGACAGCTGGCGCTGGTCATCGCCGCGGGCGCGGACGCGAAGGAGCGGCAGGACGCCCTGCGCAAGACGGCGCACGAGTTCGGTGACGACGCACCCAAGGAGATCAAGTACGGCACGGTCGACCTGCTGGCGAGCCTGCGCTACCACCGCGCGAAGAGCTGAGCCCTCCGCCGCTTGGTGGCACAGGGTGATGGTCTGTCCGGATGGTGGAAGATCGGCCGGTTTCGGGGGTCGAAATGTCGGTGGTCGCTGCTGGAATTGACCCATGACCGAGACGCTCGCCGACGTGGACACCGCTGCTGCGGTGCTCGACTTCGCGCGAGGTCAGCGGTCGGTCGCCGACGCTGCCGAGGCGAACTTGTTGCAGGCCGCGGTGGCGTGGGCGGGCATGCATTCGACCGACTCGCTGGCGGACGCGGCGATGGCCTACGACCCGGGGTTCGGGCAGACCGAGGTGCCGGTCG
>NZ_JBFIKK010000210.1:0-3602 GCF_041600255.1 Nocardioides sp. | reverse complement strand
CTGGTGCGCGAGGGGGGAGTTGAACCCCCACGTCCTTTCGGACACACGGACCTGAACCGTGCGCGTCTGCCTATTCCGCCACTCGCGCCAGAAGCGGGCTCAGGCTATCCCAGCGACTCCCGCATTCCCAAACCGGCAGGAGGCCTTGCGCCACCGCGCCTGCCGACCCCGTTACGATCGGGTCGCATCCCGGCATCCGCCGGGCGTCGCTGGCCTGCCGTGGTCCCGATGAGAAGACAGCCGAGGACGGAAGGAGGCGGGGGTGGCCGGACTCTCCAAGTTCGAGCGCAAGCTCGAACAGATGATCTCGGGGGCTTTCGCCAAGGCGTTCCGCTCTGCCGTGCAACCCGTCGAGATCGCCGCTGCCCTGCAGCGCGAGTGCGACAACAACGCCCAGATCCTCTCCCGGGACCGGCGTCTGGTGCCCAACGACTTCCACGTCGAGCTCTCCCCGCCGGACCTCGAGCGGCTCGCGCCGTACGACTCCGCGGTGGCGAGCGAGCTGGTCAACCAGGTCAAGGAGCACGCCGAACAGCAGAGCTACATGTTCCCCGGCCCGGTCACCATCGACTTCGAGTCCGCCGAGGACCTCACCACCGGCCGCTTCCGGATCCGCAGCCGCGCCCAGGCCGGGGTGACCAGCAACGCCACCCACACCCAGGTACGACGCGCCCGCGCCGTCCTCGAGGTCAACGGCACCCGCCACCCGCTGCACGCGCCCGGTCTGGTGATCGGCCGCGGCACCGACGCGGACGTCCGGATCAACGACCCAGGGGTCAGCCGCCGCCACATCGAGTTCCTCGTCGTCTCCTCGCCCGCCGGGGACCTGGAGATCGAGGTCCGCGACCTCAACTCCACCAACGGGATGCTGGTCGACGGACATCGGATCACCCAGACAGGTGTGCGCGACGGCTCACGGGTCAAGATCGGGAACACCACGATGACCGTGCGTGTCGTCGAAGAGGATGCCGATGTCTGAGTTGACCCTGTTCCTGATCAGGATCGCCTACCTGGCGATCCTGTGGATCTTCGTGCTCTCGGCCATCTCCGTGATCCGCTCCGACATGTTCGGCGCCCGGGTCCCCGAGGCAGCGCGCGGCGCCACCCCCCGGGGTGCCAAGCCGCCGAAGCCGGCCAAGCCCACCAAGCGTCGTGGCTCCCCGACCCACGTGCTGGTCACCGAGGGCGGCAACGCCGGCGAACGCGCCGACCTGGACCAGGCGCCGATCCTGATCGGCCGGGGCGCGGACGCCGCCATCCGCCTCGACGACGACTACGTCTCCACCCGCCACGCCCGGATCGCCGCCTCCGGCGACCAGTGGTTCGTGGAGGACCTCGGCTCCACCAACGGCACCTACATCGGCAGCGTGCGGATCACGCAGCCCACCACGATCACCCTCGGCACCCAGGTCCGGATCGGCAAGACCATCCTCGAGCTGAGGAAGTAGATGACCGAGACCGATCCGATGACGGACCCGACGGCCGACGCCATGACGGACACCGCCACCACGCCCGCGGTCACCGACGAGCTCCGGCTCCAGTACGCCGCGATCTCCGACGTCGGCCGGGTCCGCAAGGACAACCAGGACTCCGGGTACGCCGGTCCCTGGCTGCTGACGGTCTGCGACGGCGTGGGCGGCGCGGCCCGCGGCGACATCGCCTCCAGCACCGCGGTCCAGCAGCTGCGCAAGCTCGACGCGCGCCCGGCCGAGGACCTGCTCGGCCAGGTCGCCGGTGCCCTGCACCGCGCCCACGACCGGATCGGCGAGCTCGTCGACGAGGACCCGGCCCTGACCGGCACCAGCACCACCGCCACCGTCGCCCTCTTCGACGGCGAGCGCCTCGGTGTCGGCCACGTGGGCGACAGCCGCGCCTACCTCTACCGCTCCGGCGAGCTGACCCGGCTGACCACCGACCACACCTTCGTGCAGAGCCTGATCGACGAGGGCCGGATCACCGAGGAGGAGTCGCGCGTGCACCCGCACCGCAACCTCATCCTCAAGGCGCTCGACGGCATCCACGAGGCCGAGCCCGACCTGTTCCTGGTCGAGCTGGCGGCCGGCGACCGGCTGATGCTCTGCAGCGACGGCGCCTGCGGCGTCCTCGACGACACCCGGCTGGCCGACATCCTCGGCACGGGCACGCCCGACTACGCCGCCGTCGAGCTGGTCCGCGCCAGCCTGGAGGCCGGCAGCTCCGACAACGTGACCTGCCTGGTCGCCGACGTCGTCGACCAGCCGCTGGAGGAGGACCCCGAGCCCCAGTTGGTCGGTGCCGCCGCCGAGCTGCGTCGTCGCGCCGGTCGCGGCGTGATCGGCGGCAGCCTGTTCCGCGGGCACCGCTCCGGCGACACCGGCGAGCTCGACCCGGTCCCGGCCGAGATGCCGGCGGACGTCGAGTTCGCCATCTCGGCCGACCCGATCGACCCCGAGGAGGCGCGCTACGCGCCCCGCCCGCCCCGCCGCTTCGGCTGGCTGCGTCGCACGATGGCGCTCGCGATCGTGGCCGGCCTGCTCTGGGTCGTCGGCGCCGCCGCCTGGTCCTGGAGCCAGGAGCAGTACTTCGTCGGCGAGGTCGACGGCACCGTGACGATCTTCCGGGGCCTCAACGCCGACCTGCCGGGCATCGACCTCTCCTCGCCGTACGAGACGACCAACGTCGAGCTCGAGCGGCTCTCGGAGTTCGACGCCCGTACGGTCCGCGAGGGGATCGACGCCGGCAGCCTCGACGACGCCCGTCGTACCGTCGAGAACCTGGCCGCGAAGATGTCCGCCCCCACCACCGGTACGTCGAACGGCTGAGCGATGGCTCCCAACGGCAGTGCCCTGATGGGGTTCGTGCACCGACGTCGTCGCGGTGCCGAGCTCTTCCTCCTCGTGCTCGCCCTGCTGGTCGGGATCGGGGCCTACGCCGCGGTCGGTCTGGGCGTGGAGGGCACGATCCCCACCGACCTCATCGGGTACGGCGGCTGGCTGGCCGCGCTGATCGTCGGGGCGCACGTCGCGGTCCGGATGGTCGCGCCGTACGCCGACCCGGTCCTGCTGCCGATCGTGGCCGCGCTGAACGGGCTCGGTCTCGCGGTCATCCACCGGCTCGACCTGGCCTACGAGGCGGCCGGCCGCAACGCCGGCTACGCCCAGCAGCAGCTGATCTGGATGACGCTCGGCGTGCTGCTCTTCGTCGGCACGATCGTGGCGCTGCGCGACCACCGGGTCCTGCAGCGCTTCACCTACACCTCCGGCTTCGGGGCCGTGCTGCTCCTGCTGCTGCCGATGCTCCCGGGGATCGGCCGGACCATCAACGGGGCCCGGATCTGGATCCACCTCGGACCGTTCAGCTTCCAGCCGGGCGAGGTCGCCAAGGTGCTGCTGGTGATCGCGTTCGCGGGCTACCTGGTCCTGCACCGCGACGTGCTCGCGCTCGCGGGCAACCGGGTCCTCTTCGTGGACCTGCCGCGCGGTCGCGACCTCGGCCCGATCGTGGCGATGTGGCTGGTCAGCCTGGGCATCCTGGTCCGCCAGAAGGACCTGGGCTCGAGCCTGCTCTTCTTCGGCCTGTTCCTGGTGATGCTCTACATCGCCACCGAGAGACCGGGGTGGCTG
>NZ_JBFIKK010000209.1:0-3623 GCF_041600255.1 Nocardioides sp. | reverse complement strand
CTCGCCCCTGCTCGGCTCCCACGGTCTCGACCTGGCCGCCGCGCACGCCACCGCCCTGGTCGGCCGGGAACAGGAGCTCGCCACCCTGCGGGCCGCGCTCGACGCCGTCGCCGGCGGGGCGGGACGCCTGGTCGAGGTCGTCGGCGACATCGGCACCGGCAAGTCCCGGCTGCTGGCCGAGGGCGTCGCCCGGGCCCGGCGCGACGGCCTGACCGTGCACGTCGGTGACGCCAGCTCCTACGGCGCGGTCGCGGCGTACGAGCCCTGGTGGGACATCTGGCGCGCCCTGGTGGGCGTCGAGGACGGGATGGTCGCCGCCGACGTCGCCACCCACCTGGCCGACGTGCTGCCCGAAGACCTGCGGCCCCGGCTGCCGCTGGTCGGCAGCCTGGTCGGGATCCCGCTGGCCGACAACGAGCTGACCGCCAGCTTCGACGCCAAGCTCCGCAAGACCAGCCTGGAGCAGCTCGCCGTCCGGCTGCTGGAGTCCACGGCCAGCGAGCCCGTCCTGCTCGTCCTCGACGACGCCCACCAGTTCGACCCGCTCTCCCGGGACCTGCTCACCGCGATCTGCCGCACCCTGGCCGACCTGCCCGTCGGCGTGCTGCTGGGCCACCGGCCGACACCCGAGCCCGCGCCGGGGTCGGGGCTGGGGTCGGGGCTGGGGCTGGGGCTGGGGCTGGATCGCTTCGTCGAGGTCACCGAGATCCAGCTCGAACGGCTCGCCGTGGAGCAGACCGTGCAGTTGGCCCGCGCGGAGCTGCAGGCGACCTTCGGCGAGGACCACGAGGTCGACGACCGGCTGGTCCAGCTCGTCGTGGACCGCTCCGACGGCAACCCGCTCTGGGTGCGCGAGCTCTGCCGCTACCTGCACGAGCGCGCCAGCGAGCCGGGCGCGGACGGCCTCGGCCCCCGACCTGCCGACACCCTCGACCTGCCGGCCACCCTGCACGGGCTGATGCTGAGCCGGCTCGACCGGCTCGCGGAGACCCCGCGCCGCACCGCCAAGGTCGCCAGCGTCGTCGGCCGGGCCTTCGACGAGGTCGTCCTGGTGCACGGCTACCCCGAGCTCGGCGCCGAGGGCGACATCCACCGGGCGCTCAAGGAGCTCGAGCGCAGCGAGGTCGCCGAGCCGGAGGACCTGGCCGGCGCCGCCTGGATCTTCACCCAGGCGCTGCTGCGCGACGTCGCCTACGAGAGCCTGCCGTTCAGGCTGCGCCGGATGCTGCACGAGCGGGTCGCCCGAGCCCTGGAGTCCGGTGTCCTCGGCGACCCCGCCCGCTGGCTCGACCAACTGGCGCACCACTTCTGGCACGGCGACGACGAGGCCAAGAAACGGCACTACCTGCGGCTGGCCGGCGAGGCCGCGCAGGCTCGCTACGACCATGCCGCCGCGCTGCTCTGCTACCGGCGCCTGGTCGACCTGCTGCCCGGCCCCGAGCAGGCCGAGATCCAGGTCCGGATCGGCAAGACCCTCGAGCTCCAGGGCGACTGGGCCGGCGCGGAGGCGTCGTACGACCAGGCGCTGGTGCTGGCCACCCAGCACCAGGACCGCAGCGGCGCGACCTGGGCGCGGACCTGGCTGGCCGAGGTGGCCCGCAAGCGCGGCCGGTACGACGAGGCGGCGATCGGGCTGGACCGGGCCGCCACCGACTTCGCCGAGCTGGGCGACGACGCCGGCGCCGGCCAGGTGTGGCACCTGTCCGGCACGCTCTCGGCGCAGCAGGGCGACTTCGAGACCGCGCAGGCCTCCTACGCCCGCAGCCTGGAGATCCGGGAGCGGCTCGGGGACCGGACCGGGATGGCGGCCCTGCTCAGCAACCTGGCCGTGGTCGCGGAGTACCAGGGCGACTACGACGAGGCCGGCCGACTCGGCGAGCAGGCGCTGGCGTTGCGCCGCGAGATCGGCGACCGCTGGGCGATCGGCATCTCGCAGAACAACCTCGGGATGCTCGCGATCCTGCGCGGCCGTCCGGAGGAGGCCCGGGAGCGGTTCGAGGAGTCGATGGCGCTGCACACCGAGGTCGGCGACACCTGGATGGTGGCGCTGGGCCACCACAACCTGAGCAACGTGCACCGCGACCTGGGCGAGACCGACCGGGCCCGGGAGTACGCCGTCCAGGCGCTGGCGGCGTACCGCGCCTACGACGACGCGTGGGCGCTGGCCAGCCTGCTCGAGGACGTGGCGCTGCTGGACGCCGGCCTGGGCCGGGCCGAGGACGCCTGGCGACTGGTCGGCGCCAGCGACGCCGTGTGCGAGCGGCTCGGCTCACCGCGCACCCCCGACGTGTGGAGCAGGCTGCACGACGTGCTCGACCCGCTCAGCGACGCGGTGTCGACCGAGCAGCTGCGCTCCGAGGGCGCCGCGCTGGGCGACGCGGAGGTCGACGAGATGGTGCGTGCCGCCGGCCTCTGAGAGGCCGGCGGCACGCGTCGTACTGCTGGTGGTGCTGGTCCTGCTGGGTGGTGCGGGGGTGGATCAGTTGCTGGGCTCGGACTCCGGGTCGGACTCGGGGTCGGTCTCGGGGTCGGTCTCGGAGGGGTCGCCCGGGATCTCGGTGCAGGTCTTCTGCGCGTAGGCGCCGAAGGCGGTCGAGGACTTCTCGTCCTCGGCGCTCAGGTCGGAGCCGACCGCCTGGATGTCCTCGGTGGTGGCGTCGTCGTCGAGCGACTCGATCGTCTCGACCACGATCTCGCGACCGGCCTGGGCGTCCTCGGGCATGTCCTCGGGCGCGCCCGTGCTCTCGAGCTCGGCGGCCCACGACTTCAGCGCGGCGACGGCCTCGGCGTCCGTGGGCTGCTCACCGGCCTCGATCGACTCGAACAGGCTGTTGTAGGCGGTGCAGAACTCCGCGGTGGTCGGCGCGTCGGCCGTCTCCTCGGACTTCTTCTCGTCGCTGCCGCAACCCGCGCCCAGGCCGGCCACGAGCAGGGTCGCCGCCAGGATGCCTCCGCTGCGGCGCAGCCGGGTGGCCCCGGAGATCAGGCCGGTGGTGCGTGCGTGCTTCATTCGATCAGCTCTCCTCAAGTGGTGGAATCCTCTCCACCCTGCCCCATTGCGCCAGCCTCACTCCTCGGCGGGGTGGCGCCAGGCCGCCGGCTCGGGCAGGGCGAGCGCCCGCGGCAGGCGGCGCAGGTACGTCGCGCGTGGGATCTCCACCACACCCAGCGTGCCGAGATGGGGCGTGAGCCATTGCACATCGATCAGCCGGTCGGCGGCGTGCTCGTCGTCGAGCAGCCGGACCAGCCCGACCAGGGCGGCCTTCGAGGCGTCGCGCACCCGGTGGAACATCGACTCCCCCGCGAAGAGCCCGCCGATCGCCACGCCGTACAGGCCGCCGACGAGCTGCCCGTCCTGCCAGGCCTCCACCGAGTGCGCCCAGCCGAGGCGGTGCAGCTCGCAGTAGGCGGCCCGGATCTCGTCGTCGATCCAGCCGGAGTCCCGGTCCGGGGAGCCGCACCCGTCGATCACCGCCGCGAATTCGGTGTCGAGGCGGATCTCGAAGTCCCGCAGCGAGCGCCGCAGGGAGCGGGAGACCACCAGGTGGTCGATCGGCAGGACTCCGCGCCGCACCGGGCTGAACCAGTACATCGGGTCGCCGGGCGTGCCCGACGGCATCGGG
>NZ_JBFIKK010000208.1:0-3662 GCF_041600255.1 Nocardioides sp. | reverse complement strand
GCCCAGCAGATCCCGGCGGACACGCTCGCCGACCGGGGCGTGCGCAGCGAGGCGGTCCGGTTGTTGACCGCCCACCGCTCGAAGGGCCTGGAGTGGCGGCTGGTGGTGGTGGCCCACGTGCAGGAGGACGGCTGGCCGGACCTGCGTCGCCGGGGGTCGCTGCTCCAGGCCGACCGGATCGGGGAGGACGGGCTGCAACCACCGCTCTCGGTGCGCGAGTCGCTGATGGAGGAGCGCCGGCTGTTCTACGTCGCCTGCACCCGTGCCCGGCAGCGCCTGGTGGTCACCGCCGTCGCGTCGCAGGACGACGACGGTGAACAGCCCTCGCGCTTCCTGGCCGAGCTCGGTGTGAACGAGCGGCACCGACAGGGGCGGCCGGCCCGGCCCCTCTCGCTCGCCGGGATCGTGGCGGAGCTGCGCCGTACGGTTGCCGACCCCGAGCAGCCCGAGCCGCTGCGCACCGCTGCCGCCCACCGGCTGGCCAGGCTCGCGGGGGAGCGGGCCGGGGGGCGCACGATCGCCCCCCAGGCCGACCCGGCCACCTGGTGGGGGACCCGGGCGGCCACCGCCTCGGAGGCGCCGCTGCGCCCCGCCGACCAGCCGCTGACCATCTCGGCCAGTGCGTTGACCTCGCTGCTGACCTGCCCCGCCCGGTGGTTCCTGGAACGGGAGGCCGGCGGCGCTTCCGCCTCGACCGCCGCCCAGGGCTTCGGGCTGGTGGTGCACGCGATCGCCGAGCGGATGGCCCGGGGCGAGCTCAGCGACGACCCGGCCGAGGTCGACTCGCTGATGGAGCACGTCGACGGCGTGTGGGGCCAGATGTCGTTCCGGACCCCGTGGTCGAGCAGCCGCGAGCGAGCCGAGGTCCGAGACGCGCTCGCCCGCTTCGTCACCTGGCAGGCCCGGCCCGACGCCCGGACCCTGCTGGCGACCGAGCGCGAGCTGCGGGCCGAGGTGACGCTGCCTGACGGCCAACGGGTCGTCGTGCACGGCTTCGCCGACCGGTTGGAGATCGACGACGACGGCCGGGTCGTCGTGGTCGACCTCAAGACCGGCAAGTACCCGCCCACCAACGACGAGGTCCGCGAGCACCCCCAGCTCGGCCTGTACCAGTACGCCGTCGCCCAGGGAGCCGTCGACGACCTGCTCGAGGAGCCGGCCACCCCGGGCGGTGCCGAGCTGGTGCACCTGCGCAAGGAGGTCAAGGGTGCGGTCAAGACCCAGGCCCAGCCCGCGCAGGAGCCGGACGCCGACGGCAACACCCTCGTGGAGGTCCAGTTGATGTCCGCGGCCGAGACCCTGCGCAGCGAGCGCCTGCCGGCGCGTTCCGGAAGCCACTGCGACACCTGCGACTTCATCGCGATCTGCCCGGTCAAGGGTGCGGGGACGGTGCTGTCGTGACCACGATCGAGAGCCCCGCGGACCTGCAGCGGGTGATGGGCACGGACTTCCAGGTCAGCCCCCAGCAGTGGACGGCGATCTCCGCGCCGCTGGAGCCTGCCGTGGTGATCGCCGGGGCGGGGTCGGGCAAGACGGCCCTGATGGCGGCCCGCGTCGTCTACCTGGTGGTGACCGAGCAGGTCTCGGCCGACCAGGTCCTCGGCCTGACCTTCACCACGAAGGCCGCCAGCGAGCTCGGTCGCCGGATCCGTGACAGCCTCGCCGCGGCCGGGCGCGGTCGAGCCGCGGGTCCGCTGCCCGGTCGTCCTGTCACCGGCCGGCCCGACGAGGACGAGGAGGAGGTCCTCGAGCCCACGGTGGCGACCTACAACGCCTACGCCGCGGCCCTGCTCACCGAGCACGGCCTGCGGATCGGCCACGAGCCGGACACCCGGGTGATGGCCGACGCCTCGCGCTACCAGCTGGCGGTGCGCGCCATCTCCCGCCACACCGGGAAGGTCGAGCACCTCAGCGACCACCCGGAGACGGTGGTGAACTACGTCCTCGCCCTCGAGGGTGCGATGAGCGAGCACCTGGTCGACGACCGGACCGTGCGTGACTTCCAGCGCCGTGAGCGCGCCGCCTTCGAGGCCGCCCTGGAGGTCTCCCGGGCCAAGGTCGACCTGGCCAAGGCCGTGAACACCCTGGCTCGGCGCGAGGAGCTGCTCGACCTGGTGCGGACCTACCGGCGATTCAAGTCCGAGCTGGGGCTGATGGACTTCTCCGACCAGATCGCGCTGGCGGCCCGTCTCGCCGAGGAGCACCCGGACGTCGGTCGCCTCGAGCGGGAGAAGTTCCGGGTCGTCCTGCTCGACGAGTACCAGGACACCTCGGTGGCCCAGGCGCGGATGCTGCGCCGGCTCTTCTCCGGCGAGGACGCCGGCAGCGGGCGCGGCCACGCGGTCACCGCGGTGGGCGACCCCAACCAGGCGATCTACGGCTGGCGTGGGGCCTCGGTCTCCAACATCCTCGGCTTCGGCCGGGACTTCCCGCACGCCGACGGCGAGGTCGACGTGCCGGCGTACCCGCTCACGGTCAACCGCCGCTCGGACCGGAAGATCCTCGAGGTGGCCAACCGGCTCGCCGCGCCGCTGTACCGCCAGTTCCCGCAGGTGCGGGAGCTCGAAGCGGCCCCGAGCGCGGGAGAGGGGGAGGTGCACGCGGTCGTGCACGAGACGTACGCCGCCGAGCTCGGCTGGCTCGCCGAGGAGGTCCGGGCCGCGTACGCCGCGATGCCCGAGCCGAGCTGGCGCGAGATCGGCGTGCTGACCCGGGACAACGCGCATGCCGCGGACGTCTTCGACAGCCTGAGCGCCGCCGACATCCCGGTGGAGATCGTCGGTCTGCAGGGACTGCTGCGGCTGCCGGAGGTGGCCGAGGTCGTCGCCACCCTGACGCTGCTGCACGACCTGACGGCCAACGCCGCCCTGCTCACCCTGCTGACCGGCCCGCGATGGACGATCGGCCCGCGCGACCTCGCGCTGCTCGGCCGACGGGCCCGGACGCTGGCTGTCGACGCCGACCCCCGAGCCGAGCAGAGCATCGACGAGCAGCTCGCCAGCGCTGTCGAGGGCGCCGACCCGACCGAGGTGAGCTCGCTCTGCGACGCCCTCGACGACCCCGGCGAGGCGGCCTACTCCACCGCCGCCCGCGAGCGGTTCGCGCTGCTCTCCGCGGAGCTGCGGATGCTGCGTACCCACGCCGGAGAGCCGCTGCTCGACCTGGTCCGCAAGATCATCGACACCACCGGCATCGACGTCGAGTTGGCGTCCTCGGTCAGCCCGGCGGCCCGGGCCCGGCGCGACAACCTCGACCTGTTCGTGAAGGCGGTCGCGGAGTTCCAGGCGGTGGACGGCAGCGTCTCGCTGGCGGCGCTGCTGGCCTACCTGACCGCCGAGGACGAGATGGGCACCGGCCTCGACATCGCCACCCCGACCGAGGCCGACTCGGTGAAGCTGCTGACCGTGCACCGGGCCAAGGGGCTCGAGTGGGACGCGGTCTTCTGCGTGGGCGTCTGCGAGGAGAAGTTCCCGACCACCCGCACGCGCACCCTGTGGCCCAACGGCCCGGCCGTGCTGCCCTCGCCGCTGCGTGGCGACGCCGCGGACCTGCCGCAGTTGCGGGGCCACGAGAAGGCCGACCTCGACCGGCTCAAGCAGGAGTCGCGGGCCCACGAGGACCAGGAGGAGCTCCGGCTGGGGTACGTCGCCTTCACCCGGGCG
>NZ_JBFIKK010000207.1:0-3682 GCF_041600255.1 Nocardioides sp. | reverse complement strand
CGTCACTTCTGGTTAACCAGAAGTGACGGGTCGGCGGCATTTGCGGCAACCACAACTGGCAGGTCAGCGGCATTTCGGCAACCACAACTGGCAGGTGACGTCGGGGGCGAATGGGTGGACGGGGGAGTGGCTGCGAGAATTGGCCCGTGACCAGCGCTGCCATCCCCACCTCCACCGACGTCCTTGTCGTCGGCGCCGGCCCTGCGGGCTCGGCAGCCGCAGCCTGGCTGGCCAAGGCGGGCACGGACGTCGTCCTGGTCGACTCCGCGGTCTTCCCCCGTGACAAGACCTGCGGCGACGGGCTCACCCCGCGCGCGATCGGCGAGCTCCAGCGCCTCGGGCTCGAGGACTGGCTGCGCGCCCACACCGTCAACCAGGGTCTGCGCGCGCACGGCTTCGGCCAGACGCTGCTGCTGCCGTGGCCCGGGGGGAACCTCCCCGACTGGGGCTCTGCCGTGGCCCGCACCGAACTCGACGACCATCTGCGCACCACCGCGATCAAGGCCGGGGCGGTCGCGATCGACGGCGCCCGCGCCGTCGACGTACGACGCGACGGGTCGCGGGTCGCCGCCGTGGTGCTCGAGCAGTCCGGGCCGGACGGTCCCGAGCGGCTCGAGATCGCCTGCCGACGCCTCGTCGTGGCCGACGGCGTCCGTTCCCCGCTGGGCAAGCTGCTCGGCCGGGAGTGGCACCGCGAGACCGTGTACGGCGTCGCCGGTCGCTCCTACGTCGACTCCGGCATGTCCGACGACCCCTGGATCAGCTCGCACCTCGAGCTGCGCGGCGAGCAGGGCGAGATCCTGTCGGGCTACGGCTGGATCTTCCCGCTCGGCAACGGCGAGGTGAACCTGGGCGTCGGCACCCTGGCCACGCTGAAGCGTCCCGCGGAGATCGCGATCCGACCGTTGATGAAGTTCTACGCCGAGCAGCGCCGCGACGAGTTCCAGCTCACCGGGGACCTGAGGATGCCGACCTCCGCCCTGCTGCCGATGGGGGGCGCGGTCTCGAACGTCGCCGGACCCAACTGGGCACTGATCGGTGACGCGGCCGCCTGCGTCAACCCGTTGAACGGGGAGGGCATCGACTACGGCCTGGAGTCGGGCCGGCTGCTCGCGGAGCTCTTCGCCGAGCGGGCCGCCGACCAGCCCCTGACCCACGTCTGGCCGGAGCTGCTGCGCCACCACTACGGCGAGTCGTTCTCGATCGCCCGGCGGTTGGCCGGCCTGGTCACCGTGCCCCGGGTGCTGCCGACCTTCGGCCCGGCGGGGATGCGCTCGGACTGGCTGATGACGCTCGCGCTGCGCTGGATGGGCAACCTGGTCACCGACGAGGACCGCGACCGCTCCGCCCGGGTGTGGCGCTGGGCCGGTCGACGCTCCCTGGCCCGCGACCACCGGCCCCCGTTCTCGTGAGCCCGTTCTCGTGAGCCCGCTGCGATGAAGCAGCCCCGGTGAGGGAGCCCCGATGAAGGAGCCCCCGTGAAGGAGCCCTGGTACGACGCCACCGTGGTCCTGGCCCGCACGGCGATGGCCGGGCTGGGCCTGACCACCCGGTGGTCGGGTGAGGAGAACGTGCCCGAGTCCGGCCCGGTCCTGCTCGCCAGCGTGCACAACTCGTACCCGGACTTCCTGTTCGTCGGCAAGGCCGCCCTGAGCCGCGGTCGCCACGTGCGGTTCATGTGCCGCCACGACATCTGGCACGTCCCGGTCGTACGACGGGCGATGGACGCGATGCGCCACATCCCGGTCGATCGGCAGGCGCCGGCGGCGGCGTACCTGCGCGCCCGTCGCCTGCTCGCCGACGGCGAAGCGGTCGGTGTCTTCCCGGAGGCGGGCATCTCGCACTCGTTCACGGTGCGCTCGTTGATGCCGGGCACGGTGGCGCTGGCCCGGGAGACCGGCGTCCCGATTGTCCCGGTGGCCCTGTGGGGCGGGCAGCGGATCGCCACCGTCAGTCGGACGCCCGAGGGTCGCGAGCGCCCGCCGGAACTGGCCCGCGGCCGGCTGGTCGACGTACGTTTCGGGGCTCCGCTGCCGGTCGCTGCCGACGAGGACCTCGCGGAGGCGACGCACCGCCTCGGTCACGCCCTGACCGACCTGCTCGAAGGGCTGCAGCGCCTGCCCGCGCACCGACCGCGTGCCGGCGAGCACGCGCCCTGGCACCCGGCACACCTGGGTGGCCACGCCCCCGACCGGCGCGCCGCGCTCGACCTCGACGAGGTGCCGAGCAGCGCGGTCCCGCCCTCGTGGGGTCCCCCGGTCCGCCCGAGCAGCTGAGCGTCGCCCCACTACGCTCGGGGGATGGGGACTCTGCCGAAGCGTCAGCGCGTCGCGGCCTACGCCGTGATCCTGCGCGACGACAACATCCTGCTCAGCCGTCTCGCGCCGAGCGTGACCAGTCAGGAGCTCTGGACGCTCCCCGGGGGCGGGCTCGACCACGGAGAGGACCCCCGCGACGCCGTGATCCGGGAGATCCACGAGGAGACCGGGCTGCACGCCGAGATCGGTGCCGCGGCCCGGATCTACTCCGCCCACCTGCCCGGGGTGTGGCGCGACGGCCGCCGGGTCAACGCCCACGCCCTGCGCATCGTGTACGACGGCTGGGTGCCGGTGGACGCCCCCGCTCCCCAGGTGGTCGAGGTGGACGGGTCGACCGCGGAGGCAGCCTGGATCCCGGTGGCGGACGTGCTGTCCGGCCGGGTGCCCGTCGTACCGCTGGTCCAGGAGGCGCTGGTCGACCACCGCCCGTTCCGGCAGCAGCGGATCGCCGCCTACGCCCTGGTCCGGCGCGACGACAGCCTGCTGCTGACCCGGATCTCGTCGCGCGGGCACCACGCGGGCTCATGGACCCTGCCCGGTGGCGGCATCGACCACGGCGAGACGCCACGCAGCGCCCTGGAGCGCGAGGTGCAGGAGGAGTGCGGCATCGCCTGCGAGGTCGGCGAGCTGGTCGACGTGCACGACACCCACTTCGACGGGACCGCGCCCTCGGGCCGGCACGAGGACTTCCACGGCATCCACCTGATCTTCGCCGCCACGGTCGACGACGCGGCCACCGTGCGGGTGGTCGAGGCCGACGGCACGACCGACGAGGTCGCCTGGATCCCGATCCCGGAGATCGAGTCCGGGACGGTGCCGGTGCTCGAGGTGGTCACCCATGCGCTCGCGGCGCAGCGGGTCGCCGCCGACCTGAGGGTGGTGGAACCGTGAGCGAGACCGTGTTCACCTACGCGGCGCCGGCGTTGAAGTTCGGCCCGGGTGCCGCCGACGAGGTCGGTCACGACCTGAGCGGGTACGGCGCCCAGCGGGTGCTGCTGGTCACCGACGCCGGCGTGGCCGCCACCGGCCACCCGGCCCGGATCGCCGAGCAGATCGCCGCCCGCGGCCTGCAGGTCACGACGTACGCCGGCGTGCACGTGGAGCCGACCGACGACTCGATGCGCGAGGCGATCGACTTCGCCCGCGACGCCGGGCCGTTCGACGCGATCGTGGCCGTCGGCGGTGGGTCGGCGATCGACACCGCCAAGGCGGTCAACCTGCTCACCACCAACCCGGGCGAGTTGATGGACTACCTCAACGCCCCGGTCGGCAGAGCCCTGGCGCCCACCGAGCGGCTGCTGCCGCTGGTGGCGATCCCGACCACCACCGGCACCGGCAGCGAGAGCACCACGATCTGCGTGCTG
>NZ_JBFIKK010000206.1:0-3711 GCF_041600255.1 Nocardioides sp. | reverse complement strand
TGAGGTCGGCGCCGAGGAGCCGCTGGCCGAGTGGGAGCGCGAGCTGCTCGCCGGCGACGCAGAGAAGGTTGCCGTCGAGGCCACCGGCGGCGACGCCACGGCCGAGACCCCCGCCTCCGAGGCCACGGGCGCTGCGTCCGAGGCCGCCGAGGCGACCGAGGCCGCCGAGGCCACCACCGAGGCCACCACGGACGCGCCTGCGGCCGACGAGGCCAAGGCCTGACGTTCTTCGGTCACGCGGTCGTGTGCCGGCTCCGGCCGGGGCACGACCGCGTCCGGTGAGCGTTCGACTCCACACACACTCCGAGGGACGAACAACATGGCTAACTTCTCCGCCGCCGACGTCAAGACGCTCCGTGAGAGCACGGGCGCCGGCATGATGGACTGCAAGAAGGCGCTCGACGAGGCAGACGGCGACCTGGACAAGGCCGCCGAGCTGATCCGGATCAAGCTGGGCAAGAAGGCGGCGGAGCGCGGTGAGACCCGCGAGGCCACCGCCGGCCTGGTCGCCACCTCCGGCGGCGCGCTCGTCGAGATCAACTGCGAGACCGACTTCGTCGCCAAGGGCACCGACTTCATCGCGGTCGCCCAGCGCATCGCCGACGCGGCCGCGGCCGCCCAGGCCGGCGACGCCGAGACCCTGAAGGCCGTCGAGCTCGACGGTTCGACCGTCGGCGAGGTCGTGGCGAACCTGGCTATGACGATCGGCGAGAAGATCGAGCTCGGTCGGGTCGCCTACTTCGACGGCCCCGTCGTGGTCTACATGCACAAGCGTGCCGCTGACCTCCCGCCGGCCGTCGGCGTTCTCGTCGAGTTCGACGGCAACGAGGAGGCTGCCCGCAGCGCCGCGATGCAGATCGCCGCGATGCGCCCGCAGTACCTCTCCCGTGACGAGGTCCCCGCGGACGTCGTCGCCAAGGAGCGTGAGATCGCCGAGGCGACCTCGCGTGAGGAGGGCAAGCCCGAGCAGGCGATCGCCAAGATCACCGAGGGCCGGCTCAACGGCTTCTTCAAGGACGTCGTCCTGCTCGAGCAGCCGTCGGTCACCGAGAACAAGAAGACCGTCAAGGCCGTCCTGGCCGAGGCCGGCACCGAGCTGAAGCGGTTCGCCCGTTTCGAGGTCGGTGCCTGACCCACGGGCCAGCATGGAATAGTTTGGCGCCAGACGCACCCGAGGAGGCCGGTTCGATGATGCAGATCCTGATCATCGGACCGGCCTTCTCGTGTGCTCCCCTCCACGTCGATCGAAGGAGCCGCCCGTGACGGGCTACAAGAGAGTCCTGCTCAAGATGTCCGGCGAGGTCTTCGGTGGCGGCAAGGTCGGCGTCGACCCGGACGTCGTGCAGGCGATCGCCCGGGAGATCGCGGACGTCGCCCGGTCGGGGGTCCAGGTCGCCGTCGTCACCGGGGGTGGCAACTTCTTCCGCGGTGCCGAGCTCCAGCAGCGCGGCATGGACCGGGTGCGCGCCGACTACATGGGCATGCTCGGCATCGTGATGAACTGCCTCGCACTCCAGGACTTCCTGGAGAAGATGGGCATCGAGACGCGCGTGCAGACCGCCATCACGATGGGCCAGGTCGCGGAGCCGTACGTTCCGCGTCGCGCCATCCGGCACATGGAGAAGGGCCGCGTCGTGATCTTCGGCGCCGGGATGGGCATGCCCTTCTTCTCCACCGACACCGTCGCCGTCCAGCGTGCGCTGGAGAGCAAGTGCGACGTCGTGCTCTTCGCCAAGAGCGGCGTGGACGGGGTCTACAGCGCCGATCCCAAGGTCGACCCCGACGCCACCAAGTACGACAGCCTCACCTACGACGAGGCGATCCAGCAGGGGCTGCGGATCATGGACCAGACCGCCTTCGCACTGTGTGGCGAGAACAAGCTGCCCATGGTGGTCTTCGGCATGGAGCCCGAGGGCAACATCCTGCGCGTCGGGCAGGGTGACAAGATTGGCACGCTGGTGACTGCCGGCTGACGGTTTCCGTCACCGCAGCACCCCCCACCATCGCAACGACACAGGAGCAGCCGTGATCAACGACATCCTCAACGAGGCCGACGCCAAGATGGCCAAGTCGGTCGAGTCGACGCGCGAGGAGTTCTCGGCGATCCGAGCCGGCCGCGCGCAGCCCAGCATGTTCAGCAAGATCGTGGTCGACTACTACGGCTCGCCGACCCCGCTGCAGCAGCTCGCCTCCTTCACCGCGCCCGAGGCCCGGATCATCCTGATCCAGCCCTACGACGTGGGCGCGATGGGCAGCATCGAGCGCGCCATCCGCGACTCCGACCTCGGCGTCAACCCCTCGAACGACGGCAAGATGCTGCGTTGCGTCTTCCCCGAGCTCACCGAAGAGCGTCGCAAGGAGTACATCAAGGTGGCCAAGGCGAAGGCCGAGGACGGCCGGGTGGCCGTGCGGAACCTGCGCCGCAACGCCAAGCAGGGCCTGGAGAAGCTCGAGAAGGACGGCGAGGTCGGCAAGGACGACGTCACCGGCGCCGAGAAGCGGCTCGACTCGCTGACGAAGAAGCACACCGACGCGATCGACGAGATGCTCAAGAACAAGGAAGCCGAGCTGCTCGAAGTCTGAGCGGCCCTGACATGACGGACTCCACCCCACCTCCTGGGCCCGCCTCGGCGGAGCCCACCAAGGACCACGGCCGCGCCGGCCGCAACCTGCCGGTCGCCGTCGCCTCCGGCCTCGGCCTCCTGGCAGGCATCGGGGCCTCCCTGTTCTTCTGGAAGACCGCCTTCGTCATCGTCGTGGCGGTCGCGATCGTGGTCGCTGTCTGGGAGCTGCACCGTGGCTTCGCCGCCAAGGACATCGACCTGCCCGAGCAGCCGCTGATGGTCGGCGGTGTGGTGATGGTGCTGGTCGCCTACTTCTACGGTGCCCCGGCCCTGGTGACGGCGACGGCCGTGACCGCGCTGGCGATCATGCTGTGGCTGTTGCGTCGCGGCATCGACGGTTACGTCAAGAACGCCACAGCCTCGGTGTTCACCCTGATCTACGTGCCGTTCCTGGCCTCGTTCGTCGCCCTGCTCCTCGCCGAGGGCGATGACGGCACGACCGGCGGCTTCGACAATGCCGGCGTCCGGGCGATCATCGTCTTCATCCTGGTCACGGTCGCCTCCGACACCGGCGGCTACGTCGCCGGCGTGCTCTTCGGTCGGCACCCGATGGCGCCGGTGATCTCACCCAAGAAGTCGTGGGAGGGCTTCGCGGGCTCCACGCTCTTCTGCGTCTTCGCGGGCTGGGTGCTCGTCGTCCACCTGCTCGACGGCCGTGCCTGGGTCGGTGTGGTCCTCGGTCTGATCGTGGTCGTGATGGCCACCCTCGGCGACCTGTGCGAGTCGGTGATCAAGCGGGACCTCGGGATCAAGGACATGAGCCAGGTCATCCCCGGCCACGGCGGGCTGATGGACCGCCTCGACTCGTTGCTGGCCACCGTGGCACCGGTCTGGCTGCTGCTGCACTACCTCGTCTTCTGAGGTGGCCCTCCACCTCGTCCGGCACGGTCGTGCGCTCGCGCACCCCGGCGTGCCGGAGCATCGCTCGGAGCTCGATCCCGCCGGTTTCGACGACGTCTGGGCGCTGCGCGAGTCGGGCCGGTTGCCCGCTCGCGCCACCTGGTTCTGCGCGCCCGAGCCGGTCGTCGTGGCGACGGCGCAGCTGCTGACCGAGCAGGACGTCGGGATCCTCGAGGAACTGCGCGAG
>NZ_JBFIKK010000205.1:0-3714 GCF_041600255.1 Nocardioides sp. | reverse complement strand
GAGCGGGAGCCTGCGCTCGCCGCCGCGATGGGGCTCGACGCCGCCGCCGAGCAGGGGTCGCTGACCCCCGTCGAGCAGGACCAGCTCAGCGCCGAACGGCCGCTGGAGTCGGTGCTGGAGTCGATCGTCTGGCCGAGCGAGGTGACCGGGTGCGCCGCGGTGGTCGAACGACTGGTGCTGCCTCCCGACGTCGACGCCGAGATCCCCGACGACCCGGCCGGCGCCGAGGAGTTCGCCCGCGAGCACCCGCTGCGCCAGGAGGTGCGGATCGTGGCCGGTGCCACCCGCGCCGGCTCGACGTACTGTGCGCTGCGCCTGCGCGCCCATGACGATGACCAGTCCGTGGTCGGCGGTGCCGACCTCGTGCCCGGGCTGCTCGCGCTGCTCACGGCCACGCTCGAAGAGGAGACCCCATGAGTGACCTGTTCGCCGACGACCCGCGGAGCACCCCCCCGCCGCCGCCGCAGGCGCCGCCCAAGCGGTCCCGAGCCCTGGCGATCACCGCGTTCGTGGTGGTGATCGGGTTCTTCGGGCTGACTACCTTCTCCTCGATCTACACCGACCGGCTCTGGTACCGCTCCGGCGGCTACCCGGCCGTCTTCTCGACGCTGTTCTGGACCAAGACCGGGCTCTTCCTGGTCTTCGCCGCGGTGATGGCGCTGGTGGTCGGCGCGAACATGTACCTCGCCTACCGGATGCGTCCGATGTTCCGGCCGAACTCGCCGGAGCAGACCAACCTCGACCGCTACCGCGAGGTGGTCACCCCGATCCGGATGTGGCTGCTGATCGGGGTCTCCGCGCTGATGGGGCTCTTCGCCGGCAGCTCGGCGGTGGGTCAGTGGCGTCAGTACATGCTCTGGCGCAACGGGGTGCCGTTCGGTGACGAGGACGCCTACTTCAAGCAGGACATCGGCTTCTACGTCTTCGACCTGCCCTGGTACCACTTCCTGCTCGACTTCACGATGGCCGTCACGATCATCGCGATGCTCGCCGCCGGCGTCGTGCACTACCTGTACGGCGGGGTCCGGCTGCAGGCCACCCGGGACCGGCTCTCGGGTGCCGCCCAGGCGCAGCTGTCGTTCCTGCTCGGCGTCTTCGTGCTGGTCAAGGCCGGCGACTACTGGCTGGACCGCTTCGACCTGGTCAACCAGACCGGCCGCCTGATCACCGGGATGACCTACACCGACGACCACGCGGTGCTGCCGGCCAAGAACATCCTGATGGGGATCGCCGTGATCTGCGCGGTGCTCTTCTTCGTCAACGTCTGGCGGCGCACCTGGATGCTGCCCTCGGTCGGGCTCGCGCTGCTCGCCGTCTCGGCGATCCTGCTCGGCCTGATCTGGCCCGGCATCGTCCAGCAGTTCCAGGTCAAGCCCTCCGAGGCCGACCGCGAGGCGCCGTACATCAAGCGCAACATCGACGCGACCCGCCAGGCCTACGACGTCAGCGACGCGGAGGTCGCGCCGTACACGAGCTCGGCGAAGGCCTCCTCCGGTCAGCTCGCGGAGCTGGACGGCCAGACCTCCTCGACGCCGCTGGTGGACCCGCAGCTGGTGCGTCAGACGTTCGAGCAGCGCCAGCAGGTGCGCGCCTACTACTCGGTCGCCCCGGTGCTCGACGTGGACCGCTACGAGATCGGTGGACAGGAGCGTGCCCTGGTCCTCGGTGTCCGCGAGCTCGACCAGGACGGCATCAACGCCGGCGACCAGAACTGGTCCAACCTGCACACCGTCTACACCCACGGCAACGGGATCATCGCGGCGTACGCCAACCAGCGCCCGATCAGCAACGTCACCGAGTCGATCGACATCCAGTGGGCCGAGGGCCAGGAGGCCGGTCAGGACGCGCTGGGGGAGTACGAGTCGCGTGTCTACTTCGGTGAGCTGAGCCCCGACTACTCGGTGGTCGGCCGCGAGGAGGGCACCGGGCAGGTCGAGCTCGACCTGGGCAACGACGCCGGCGGTGGCAGCGACGTCCAGGACAAGACCACGACGTACGACGGCCTCGGTGGCGTCGACATCGGCGGGTTCTTCAACCAGCTGATGTACGCGGTCAAGTTCTCCGAGCCCAACTTCCTGCTCTCGGGCCGGGTGAACAGCCAGAGCAAGGTGCTCTACAACCGCACCCCGCGCGAGCGGCTGGAGAAGGTCGCCCCGTGGCTGACCGTCGACAGCGACCCGTACCCGGCCGTGGTGGACGGACGGATCCTGTGGATCCTGGACGGCTACACCACCACCGACCGCTACCCCTCCTCGGAGCGTGAGTCGTTCCGGACGATGACCGACGACTCGCTGCAGGAGTCGGTGGGCCTCCGGGCGCTGCCGACCGACGAGATCAACTACATGCGCAACTCGGTCAAGGCGACCGTCGATGCCTACGACGGCACCGTGCAGATCTACGAGTGGGACGCCGACCCGATCCTGCAGGCGTGGAAGTCCGCCTTCCCCGGCACCGTGCTGGACAAGGAGGAGATCCCCGAGAACCTCCTCGACCACCTGCGCTACCCCGAGGACCTGTTCAAGGTGCAGCGCTACCAGTTCGCGCGCTACCACGTGACGGATGCGGGCGACTTCTACCAGGGCAACAACCGTTGGGCCGTGCCCGAGGACCCGAACGTGGCGGGGCACCTGCAGCCGCCGTACCGGCTCTTCGTGGACCAGCCGGAGGCCTTCGGGGGAGCGCAGAACGTCTTCTCGCTGACCTCGGTCTTCACGCCGTACAACAAGAACAACCTGGCGGCGTTCGTCTCGGTCGACTCCGACGCCTCGGACCCGGAGAACTACGGGAAGATGCGGGTCCTGCAGCTGCCGGACCAGCAGACCCCCGGGCCGGGCCTGATCGCCAACGAGTTCACCTCGAACTCGACGATCGCCAACGAGTTGGCGCAGTTCAACCGATCGGGTGGTCAGACGATCCTGGGCAACCTGCTGACGCTGCCGGTCAAGGGCGGGCTGATCTACGTGGAGCCGGTCTACGCCGTCCGCGCGGGCTCGACCTCGTCGTACCCGATCCTGCAGTACGTGCTGGTCTCGTACGGCGGCGAGGTCGGTATCGGCCGGACCCTCGGTGACGCGCTGGCCAGTGTGCTCGGCGTCGATCCCAACGACCCGGTCGAGCCGGAGCCCGATGACAAGGGCAACGGCAAGGGCGGCAACGGCAAGGGTGAGCCGACCGGCACGGTCGCGGAGCAGATCCGCGCCGCGCTGGCCAAGGCGGACGCCGCCTTCGCGGCGGCCGACGCGGCCCTTGCCAAGAAGGACTTCGCGACCTACGGCGAGCAGATCGACCGGGCCCAGCGGTTCGTCGACCAGGCGCTGACGTTGGCGGCCCAGGAGCCGGCGAAGGCAGGGGAGAAGGCCGCGAACTGACCGCCCCACCCCGGATTTGGCCCGCAGGAACGGATCCCGTAAGGTTCTGTTCAGCGACGCGGGGTGGAGCAGTTCGGTAGCTCGCTGGGCTCATAACCCAGAGGTCGCAGGTTCAAATCCTGCCCCCGCTACTGAATTCAGGCTCGGAGATCATGGATCTCCGAGCCTGAAAGCATTTGAGATTTGATCAGACAGCCAGAAACCGGCCAGAAACTGGGCCGCGAGGCCCGTCCGACCGGCGACCGCCCAGTTCGGCATGGGATGTCCTGGAGCGGCTCGGAGGCGCTCGGAACATCTCGCACACCTGTTGGTCATGGAGACCAACGCAATCCAGAACGGCCTGGAG
>NZ_JBFIKK010000204.1:0-3722 GCF_041600255.1 Nocardioides sp. | reverse complement strand
CGCTTCCCGGGCTCGATGGCGACGCGCCTGCAGGCCCTGGCTGCCGTGGTCGAGGAGCGCTACGACGGCGACGTCACCCGGCTCTGGACCGAGCCGAGCACCGGCAAGGAGCTGCTGGCGCGGGTGATGGAGCTGCCCGGGTTCGGCAAGCAGAAGGCGCAGATCTTCGTGGCCCTGCTGGCCAAGCAGCTCGGCGTACGCCCGGGTGGCTGGGAGGCCGCGGTGGGCGCGTACGCCGAGCAGGGGCACCGTTCGGTGGCCGACGTCGTGGACCCGGAGTCCTTGCAGAAGGTGCGCGACTTCAAGAAGCAGGCGAAGGTCGCCGCCAAGGCGAGGTGAGGTCCGACCGGCCGGTCCAGCCCGACACGGCGTGTTCGGGGGGAATGTCGGCACGGGTTGGGGAGCGTGGCACAATGACGGCGCGGCTCTTGACGTTACCGGGCCTTGCCGCGCCCCCATGTCAGTTGACGAGAGGTGTTCGTGTCCTCGAACGCACGCAAGATGCTCCCAGCCGAGGTGCTGTCGCACCCGTCCGTCGCGGCCCTGATCGAACGGGGGACCCCGACCGGCAGTGTCTCCCCCGAAGAGGTCCGGCAGGCCAGTGAGGACGCCCAGGTCGAGCCGAAGCACCTCAAGGCGCTGCTCGGCCACCTCAGTGGCCTCGGCATCTCGGTGGCCGTGAGTCCGACGAGCAGCCGCGCTGTTGCGGCGGCTTCGCCGCGCAAGACCACCACTGCGAAGACGGCCGCCAAGAAGGCTCCCGCCAAGAAGGCTGCTGCCGCCACGGCGGAGGCGCCGGCCAAGAAGGCTGCTCCGGCGAAGAAGGCTGCCGCGACCAAGGCCGCGGCCACCAAGACCGCCGCCACCAAGGCCGCGGCTCCGGCCAAGAAGGCGGCCACGAAGAAGGCGGCGACCAAGAAGGCGGCCGCCAGCACCGAGGCAGCCGAGGTCGAGGTCGTCGTGGTGGGTCCCGACGGCAAGAAGCTGCTGCCTGACATCCCGGACGCCCAGTTCGAGAAGGACGTCAAGGCCGACCCGACGATCGTCGAGGACGAGAAGCAGGCGACCTTCGTGGTCTCCGCCGCCGACGACACCGACGAGCCCGAGCAGCAGGTCATGGTGGCCGGTGCCACCGCCGACCCGGTCAAGGACTACCTCAAGCAGATCGGCAAGGTGCCGCTCCTCAACGCCGAGATGGAGGTGGAGCTCGCCAAGCGGATCGAGGCCGGTCTCTTCTCGGAGGAGAAGCTCGCCAAGGGCGGCAAGATCTCGGCGAAGATCCAGGAAGAGCTGGAGTGGATCTCCGAGGACGGTCGTCGCGCGAAGAACCACCTGCTCGAGGCCAACCTGCGGCTCGTGGTCTCGCTGGCCAAGCGCTACACCGGTCGCGGCATGCTCTTCCTGGACCTGATCCAGGAGGGCAACCTCGGTCTGATCCGTGCGGTCGAGAAGTTCGACTACACCAAGGGCTACAAGTTCTCGACGTACGCGACGTGGTGGATCCGGCAGGCCATCACCCGTGCCATGGCCGACCAGGCCCGCACCATCCGGATCCCGGTGCACATGGTCGAGGTCATCAACAAGCTGGCCCGCGTCCAGCGGCAGATGCTCCAGGACCTGGGCCGCGAGCCCACCCCGGAGGAGCTCGCCAAGGAGCTCGACATGACCCCCGAGAAGGTCATCGAGGTCCAGAAGTACGGGCGTGAGCCGATCTCGCTGCACACGCCCCTGGGCGAGGACGGCGACTCCGAGTTCGGTGACCTGATCGAGGACTCCGAGGCGATCGTCCCGGCCGACGCGGTCTCGTTCACGCTGCTCCAGGAGCAGCTGCACGCCGTGCTCGACACGCTCTCGGAGCGCGAGGCCGGCGTCGTCTCGATGCGCTTCGGCCTCACCGACGGCCAGCCGAAGACCCTTGACGAGATCGGCAAGGTCTACGGCGTGACCCGCGAACGGATCCGCCAGATCGAGTCGAAGACGATGTCGAAGCTGCGTCACCCGTCGCGCTCGCAGGTCCTGCGCGACTATCTGGACTGACAGGTCCCCAGCACGACCCAGTTCGACGCACGAACGCCGCTCGGTCATCCGGGCGGCGTTCGTGCGTCCTGCCTGGTCTAGTCCGCCATCACGTCAGGTGCTCTCGGTGCCGATGGAGGAGGTGGGAGTGGTGGCACGATCCACCACCGCTGGAGCCTCCGGGGAGAGAACCATGTACATCCTGCACACCGCCGCCTTCCGCCTCGTCTCGGCGACCACCACGCTGGCCGCGGCCGCCCTGATGACGCTGTCGGCCTCGTCAGCCGACGCCGCGCGGGGCGACTGGGACCGTGACGGCATGCCGAACCGGTGGGAGAAGGCCCACGGCCTGGACCCGCACAAGGCCAATGCGAAGGGTGACAAGGATCGCGACGGGCTGCGCAACATCGCGGAGTACCGGCGTGGCACAGACCCGCGCGACGAGGACACCGACGGAGACGGTCACGACGACGGTGACGAGGTCCGCGATGGGCTGCGGTCGACGAAGGTGCTCGACCCCGACACCGACGGGGACGGCATCCCCGACGGTGACGAGGACGGCGACCGGGACGGCATCGCCAACGAGGACGAGGACGACGCCTCGGAGAGCTGCCGCGACGACGACGAGGACAGTGACGGCGACGGGGTGGCGGACGAGGACGAGAACGAGCAGGGCACCGACCCGCATGATCGCGACTCCGACGACGACGGCGTCGAGGACGGCCACGAGGACCACGACGGCGACGGTGTCGACAACGAGGACGAGGACGACGACGAGGACGACGACTGCGACGACCAGGGTGAGGACGACGACGACGAGGACGAGGACGACGACTGAGTCCAGCCCCGTCACCGTGGTGACTCCCGAACGCCGCCTGCTTGCCGGGCGGCGTTCGGGGTTCTGAGCCGACGCCCTCCGGCAACGTCGGTGCCCCATCCTGGCCACCCGACCGGTCGTCGCTGCAGGAGCCGAGCCGGCGGCTGAGGCTCGGCGCCGCATGACCGACGAGGACGACCCTCTCCCCGTTGTGGACTGGTTCGGCGGGTCGGCCCGCGTGGCTCCCTGGGTGATGTCCAGCTGAGCCGTGGCTCAGAGTTCCCGTGCCGAACCTGCACTTCCCTTGCCCTGTGCACCCAGGGAAGCGCCGGTTCGCCTGCATACCGTGATGAACCTGCAGCGGGAAGTTTCTTGCGCGGCCCCCTTGGGTTCCGGCTCGACACCCGGTAGAGATGGGAGAGCAAGCAACGAGGACGGTCGACCATGGCCGCCCCCGCACCGACCCGCGGTCGTCACGGCGACCGGTCCGGACCTGGAGGGGGCGGAGATGACCGCCAAGACGATGGTGGACACCCCACCCGAGGGAGCACTCCTCGACGCTGCCGACCCCCGCGGCCATGCGCACGCCCACGTGGCCGCCCAGGCACTCCGGTCCGGCAGCGAGCGACGCGTCGGTCTGGAGCTCGAGTTTCATCTGATCGACCTGGTCACGCCGCTGCGGCGGCCCACCTGGGCGGCGATCCGGTCGCTGGTCGACCGCCTGCCCCCGATGCCGTCGGGCAGCTCGGTCACTCTCGAGCCCGGCGGCCAGATCGAGCTCTCCACTCCGGTGAGTCCGGACGTGAGCTCGGCGGTGGCTGCACTGCGCGAGGATCGCTCGGCCCTGCGCGCCGAGCTCGCCGAGCGGCGGTACGGCGCCGTACCGCTG
>NZ_JBFIKK010000203.1:0-3802 GCF_041600255.1 Nocardioides sp. | reverse complement strand
GGGCTGAACATGATCGGGTGGCACCGCGTCGACGGGGAGCGGACCGACGGGCTCTCCACCGGGGTCGACGACTTCCAGCGCCACCTCGACGACCTCGAGGACTGGGGTGCGCGGATCCTGCCCCTGGACGAGGCAGTGGCCGCGCTGGCGGCCGGCACGCTCCCCGAGAAGGCGGTCGTCCTCACCTTCGACGACGGGTACGCCAGCGTCCTCGAGACGGCGTGGCCGCTGCTGCGCGAGCGCTCCATGCCGGCGACCTTCTTCGTGGTGTCCGGGATCCTCGACCGGCCGATGTCCTTTCCGTGGGACGCCCACGAGCACGACCACGGCGGCCGTCTCCGGCTGGCCACGGCTGACGAGCTGCTCGACGCAGCCCGGGAGGGCCTCGACATCGGCTCCCACACCGTGACGCACCCGTGGCTCCCGCGTCTGGACGCCGGGGAGCTCAAGCGCGAGCTCGTCGACTCCCGGGTCGCCCTCACCGAGCTGCTGGGCCGCACGATCACGTCGCTGGCCTACCCGACCGGCGGCTGGAACCGCAGCGTCCGCGACGCGGTCGACGACGCCGGGTACTCCATCGCGATCACGGTCGACCGGGGGATGAACACCCGGCGTACCCATCCGCTGTCGCTGAAGCGGTCCTTCGTGCCCGAGGATCCGCGCGACCTCCGTCTCGTCCTGGACGGCGCCTACACGATGCTCCGCCCCCTCGATGAACTGCGAGGGCGGAGCGGCCCGCCATGGTGAACGAGACCCGGGGCGAGATGGTGCGTCGACGCGCGGACCTCGCGCGTCGCTCCGGTACGTCGATGGAGCGGCGTCCCACCAGTGACCTGGCCCTCCCGGTCCACTCGTCGGGCCCCACCGGGATCGCGCGGATGCGCTGGCCGGACCGGGTTCCCGCCTGGCTGACCTTCGTGCTTCCGCTGCTCGCCGCGATTCCGATCGGGCTCGGGGCGGGCTATCTGCCCGTGCTCACGGCGGCCGCGGTGTTCGGCGGGGTGATCCTGATCGCCCTGATGGTCCGGATCGAGTGGGCGGTACTCACCGTGGTGGCGGCCGCCGCCTTCGACGACTACCTGCTCGGCCTCGACCCCCGCTTGGCCAAGGGGCTCGCCGCCCTGGCGATCGGCGCCTGGCTGCTGCGCCGGTCGGCGGGTCCGCTGCACCGCAAGCCCTACAGCCCGGTGATGATGACCGCGCTGGCCTTCGTCGTCGTGCTGCTGGCCTCGACGGTGGCCCATGCCAACGGAACCACGGGACAGGCCGTGCTGATCCGTTACGCCGGCTTCCTCGCCCTGCTGGTGGTGCTCGCGGACACGATGCGGGGCGGGATCCTCGCGCCGGCCACGGTGGCCCGTGCGTACGTCTTCTCCTCGGCGGTGGCCTCGCTCTTCGGGATCGGCAGCTACCTGCTGGGCTACGACCGACGGGTCGGTGGCCCCATCGGCGACCCGAACGACTTCGCCTTCTTCCTGCTCACCGCCCTGCCGCTCGCGATCGCGCTGAGGAAGCAGGGGCCCCGTTCTCGCCGGACCTGGCCCTACGACCTGTCCGCCTTCGTGATCACCCTGGCCATCGTGGGCACGCTGTCGCGTGGAGCAATGCTCGCGATGGCGGCGATGGCGCTGTTCGCGGTCGTGGTGGGGATGGTGCGGCTGCGCGCCGCCCTGGTGGGTGTCGTGGTACTCGCCGCCGGCCTCGGCATCACGATGGCCGCGGTCCCGGAGATGGTTGCCACCAGCCTCCAGCAGAAGGACTACGTCGCAGGGCAGAACGTCTCCGAGCGGCTCGACCTCTGGACCGCGGCCGGCCAGATGACGGTGGAGAACCCGCTGCTCGGACTAGGCCCGGGATCGTTCGCGCTCTACCACCGCGACTACCTCGGAGCCCTGCCGGCCGACGTCAACCACCGGCTGGACGTGGCTCACAACACCTACCTCGAGGTCTCCAGCGAGCTCGGGTTCCTCGGCCTGGGCATGTTCCTGCTCCTGCTCCTGATGGCCTTCGGTGGCGCCTGGAGCGGGTGGCGTCGTACCCGAGATCCGGTGGCGGCGGCGGTGTGCGCCGCGCTCGTGGGGGCGGTCATCTCGGCGACCTTCGTGACCGAGCAGTACGCCCTGCCGTTCTGGCTGCTGGCGGCGTTCGGAGCAGCGTTCTGGGTCTCCGAGCCGGAGCGGCCCGAGTGATGCGGGTCGTGCAGTTGCTCACCCAGAGCGTGGGTGGGCCCCCCGACCACGCCGTGGACGTCGCTGTCGGGCTCGCCGCCCGGGGCGTGGACAGTCACGTGATCGGACCGGAGTGCCCCGGCACCGAGACGGCCCGGGCTGCTGGGGTCACCTGGCACGTGCGTGAGATGGCCAGCAAGACCGACCTGCGCGGCGGTGCCGAGATGGTGCGTCAGCTGCGGGCACTGCGTCCCGACGTCGTGCACCTGCAGGACCGACGTGCGGGGTGGCTCGGGCGGGCCTTGGGGCCGTTCCTGCGCCGGACCGCCGTGGTCTACACCCTGCACGGGGTCGCCGACGGGCTCTCGGACCTCGTGCCCGGCAACGCCCGGGCGGCCGAGCGACGCCGCCGGGACCGCTGGTACTACCTGACCGGCGAGCGACTGATCTCGCGCTGGGGGCGGGCGCGGGTCGTGGTGCCGAGCGCGGCCGTGGCCCGTTTCGCGACCGAGCACGTCGGCATCCCGGCGGGCATGATCGACGTGGTGGCCAACGGTGTCGACGCCCGCCGCTTCGCTCCGTCGCCGGCCAGCGGCGTCGGTGGCCCCCCGACGGTTCTCTGGCTGGGCGTGCTGGCGGAGGTCAAGCGGATCGAGGTCCTGCTCGACGCCGTCGAGCGGGTGCCGGAGCTGCAGGTGCTGATCGCGGGTGACGGCCCGCTCTGGGACGTCGTCGAGGCGCGGGTGGCCCAGCCCGCGCTCCGCGGGCGGGTGACGATGCTCGGACGGCTCGCGGATCCGGCGCCGGTCTTCGGGCGCGCCGACTTCTTCGCGCTGACCTCGGCCGCCGAGAACTGTCCGCTGGCAATGCTGCAGGCGATGTCCTGCGGACTCGGGGTGGTGAGCACCGCCGTCGGCGGGATCCCCGAGGTGGTGCGCGACGGCGTCGAGGGCCTGCTGTGTCCCGTGGACGACACCGACGCGCTCGTCGCGGCGCTCGCCGCCCTGAGCGGTGACGCCGAGCTGTCTCGCCGGATGGGGCAGGCCGCACGTGACCGGATCCTTGGGGGGTTCACGATCGAGCACTGCGTGGACGGACTGCTGCGCAGCTACGAGAAGGCGCTGACGTGCGCACGCTGATGGTGATCGCCGAGATGGGATCGGGTGGGGCGGAGACCGTCGTCACCGACCTGGCCGGCCACCTCGCGAGCACCGGCGGGTCCGTCTGCGTCGCGAGCAACGGCGGCTGGCGGGCCGATGGCCTGGTCGTGGCCGGGATCCGCACGGTGCAGATCCCGTTGCGGGCGCCCGGGCCGCGGTCGCTCCTCCGGAGCGGTTGGGCGGTGGGACGAGAGCTGCGACGACACCCCGTCGACGTGGTGCACGCGCACAACGTCCGGGCCGGCGTCGCGGCGTACCTCGGCACCAGATTCGTACGCCGGCGGCCGCCGATCGTGACGAGCGTGCACGGACTGGCGGCCGAGGACTACGACACGGCCGCCCGCCTGCTCGGGAAGACCGCGGACCTCGTGGTGGCGGTCTCCGACGACGTGGCCGACCGTCTGCGCGCCGGCGGCCTGCCGGAGGCCCGCCTGCAGGTGATCGAGAACGCCGTGACCGTGAGCGCGCTCCCCG
>NZ_JBFIKK010000202.1:0-3876 GCF_041600255.1 Nocardioides sp. | reverse complement strand
GGGCCAGCTACGTCGCCACCGCCGCCGCGCACGCATGGGCCGAGAGCGAGGTGGCGGCGTGAGTCTCCTCGAGTTCGTCCAGGGCCTCGACGGCTGGGACATCGCCGCCATCATCTGCGGCTCGTGGCTGATCCTGGCCTTCGTCGTCGGCATCCCGATCGGCCGCGCGATGGCCCGCGCCGAAGCAGCCGACGCCGCCGAGGACGTCAACTGGATTCCTTTCCTTCCGCCGGTCCCGGAGCCCGAGTCCCGCTGGGTATCTGTCTGGCCCGTCGCCGCCTCCGACGACGAGGAGACCCGGCTCCGGTTTGACCAGATCATCTCGGCCGAGGAGTGGGCGGCATGAGTGCACCCCTCGTGACGCAGGCGTCGACGGACGCACCGTCAGACGAGAACCGTCGTCTCAAGCACAAGTGGTGCCTCGCCGAACGAGCTCTCGGCATCAACCGCGGACTATGTGGAACCCCCATTCTCGGCATCCCGCCGAAGCCTGGCCGCCTCGCCTGCCGGGTCTGTGGCGACCTCGTCAATGGTCACCGCACCGGGTGCGCGGAGTGCTTGACCACATGGGGGCTGGAGTCATGACCCCCGACGCCACCGCCGCGCTCCTGGCGATGCAGTTCGCCGTCACCCCCCGCGACGCTCTCCTGTGGGCGATGCGGGCCGTGCTCAACGGCTGCCCCGCCGCCACCGCACACGAGGCATGGACCCGTTGGGACGCCGCCAACCGGCCGCAGGTCATCGGGGGTGCGCGGTGAGCACCATCCACCTCGGCCCGGTGGTCTACGAGCCACCACTGACCCGCTCCGGACCGTGGCACGCCCCCGGCCACGGCTCGAAGGCGCTGCGCACCGGACCGCGCTGGCTACGTGGGGCGACTCGCTGGCACCGCATCCGCTCCGGCGTGCAGTACGAGCACCTCGACCACCCGTCCTACTCGGCGTGGTGCGGGCAGTCGGTTAGCCCGAAGGGCCGCGACACCACCGTCGATCTGCCTGTGGACGGCATCCCGCTGTGCGGCACGTGCGAGGGCCGGGCCGCCGGCGCCGGACACCCGACCCCGCTGGATCTTCCGGCTGATGTCGCGCTGCTGTTCCGGCCGTCCCGCCTCGTCGCCCCGCGCTGGTGTCCCGGCGGCGGTCCGTACGGACCAGCTCAACACCTCGCCGAGGTCGTCGGCCACCGGGTAGTGCGGTGCGCCGCCTGCAGCGATCTGGTGGCCGAACGCAGCGCCTACGGATGGAACGCGCGCTTTGGCCAGCCCCGGCAGCACACACCCGGACCTGGTCTCGTCCCCGGCTGCGAGCAGCACGCGTGGCGGCACCTTGTTCGCACCGTCGAGGGCGTCGCCTGTGAGTGCGCCGGGCTGGAGCGTGCCGCGTGACCGTCCCCGAGCACTGCACGCAGTGGTGCGACGACGACCATCTCTGCGCCCTGGCCCGCCACCACTCCGGCAAATGCCTGCCACTCCCCCGCCGCTGGGCCGTGACCGACATCAGCCCGAGTAACCCGCGCTACGTCGAGCCGAAGAGGAAGACGGCATGACGCGTTACCGAGTCTTTTTGACCACCACCGCGAGCTACGGCGTGATCGTCGAGGCCGACAGCGAAGCCGACGCGATGGACAAGGCCGAGATGGAGGGCGCACCCGGCCTCTGCCACCAGTGCGCCCGAATCGACCTCGGCGACTGGGAGGCCAACGAGGACGACGTTGAGGTGGTCGAAGAATGACCACCCCCCACGAGCGGTTCGAGGCCGAGGTCAACGCCACACCGATCGTCGACAACGCCGGCCACCTCTACGTCATCGGCGAGCTCGAGCCCGACCGATGCCCCGAGTGCGAGGGCGACGGCTGGTTCACCGAAACCACGGTCGGCTCCAACGGCCGCGACGAAGACATCGACTGGCCCTGCCAAGCCTGCGACCAAACAGGAGTTGCCTCGTGACCCTCATCGAACTGCCCGACCTGATCCAAGGCTCGGACGAGTGGCTCGACCAGCGGCGCGGCATGGTCACCGCTTCCGTCGTCGGCCAGCTCATCACCGCCAGCACGATCAAGGTGGCGAGGAACGACTACTCCCGCGCCCTGACCGCGACCCTCGTCGCCGAACGCATCACCGGCTGGACCGACCCGCAGTACGTGTCCGACGACATGCTCCGCGGCCACGAGGACGAGCCGAGAGCACGCGACCTGTACTCCGAGCACTTCGCCCCCGTCGCCGAGTCCGGGTTCATGGTGCGGGCCGAGGAGAACTGGCGGCTCGGCTACTCACCCGACGGCCTGGTGGGTGACGACGGGCTGATCGAGGTCAAGTCCCGCCGGCCGAAGAAGCACCTGACCACGATCCTGTCCGGCGAGGTGCCCGCCGAGAACATGGCCCAGCTGCAGGCGGGGCTGCTCGTGTCCGGCCGCGACTGGTGCGACTACATCTCCTTCTGCGGCGGGATGCCGCTGTGGGTGAAGCGCGTGGAACCCGACCCGCGCTGGCAGGACGCCATCGTCGCCGCGGTCATCGCCTTCGAAGAGTCCGCCGCCGAGATGGTCACGGCCTACGAGACGGCCACCGCAGGAATGCCCAAGACCGAGCGCGTCGTCGAGATGGAGATGACTTTCTGATGGACCTCTCGAACACCATCCAGCCCAAGAGTGACCAACTGGACGCGATCGACCTACTCACTGGCGACCGTACGTTCACGATCGAGCGCGTCAGCAGGAACAACGACGAGCAGCCCATCAATATCCATCTCGCCGAGTTCCCCCGTCCCTGGCGGCCGGGGCTGTCAATGCGGCGCGTTCTCGTCGCTTGCTGGGGGGCGGACGCGGCTACCTACGTCGGCCGGCGCGTCACGCTCTACTGCGATCCCGACGTCGAGTTCGGTGGCGCTGCTGTAGGTGGCACGCGGATCCGGGCGCTGTCGCACATGAGCAAGGCCAAGGCGGTGCCGCTGCTGGTCAAGCGCGGCCGGAGCGCCATGTTCACCGTCAAGCCCCTCGCCGACGAGGAGCCGAAGCGGATCAAGCCGAACGTCGAGGCGCTGATCGAGAACGCGCAGGAGGCCCGGCACAACGCCGACCTGGACGACGTCGCACGTGCCGCCGCTGGGTTGACCGGCGACGAGCTGGACGCGGTCAAGGCCGTCGTCACCGCCCGTCGCGCGGAACTCAAGGAAGCGGCCGAACTGTCAACACCCAACGTTGACGGCCCTGACGGTGACTGGCCCACCCCGGCGACCATCCCCGGCGCCACCACGGACGGCGACCAGTGAGCGCCGGCAAGGCCAAGGGCACGCGCCACGAGAGTGCGATCGTCGCCTTCCTGCAGGCCCACGGCTTCACCTACGCCGACCGCGTCCCCCTCTCCGGCAGCCGCGACCGCGGGGACGTCACCGTCGGCCCCGGCTCCCCCGTCATCGAGGCCAAGAACCAGGCCCGGCACTCGTTCGCCGAATGGCTGGACGAGGCCAACCAGGAGGCCGCCAACGCCCGCGCACCGTTCGGCGTGGTGTGGGCCAAGCGCCGAGGCAAGGGCTCGGTGGGCGACGGGTACGTGGTCATGGACGGCAACACGTTCGCGCTGCTGCTGCAGCAGGCCGGCTACTCGTGGGAGCCACCACTGCCGGGTCGTGAAGTCGCATGACCGAGCGTCTCGCGTTCGCCGTCGTCCTGCCGCTGTGGGCCGTCAGCTTCCTCGGCTGGCTGGCGTTCGTGATCCCCGGCCTCATCTGGGGGCGGAAGTGACCGAGCCCCTGTCTTACGACTACCTCCTCGCCTACGCCACCAGCCAGCAGCAGGGCAAGTCGCCGTATGTCGGTGACCTGTGCGCCGGGTGCAGCCACGAGTTCCACGGCCTGCCCTGCACCAAGCATCGCCCCGTGC
>NZ_JBFIKK010000201.1:0-3942 GCF_041600255.1 Nocardioides sp. | reverse complement strand
GCACCCGCGCCGCGCTGCTGCTGGCGCTCGCCGTCGGTGCGGTCGCGTTGGGCCTCGTCCGGGGCGGGGAGTGGGGGTGGGGTCGGACCGAGACCGTGGCGAGCTTCGCCGTCGCCCTGCTCGCCGGCGCCCTCTTCGCCCGGCACAACGCACTGAGCACGACGCCCTTCCTGGACCCGACCATGCTGCGGGTGCCCAGCTACGCCTGGGCCAACGCCGCCACCTTCCTCTTCAACGCCGCCTTCGCGGCCGGCCTGCTGGCGAACGTGCTGTGGATGCAGAGCGTCTGGGGCTACTCCGCCATCCGCACGGGCATCGCGGTCGCACCCGGGCCGCTGCTGGTCCCGGTCTTCGCGGTGGTGGCCCAGCGGTTGAGCTTCCGCTTCGCGGTCGGTCGGATCGCCGCGGTCGGCTCGCTCCTCGTCGCCGGTAGCGCGCTGTACGCCATCGCCGTCATCGGCCAGGAGCCGTCGTACCTGACCGAGGTCCTGCCCGGCTGGTTGTTGGCCGGGGTCGGGGTCGGGCTGGCCATGCCCACCATCCTCGCGGCGGGTACGTCGTCGCTGCCGGCCGAGCGGACCGCCACCGGCACTGCGGTGGTGAACATGAGTCGTCAGATCGGCGCCGTCCTGGGTGTCAGTCTGCTGATCGCCCTGCTCGGAACGCCGATCGGCTACGCGGCCGCGCACAGCGCCTTCGTCGACATCTGGTGGATGACGGCCGGCTTCTCGGTGCTGGCCGCTGGTGCTGCGCTCGGACTCCGGGGCCTGGGCGGTGTGAGCGAACCCACCCCGTCCTCGATGCAGGAGACGGCCGTGGGTCCCGGCAAAATCTGAGGTTGGCCCGGTCGCGCCATCGCGATCGGCCGTCCCAGATGTCGTTCGTGGATCGAGGAGGGGTCGTGCAGGAACATGCTGCGGCCCCTCCTCGTCCGCGTCTGGTCTGGCCCGACCTCGCCAAGGGCGTCTGCATCCTCCTGGTCGTGCTGCACCACGCCACGACCAAGCACTACGTCGACATCCTCCCGGTGGCCCTCGCGCCGGTGGGTGAGGCGTGGGCCGGGCTGAGCCACGCGCTCAAGCCGATCCGGATGCCGCTCTTCTTCGTGATCAGCGGCTGGTTCGCGGCCAACGCCCTGCACCGTCCGTGGGCCCGGGTGGCTCGCCGGGCGGCGAGCCCCTACTACCTCTACGTCGTCTGGCTGGTGCTGCTCTTCGGGGTGTTCACCGTCGAGCGCACGCTCCCGTTGAACCGCACCCAGGACCTCGGCGAGTTCGGGCTCGACCTGCTCTGGGCCTCCACCGGGCTGTGGTTCCTCTTCGCACTGGCCCTCTACTTCGTCGTCTCCAAGCTGCTGGTGCGCTATGACGCGCGCTGGGTCCTGGCCGGCGCCGCGGCGGCCGCGCTGCTGACCTCGGCGCTGCCGGTGGACGAGGTGAACCGGCTCTCGGTGCCCTTCCACTTCGTCTACTTCGTCCTCGGCAGCCGGTACGCCGGGCTGGTACGCCGGATCGCCGCGGAGCGGAGGCGATGGATGCTGCCGGCCCTGACCGTCTCGTTCGTCGCGCTGTCGGTCCTGCTCACCGTGCGGCCGGTGCCGCGCAGCGTCGACCTCTTCCTGCTGAGCGTGGTCGGTGTCCCGGCGGCGATCCTGCTCGCGGTCGTGGTCTCGCGGAGCCCGCGGATCTCCGGCCCGCTGAGCCGACTCGGCCGACAGACCCTGCCGGTCTACGTGCTGCACATGCCGGTGCTGGCCGTGCTGGCGCACCTGCCGGCCTGGCTCGGCCCCGAGTCCGGCGCGTGGGCGGTCGCCGTGTCGGTGGTCTACCCGGTGCTGCTCACCGGAGCGATCGCCGCCGCCTGCCTCGTGCTGCACGACGGGCTCGTGCGCGTCGGCGGCCGGTACCTCTTCGAGATGCCGCGCCCGCGCCTCGCGGCGCTGCGGGGTCAGCGCCGGCCGATGGCGACCGTGCCCTCCAGGGTCACGTCGTCGATGATCTCGGCGTTCAGCCCGGCCGCCGCCATCAGCTCCCGAGTCGACGCCGACTGAGCGCTGCTGGTCTCGACCAGCAGGTGCCCGCCCGGGCTGAGCCAGCGCCGGGCGCCGGCCACCACCCGCCGGTGCAGGTCCAGGCCGTCGGCGCCACCGTCCAGGGCGCTGCTCGGCTCGTGGAGGCGCGCCTCCGCAGGCATCAACGCCAGCGCCGACGTCGGTACGTACGGCGCGTTGCAGGCCAGCACGTCCACCCGGCCGAGCAGCTCGGCCGGTAGGGCGTCGTACAGGTCGCCGGCGAGCACCCGATCCGGGGGCAGGTTGCGGCGGGCGCAGCCGACTGCGACGGGGTCGGCGTCCGCGGCCCACACCGTGGCGCCGGGCACGCGGGCGTGGACCACGGCCGCGACGGCTCCGCTGCCGCAGCAGAGGTCGAGCACGACCGCGCCCGGGCCCGCCAGGTCGGCTGCCCGATCGGCGAGCAGCTCGGTGCGTCGTCGCGGTACGAACACCCCGGGGTCGAGCAGGATCCGCTGACCGCCGAAGTCGGCCCACCCGACGACAACCTCCAGTGGCGCCCCGGCCTCCCGTTCGCCGAGCATCCGCTCGAGCTCGTTCGGGGAGCCGGCGGCCTCGAGCAGCACCCGCGCCTCCTGCTCGGCGAAGACGCAGCCCGCGGCGCGCAACCGGGCAGTGGCCGCGGCGTGGCTCGGCGGTCGGGGCACGCGCACTCCGTTCGGGACTGGTCGAGATGATGGACCCATGGACATCCTCTCCGAGACGGCCGCGACCCCGCTCGGCCAGATCACGATCGTGGTCGTCGTCTACGCGGTCGCGGTGGCGATCGCCGCTGCCGTGGTGGCTGGGCGTCGCCTCCCGCGCCCGGACCTGCTGGACCACGGCGTGTGGATCCTCGAGCTGCTGCTGGCGGTCCGGGCGGTCGCCGGAGTCGGCAGCATGCTGAGCGGTCAGCGACCCGAGCAGATGTCCTCGCACATCGGCTACCTCGTGGCATCGGTCTGCCTGCTGCCGATCGCGATGCAGTCGGTGGGCGAGGATCGCGGCCGGTGGTCCTCGGCCGTGATCGCCGTGGCCGCTGTCGCGGTGACCGTGGTCGCCGTACGACTCCAGGCCACCTGGGGTGTCGGTGGCTGACGCGGCGGCCGGCTCGGTGCGCAGCGGACCGCACCAGGTGCTGCTCGCGCTCTACGCGCTCTTCGTGCTCGCGGCGGGCGCCCGCAGCGCCGTGCAGCTGGCGACGGACGCCGCTCGGGCGCCGATCGCCTACACGCTCTCCGCCGTCGCTGCGCTGACCTACGCGGCCGGCTGGGTGGCGATCCGACGCGCCTCGGCCGGTCACACCGGCTTCGCCCGGGTGATGCTCTGGGTGGAGCTGGTCGGGGTGGCAGGCGTCGGCACCCTGAGCCTGGTCCGCCGGGACTGGTTCCCCGACGCGTCGGTGTGGTCGGACTACGGGCTGGGTTACGGGTTCGTGCCGGCGGTGCTGCCGGTCGCCGGGCTGCTCTGGCTACGTCGTCAGCGGGGAGCCTCCACCGCGTCCTGATTGCGTCCTGATTGCGTCCGGATCGCGTCGTGTTTGCGGGCGGACCGCGCCCTGTTCGCGGGCGAGCGGGTGGTGACGGGCGGGCGCTGCTGGGCCGGTCCAGGAGCGAAAAAATCTGGTGTCCGGATGGTGGAAGATCGGCCTGTTTCGGGGGTCGGACTGTCGGTGCTCGCTGGTTGGGTTGTTCCATGACCGAGACGCTCGCCGACGTGGACACCGCAGCTGCGGTGCTCGACTTCGCGCGGGGTCAGCGGTCGGTGGCGGACCGGGCTGAGGCGGAGTTGTTGCAGGCTGCGGTGGCGTGGGCGGCGATGCATTCGACCGACTCGTTGGCGGACGCGGCGTTGACGTACGACCCGGGGTTCGGGGAGACCGAGGTGCCGGT
>NZ_JBFIKK010000200.1:0-4011 GCF_041600255.1 Nocardioides sp. | reverse complement strand
GGTCGGCGGGGTTGCGCAACCAGAAGTGGCAGGTCAGCGCGGGTGGATCAGTTCTGGTACGACCCGAAGTCGAAGTCGTCCAGAGCAACGGCCTGACCGCTGCCGGTGTTGCCGAACTCGTAGTCGTAGGAGTCGTAACCCGTGACCGAGTACGCCGCGGCGCGGGCCTCCTCGGTCGGCTCCACCCGGATGTTGCGGTACCGCTCGAGGCCGGTACCAGCCGGGATCAGCTTTCCGATGATCACGTTCTCCTTCAGACCACGCAGCGAGTCGGAACGGCCGTGGATGGCTGCGTCGGTGAGGACGCGAGTGGTCTCCTGGAAGGAGGCCGCCGACAGCCACGACTCGGTCGCGAGCGACGCCTTGGTGATGCCCATCAGGACCGGACGGCCCGAGGCGGGCTTGGTGCCCTCGGAGACCACGCGGCGGTTCTCCTCCTCGAACTTGACCCGGTCGACCAGGTCGGAGGGGAGCAGGTTCGTCTCGCCCGACTCGATCACGGTCACCCGGCGCAGCATCTGCCGGACGATGATCTCGATGTGCTTGTCGTGGATCGACACACCCTGGCTGCGGTACACAGCCTGGACCTCGTCCACCAGGTGCTCCTGGGCCTTGCGGACACCCAGGATGCGCAGGACGTCCTGCGGGTCGGGGGTACCGACCGTGAGCATCTGGCCGACCTCGATGTGGTCGCCGTCGGCGACCAGCAGGCGGGAGCGCTTGGAGACCGGGTACTCCTGGACCTCGGAACCGTCGTCAGGCGTGACGAGGATCTTGCGGGTCTTGTCGGTCTCCTCGATCTCCACGCGACCGGCGGCCTCGGAGATCGGCGAGCGACCCTTGGGCGAACGAGCCTCGAAGAGCTCGACCACACGGGGCAGACCCTGCGTGATGTCGTCGGCCGAGGCCACACCACCGGTGTGGAAGGTACGCATGGTCAGCTGCGTGCCGGGCTCACCAATGGACTGGGCGGCGATGATGCCGACCGCCTCACCGATGTCGACCAGCTTGCCGGTGGCCAGCGAACGGCCGTAGCACTTGGCGCAGGTACCGGTCTTGGCGTCACAGGTCAGCACGGAGCGGACCTTGACCTCCTCGATGCCGGCGGCCACGAGCTCACCGATCTTCACGTCACCGAGGTCCTCACCGGCGACGGCGAGGGTCTCGCCGGTCTCCGGGTGGGTGACCTCGACGGCCGCGGACCGGGCGTACGCCGCGGTCTCGGCGTTCTCGGCCTTGACGACGCTGCCGTCCTCGAGGCGCTCACCGATCCGCTTGGGCAGACCGCGCTCGGTGCCACAGTCGTCCTCGCGGATGATGACGTCCTGCGAGACGTCCACCAGACGACGGGTGAGGTACCCGGAGTCGGCGGTACGCAGGGCGGTGTCGGCGAGACCCTTGCGAGCACCGTGGGTGGAGATGAAGTACTCCAGGACCGAGAGGCCCTCACGGAAGTTCGCCTTGATCGGCCGCGGGATGATGTCACCCTTCGGGTTGGCCACCAGACCTCGCATGGCCGCCACCTGACGGATCTGCATCATGTTTCCGGAGGCACCCGAGTCCACCATCATGTAGATGGGGTTGGACCGGTCGAAGTTCTTCTCCATCGCCTTGGCGACCTCGTTCGAGGCCTGGGTCCAGATCTCGATGAGCTCCTGACGACGCTCCTCGTCGGTGACCAGACCGCGCTCGAACTGGGTCTGGACCTTGGCCGCCTGGGTCTCGTACTTCTCCAGGATCTGGACCTTGTCCTTGGGCGTGGTCACGTCGTCGATCGAGACCGTGACGCCCGAGCGGGTGGCCCAGTGGAAACCGGTGTCCTTGAGAGCGTCCAGGGACGCCGCGACCTCGACCTTGGTGTAGCGCTCGGCCAGGTCGTTGACGATCGCGCCCAGCGCCTTCTTGCCCACTTCGTAGTTCACGTAGGGGTAGTCGGCCGGCAGGGTGTCGTTGAAGATCGAGCGACCCAGGGTGGTGTCGAGCACCAGGGACTTGCCCTCTTCCCAGTCCTCGCCCAGCTCCATCTCCAGCGGCGGCACGATGCCCTCGTGACGGATCCGCACCTTGCTCTGCAGGGAGATCTCACCGCGGTCGAAGGCCATGACGGCCTCGGCCGGCGACGAGAACTGACGGCCCTCGCCGGGCTCGCCCTCGCGGTCGGTCGTCAGGAAGAACAGCCCGATGATCATGTCCTGGGTGGGCATGGTGACCGGACGGCCGTCGGACGGCTTGAGGATGTTGTTGGTCGAGAGCATCAGGATGCGAGCCTCGGCCTGGGCCTCCGCCGACAGCGGCAGGTGCACGGCCATCTGGTCACCGTCGAAGTCGGCGTTGAACGCCGAGCAGACGAGCGGGTGGATCTGGATGGCCTTGCCCTCGATCAGCTGGGGCTCGAAGGCCTGGATACCGAGTCGGTGCAGGGTGGGCGCACGGTTGAGCAGCACCGGGTGCTCGGTGATGACCTCTTCGAGGACGTCCCACACGACCGGGCGAGCGCGCTCCACCATCCGCTTGGCGGACTTGATGTTCTGCGCGTGCGACAGGTCGACCAGGCGCTTCATCACGAACGGCTTGAAGAGCTCCAGCGCCATCTGCTTGGGCAGACCGCACTGGTGCAGCTTGAGCTGCGGACCCGACACGATGACCGAACGGCCCGAGTAGTCCACGCGCTTGCCGAGCAGGTTCTGACGGAAACGTCCCTGCTTGCCCTTGAGCATGTCGGAGAGCGACTTCAGCGGCCGGTTGCCCGGACCGGTGACGGGGCGACCACGACGACCGTTGTCGAACAGCGAGTCGACGGCCTCCTGGAGCATCCGCTTCTCGTTGTTGACGATGATCTCGGGAGCACCCAGGTCGAGCAGGCGCTTGAGACGGTTGTTCCGGTTGATGACGCGGCGGTACAGGTCGTTCAGGTCGGAGGTGGCGAACCGGCCACCGTCGAGCTGGACCATCGGGCGCAGGTCCGGCGGGATGACCGGAACGGCGTCCAGCACCATGCCCTGGGGCTTGTTGCCGGTCTTGCGGAAGGCGTCGACGACCTTGAGGCGCTTGAGGGCGCGGACCTTCTTCTGGCCCTTGCCGTTCTCGATCGTGTCGCGCAGCGACTCGACCTCGGCCTCGACGTCGAAGTCCTCGAGGCGCTTCTGGATCGCCGCGGCGCCCATGAAGCCCTCGAAGTACTTGCCGAACCACGCCTTCATCTCGCGGTAGAGCATCTCGTCGCCCATCAGGTCCTGGACCTTGAGGGACTTGAAGGTGTTCCACACCTCGTCGAGGCGGTCGATCTCGCGCTGCGCACGGTCGCGCAGCTGCTTCATCTCACGCTCGGCACCGTCGCGGACCTTGCGGCGCGCGTCGGCCTTGGCGCCCTCGGCCTCCAGGGTGGCGAGGTCCTCCTCGAGCTTCTTGGTGCGGTCCTCCAGCGACTGGTCGCGACGCTTCTCGAGGCGCTCGCGCTCCAGACCGACCTTGTTCTCCAGCGAGGACAGGTCGTTGTGACGCGCCTCCTCGTCGACGGAGGTGATCATGTACGCCGCGAAGTAGATGACCTTCTCGAGGTCCTTCGGGGCGAGGTCGAGCAGGTAGCCCAGTCGGCTCGGGACACCCTTGAAGTACCAGATGTGGGTCACGGGGGCGGCGAGCTCGATGTGGCCCATCCGCTCACGACGCACCTTGGAGCGGGTCACCTCGACGCCGCAGCGCTCGCAGATGATGCCCTTGAAGCGGACCCGCTTGTACTTGCCGCAGTAGCACTCCCAGTCCCGGGTGGGACCGAAGATCTTCTCGCAGAAGAGGCCGTCACGCTCGGGCTTGAGCGTGCGGTAGTTGATGGTCTCCGGCTTCTTGACCTCGCCGTGGCTCCACCCGCGGATGTCCTCCGCGGTGGCCAGGCCGATCTGAAGCTGGTCGAAGAAGTTCACGTCGAGCACGATGGCTGCAACCCTACGTTGTACTGAGAATTAAGGAAGTAGAGGGAGGGGCGGAGGCCGGCGCCCCGCAGGGCGCCGGCGG
>NZ_JBFIKK010000199.1:0-4049 GCF_041600255.1 Nocardioides sp. | reverse complement strand
GACCTGCCACTTGTGGTTGCCATAGGGCAACCGAAAGTGGCAGGTCAGCGGCTTTGTCAGAACCAGAACTGGCAGGTCAGCCCTTGGCCTTCTTGACGCGCAGCGGACGGGCGTCGTCGACGACCTCACCCTCGGGGTCGACCGTGGCGACCTCGACGACCAGCGTGCCGGCGTCGTCGCCGAAGCAGGCCTGGGGGACGCGGACCTGGGACTGACCGTTGCGACCCGACGAGATCGCGGCCTTGATGCCCTTGCACTCCACGACCTCGGCCTCATCGGCGTCGGCAGCCCACATCTCGAGCGTGGCGCCGATCTTCTTGCCCTTGCCCTTGTTCTCGGCGTCGACCGTGCGGACGACGTACGTCGGGGCGCCCTCGACCGTGGGGCTCAGCGTGGCCACCAGGTGGGTGCGACCGGCGCGCGCCTTGCGCAACTTCACCTTGATCGCGAGCTTGTCCGCATCGTTCTTCACCGTGACCCGGGTGATGTCAGCGGCGGCGGGAGCGTCTTTCGCCTTGTCCTTGACCGACTTGGACGCCGCCTGGGCGGCTCCACCGGTGAGGACGAGACCGGCGGTGAGTCCGACAGCGACGACGTAACGGAAACGGTTCATGAAGTGCTCCTGAATCTGTTGCGGGGGGCCAGACACGATCTAGACCACCCTAGGGAATCCGAGGGCTGGTGTCCGACGAACGGCACCATTCCAACCGATCGTCCTCCACGCTGACCTGCCACTTGTGGTTGTCGTAGGACAACCAGAACTGGCAGGTCAGCGGCTCTTGAGCAACCAGAACTGGCAGGTCAGCTCTGGGGTTCAGCTCTGGGGTTCAGCTCTGGGGTTCAGCTCTGGGGTTCAGCTCTGGGCGGCGAGCACCAGCGGCAGCACTGCGGTGGCGCCGGCGCGACGGATCGCCCGCGAGGCCAGGGTCAGCGTCCACCCCGTGGTGACGAGGTCGTCGACCAGGAGCACACGACCTGCCGGCACGTCTCCGGTCAGGTCGTAGCGGCGACCGACGGCCGCGACCCGCTGCGCCGAGTTCATCGCACCCTGGCCGGGCGCGACCTCCGGGTCGACGATGGCGAACTGCCCGACGACCGGGATCTTCAGGAACCGGGACAGCCCGTCGGCGAGGTCGGCCGTCAGCGTCGGCCGGGTCGCGGACTCCACCACGACGATCGCCTCGACGTCGGGCTGCCAGTCGCCGAGCAGCTCGACGACCGCCCGCACGAGGGGCAGCGGCACCGGGCCGTCGGGGTGACCGGGAGCGAAGAGTTCGCGCAGCGCCTGGCCGTAGCCCAGGTCGGTGAGCCGGGCGACGGCTCGCCCCTCCTCGGCCGTGTCGGTGATCTTGCCCTTGAGCTCGACGCCGAGGTTGGCCAACGCCGTCGGCCACATCTTGCGCGGCTCCACCACCACGCCGGGTCGGGAGAGCCGGGCGCCGGCTTCGGCCAACGCCGCCTCCGAGACGTCGCTGGAGAGCCCGAGGCCACCGCAGTTGTCGCAGCGACCGCACTCGGTGGCCGCAGGGTCGTCGAGCTGGTCGCGCAGGAACCACATCCGGCAGCGGTCCGTGGCCAGGTAGTCGAGCATCGCCGCCTGCTCGCGCTCACGGGCCTCACTCACCCGCCGATAGCGCTCCTCGTCGTAGGCCCAGGGCTGTCCGGTGGACTCCCAGCCGCCGCGGACCCGGCGTACGGCGCCGTCGACGTCGAGCACCTTGAGCATCGTCTCGAGCCGGGTCCGGTTCAGCTCGACGTACGTCTCGAGGGCTGCCGTGCTCATCGGCTTGCCCTGCTCGGCGAGCACCTCCAGGGTGCGCCGGACCAACTCCTCGCGCGGGAAGGCGAGCGAGGCGAAGTACGCCCAGATGTCACGGTCCTCGATCGCCGGGAGCAGCACGACCGTGGCCTCGTCGGTGCCGCGGCCGGCACGGCCGACCTGCTGGTAGTAGGCGACCGGCGACGCCGGCGCCCCCATGTTGACGACGAACCCGAGCGTCGCGTCGAACCCCATTCCCAGCGCGCGGGTCGCGACCAGCGCTTTGACCTTGCCGGTGATCAGGTCCTGCTCGAGGGCCTGCCGCTCGGTCGGATCGGTCTGGCCGGAGTACGCCGCGACGTCATGGCCGCGCGAGCGCAGGTAGTCGGCGATCTCCTGGGTGGCCGCGACGGTCAGGCAGTAGATGATCCCGGAGCCCGGCTGCTCGGCCAGGTGGTCGGCGAGCCAGGCGAGCCGCTGCTCCGCGGTCTTGAGACGTACGACGCCCAGCCGCAGCGACTCCCGGTCGAGCGAACCGCGCAGCACCAAGACGTCGGTGCCGAGTTGTTCGGCGACGTCGTCGGTCACCCGCGCGTTGGCCGTGGCGGTCGTGGCCAGCACCGGGATGCCGTCGGGCAGGTCGCCCAACAGGGTGCGGATCCGGCGGTAGTCCGGCCGGAAGTCGTGGCCCCAGTCGGAGATGCAGTGCGCCTCGTCGACCACGAGCAACCCACAGGTGGCGGCCAGCTTGGGTAGCACCTCGTCGCGGAAGCCGGGGTTGTTCAGCCGCTCCGGGCTGACCAGGAGTACGTCGACCCGGCCGGCCCGGATGTCCTCCTGGATGGGTTGCCAGTCCTCGATGTTGGTCGAGTTGATCGTGACCGCGCGGATGCCGGCCCGCTCGGCGGCGGCGATCTGGTTGCGCATCAGCGCCAGCAGCGGCGAGACGATCACGGTCGGGCCGGCGCCGGCCTCGCGCAGGAGCAGGGTGGCGACGAAGTAGACCGCGGACTTGCCCCAGCCGGTCCGCTGCACGACCAACGACCGACGCCGCCCGACGGCGAGCGCCTCGATCGCCGTCCACTGGTCGTCGCGCAGGCGGGCGTCGTCACGGCCGACGAGGGCGCGCAGGTGCGCCTCGGCCTGGCGGCGTACGTCGGTCGCCGCGTCGGGCGTCGGCGTGGTTGGGGCGCTGGCGTCGGTCACCCCGCCTGTCTACCAGCGGGCACCGACGGCGCCGTTCGGGGGCACCAGAAGTGACGGGTCAGCGGCGTGCGAGCAACCACAACTGGCAGGTCAGCGGCCTGCGAGCAACCACAACTGGCAGGTCAGCGGCTGCGGCGGGCCGCCTGCCAGGCCGCAACTCCGGTGGACAGGACCGCGAGCGCCGCCAGGACCACCGCCACCAGCAGGGCACGCCGCCGACCGTCGGCGTACGGCTCGAGGTCGACCCCGGCGACCACGACCGCGACCGGGCCCCCGTCTGCCCCGTCCGCCCCGTCCTCGAGGCGCACCGACCCGGAGACCAGCTGCACCCGGTCCTCGACGGTGCGCGCGTCCGCCGCCGGGTACCGGCCCAGCGACCGGACCACGAGGCTGACGCCGTCCTCGCCCAGGCTGCCCGCGACCAACCGGCCCGAGGCATCGAAGACCCACGCGGTCGGCGCCAGCGGATCCGACGCCCCCTCGGCCACCACCTCGCCGTCCCGGACGCTCAGCGTCTCGGCCACCGCCGCTACCCGCGCCTCGCCGACCCGGGTGGCGTCGGCCTCCGCCGCCTGCACCAGGTACGCCTGCACCAGCCCGACCACGACGGTCATCGCCAGCGCGGCGAGCAGCATGCTGACCGCCACCAGGCGGGCGGGTCCACCCGTCCGGCTGGTCGGGCGGCTCGAGGTCACGTCACCAGATCCGTACGCGCTCCGCGGGGTCGAGCCAGAGCCCGTCGCCCTCGACGGTGCCGAAGACCTCGTGGAACTCGTCGAGGTTGCGCACGATGTTGGCGCGGAACTCCGGCGGCGAGTGCGGGTCGACGGTCAGGTACTGCAGCTCCTGCTCCTTGCGCCGCTTGGTGCGCCAGGCGTAGGCCCAGTTCATGAAGAGCATCCGGCGGGCCTCGACGTCGGCCTGGCCGCCCTGCGAGATCACGAACGCGCGGTGGGCGATGGTCAGGCCGCCCAGGTCGCCGATGTTCTCGCCGACGGTCAGGGCGCCGTTCACCTTCTCCCCCGGCAGCGCCCGCGGCTCGAAGCCGTCGTACTGCGCGATCAGGGCCTTCGACTTCACCTCG
>NZ_JBFIKK010000198.1:0-4123 GCF_041600255.1 Nocardioides sp. | reverse complement strand
GGCAGGTGGGCGGTCGTGTGGCAACCACAAGTGGCAGGTGACGTTCAGCCGGCGGCGCCAACCAACGAGGAGCCCCCACTCTCGACGGGGCTGCCTCCGACGGCCGTGGCCCCGACCGCCGCCTCGATCCAGACCGTCACGCCCACCTCGAGCGCCATCGAGCGGGCGTGGGTACGGGTGACGATCAGGGTCACGTCCTCGCCACGCTCGGTCAGCACCGAGACCCGCACCTCGAAGCCGACCCGCAGCAACCGGGTGATCCGGCCCTGCGCCGAGCCCGCGCCGAGCAACGGCGTGGTGGACATGTCGATGTCGTGCGGGCGCAGGGTGCGCCCGGCGAACTGAGTCACCTCGCCGAGGAAGCCCATCACGAAGTCGTTGGCGGGGGCGTCGTACAACTGATCGGGTGTACCGACTTGCTCCACCCGGCCATGGTTGATCACCACGATCTCGTCGGCGACCTCGAGGGCCTCTTCCTGGTCGTGGGTCACGAACACCGTCGTCACGTGCACCTCGTCGTGCAGGCGACGCAGCCAGTCCCGCAGCTCCTTGCGGACCTTGGCATCCAGCGCCCCGAACGGCTCGTCGAGCAGGAGTACCGAAGGCTCCACCGCGAGCGCCCGGGCCAGCGCCATCCGCTGGCGCTGACCGCCGGAGAGTTGCGAGGGCATCCGGTGTGCGAACTGCGAGAGGTGCACGAGCTTGAGCAGTTCGTCCACCCGGGCGGCGATCTCGTCCTTGGGTCGCTTGCGGATCTCCAGACCGAAGGCGACGTTCTTCGCCACCGTCATGTGCTTGAAGACCGCATAGTGCTGGAAGACAAAGCCGACGTTCCGCTTCTGGGCCGGCAGCCGGGTGGCGTCAGTGCCGGCGATGGAGATCGAACCGGCGTCGGCAGAGTCGAGACCGGCAATGATCCGCAGCAGGGTGGACTTGCCGCCGCCTGACGGCCCGAGCAGCGCCGTCAGTTGGCCGGTGGGCAGGGACACCGAGACATCGTCGAGGGCGACGAAGTCGCCGAAGCGCTTGCTGACACCGCTGATCTCGATACTCATGACTTCTCCTTGGGACGCAACAGGGACACGACGATCAGGCAGAGGACGGCAGCGAAGGCGAGCATGAACGAGACCGAGTACGCCGTCTGCTGCTGGAAGTTCTGGTACTTCTCGTGCACGAGAAGAGTGGCCAACTGGGTCTCCCCACCGACGTTGCCGGCGACCACCTTTACCGCACCGAACTCGCCCAGCGACCTGGCCAGACTGAGGACGACGCCGTAGACGATCGCCCAACGAATGCTCGGCAGGGTGATCCGACGGAAGGTCTGCACGGCGTTGGCACCCAGGCTCCGAGCCGCCTGCTCCTGGTCGTCGCCGATCTCCTCGAGCACGGGGACGACCTCACGGATCACCAGCGGCAGAGCCACGAAACAGGTGGCCATCACCATCCCGGGGGTGGCGAAGATGATCTGGATGCCGTGCGCCTCCAGGGTCGGCCCGAAGAGGCCGAAGCGCCCGTTGTAGACGAGCACCAGGGCCAGGCCGACCACGACCGGGGAGACCGACAGCGGCAGGTCGACCAGCGCACTCAGCAGCCGCTTGCCCGGGAATCGCGAGCGCACCAAGAGCAACGACATGCCCACCCCGAAAACCAGGTTGATCACCACGGCCGTGACCGCGACGAAGCTGGTCAGCTTCAGGGCATGCACCACGTGCGGATCGGCGAGCGCGTCACGCAGCCCACCGAGTCCGTCGGCGAACGTGTGCTGCACGACCAGCGAGGAGGGCCACACCACCAACAGGAAGAGGTAGGTGATCACGAGTAGGCGCAGGCCCCAGCGCACGGTGGGGTTATCCCGGACGACAACGGTGCTAGCCACGTCCGGCCACCCGTCGCTGGATCAGGTCGAGCGAGACCAGCGCCAGCAGGGCGATCACCAGCATCACGGTGGCCACTGCCGCCGCAGAGGCGGTGTCCCCACCTTCGAGATAGGTCAACAGCCGCACGGAGGTCACTTCGGTCCGGTTGGGCAGGTTGCCGCTGAGCAGCACCAGCGAGCCGTACTCGCTGATCCCCCGCGCGAATGAGAGCGCGGCACCCGAGAAGATCGCCGGCGCCAGCGTCGGCAGCACGATCCGGCGCAGCGTGGTGAGACGAGTCGCGCCCAGCGAGGCAGCTGCGTCTTCGACGTCGGTCTCCATCTCCTCCAGCACTGGCTGCACGGTGCGCACCACGAACGGCAGCGTGACGAAGGCCAGGGCCAGGAAGACGGCCTTGCGGGTGTTGTTCACCTCGACTCCGATCGGGCTGTCCGGGCCGTAGAGCGAGAGCAGCACCATTCCGGCCACGATCGTGGGCAGGGCGAACGGGATGTCGATGATGACGTCCAGCACGGCCTTGCCCCGGAAGCGGTCACGCACCAGCACCCAGGCGATGAGCGTGCCCATCACCATGTTCATGGCGGTCACCAGCAGCGACGTCACGACCGTGAGTCGGAGCGCGGCGAAGGTCTGCGGGTTGGTCAGTGCCTGCTCGAAGGTCTCCCAGCCACCGCCGGCCGCCTTCACGACCACCGCACCCAGCGGGATGAGCACGAGCAGGCTGAACCAGAGCATGGCGACCCCCAGGCCGAGGCCGGACGCCCTGGTCAACCTCCCCGCGGGATCCGTACGGCGCGTGGGCGCCGCGCGGACCGCAGTGAGCGTTGCCATCACCTGCCTGCTTCGGCCTGGATCATCGTGATGATGCCCTTGCCCGCGTCGAAGAAGCGGACGTTCGCGTCGGCCCAGCCGCCGAAGTCCTGGTCGACGGTCAGCAGCACCTTCGGCTCCGGGAAGGGGTTCCTCTCGTCGTTGGCGCCCTTGACGACGAGGTCGGTGACGTTCACCAGCGGGCGGTAGCCGGTCTGGGCGTAGCCCTGCTGCGCGGTCTCGGTCTTCTGGAACTCCAGGAACGCCTGCGCTGCGGGCGGGGCGTCGACGGTGACCGCGCACGGGTTCTGGATCAGGATCGACGACTCGGGCACGACGTAGTCGAAGTCAGCGCCGCTCTGCCGAGCCAGGATCGCCTCGTTCTCGTAGGAGAGCAGGACGTCGCCGGTGCCGCCGGTGAAGGCGGTCGTGGCGTCACGGCCGCTGTCCGGCAGGGCGACGGCATGGGCGAAGAGAGCCGTCAGGTACTGCTGAGCCTCGGCCTCGGAGCCTCCCTCGGCAAGCACCGAACCGTAGGCGGCCAGCAGGTTCCACTTCGCGGAGCCGGAGGAGGCGGGGTTGGGGGTGACGATCTCGACACCCGGCTCGACGAGGTCGGACCACGTGGAGATGTTCTGCGGGTTGCCCGGACGCACGACCATCACGACGATCGACTGGGTGCAGATGCCGCGGGTGGCGTTGTCCTTCCAGTCAGCGGCCACCAGGCCGTCATCGACGAGTTTGGTGACGTCGGGCTCGAGGGAGAGGTGGACCTCATCCGCGGGCTGACCGGCGAGGACGGCGCGGCTCTGGTCGCCCGAGGCGCCGTACGACTCGGTGAAGCGGACGCCGGCGCCCGCGTCGGTGGCCAGGAAGTCCTCCAGGACCGACTCGTTGGCCGCCTGCAGCACCGAGTAGCCGACGACCCGGACGGTGGTGGTGGACTCGGCTCCGCTGGCGGCGCAGCCGGCGAGTGCGCTGATGCCGAGGAGGGAAGCGGCCAGAACTGCAGTGCTCTTGGGGGTCATTACGATCTCTTTCTCACGGCCCGGCATCGCCCGGCGCATTCGTTAATGTCACGTATCTTAGTAGACTTAGTCTCTATAGTCGTTCATCAACGGCGTGTCGCGCGTCACCCGCCCCCGACCGTCCGCGCAGGGAGACCGGTCTCCGGGCGACCGGCGCGCGGTTATCGTTGAGCCGTCAGGAGCCGACCGGTCAGCGGGAAACTGGAACGTGTTCCAGTTTCCACATACTGGCGGTACGATCGGGCCGGCGTCCCACCAGCAGTCAGAAGAAGGAAGTGCGCACGGTGACCAAGCAGGTCAAGCAGCTCGATCGGGTCATCATCCGGTTCGCGGGCGATTCCGGCGACGGCATGCAGTTGACCGGGGACAGGTTCACCCAGGAGTCGGCGGTGTTCGGCAACGACCTGG
>NZ_JBFIKK010000197.1:0-4128 GCF_041600255.1 Nocardioides sp. | reverse complement strand
GAGATCTCCCGGCCGTAGAGGAAGCTGCCGGTCCCGAGTTCCCTGGCGTCCAGGCTGACGGTGTGCTCGCCGGCGGTCACCGGCACCACGCTGGTCACTGCTCCCGAGTCCCCCTCCCCAGCGCCGGCATAGGCCAGCTGATGGGAGTCGGCGCCGGGCCAGAGCCCGGTGCCGTCGAGGCTCAGCCGGTATCCCAGGCGACCGAGGCCATCCAGCGAGAAGTCGTCCTCGGCCGACAGGGACCCCGTGACGTGCAGGACGCCGTCGTCGGGCACGGTGAAGGTCGTCGAGATGAGTGCGGTGAACGCCCCGGCCGTGAAGTTGTCGATCCAGTCCGCTGTGCCGTCACCGTAGGCCGCGACGTCACCGGTCCGGAGCAGACCGGTGAGCGTGCTCTCCTTGATGTCGGCGCCGGTGACCGAACCGTTCTTCAGGTCCCTGCCGGTCAGGTTGTTGTTCTTGATCTTCTGTGACGTCACGGTGTTGTTCTTCAGGTTCTTGCCGTGGATCAGCTTCGCGGCCTCACTGGGCACCCCGAGCGCGACCACCAGGGCGGTGGCGCCGAGGGCCACGCCGAGGTGGCCGCTGCCGAGGCGTCGGGGGTTCTGGCTGCTCTGCTGTGTGCTCATCGCTCTTCCTCCCAAGCGGACGCATCGAGACCACAGGCTGGTGAGCGACTCCAGGGCCGACGCACGTACGGGCCGCTGTATCGCGTCCCTCGATCCGAGGGTGCTCCCGGATCGGGGCACGGCGCAAGGCCGCCTCGGGTTGGTCGAACGGTTGTCAGCCCGACGTGGTGAGGCCGGGGACTGGCCCGGGGACTGGTTCGTCGAGCAGTCTGAGCACGGGGTCCAGCGCGTTGCCGGGCAGTTCGGCCCGCTCGAGAAAGCTGCCGACGCCGACCTTCGATGCCTGGCCAGGGGTTGGCATCGGGTCAGCTTCGTGATGGTGTGAATCGCAGGCGCGAGCCAACCGAAGGAGCCCGATCATGCCGACGGTCCCGCATGTCTCTCCGCGTACCTCGCTGGTCGTGGCACTTGTTGCTGCGGCCGTCGTGCTGCTCGGCACGACTGTCGCGTTCGCGCAGGAGAGCGGTCCGGGCGGGAAGTTCCGCAGTGGCCAGGAGGTCGTGATCCCTGCCGGCGAGACGGTGGACGGCAACCTCTACGTGTGGGGCGGGACCGTCCGGGTGGAAGGAACCGTCACCGGCGACCTGGTGGTGGCCGGCGGCCAGGTGGAGGTGTCGGGCGAGGTCGCGAACGACCTCCTGGCCACCGGCGGGTCCCTGGACGTCTCCGGGCGGGTCGACGGCGATGCCCGGATGGTCGGCGGCCAGGTCACGGTGAGCGGAACGGTCGGCCAGGATCTCGTGCTCGGAGCCGGTCAGGCGACAGTGACGTCGTCCGGGCAGATCGGGCAGGACCTCCTCTTCGGTGCCGGGGAGATGACGCTCGACGGCCGGGTCGCCGGCAATGTGCTGGGCAGCACCCCGAGCTACACCGTGAACGGCACCATCGGTGGCACCGAGAACGTCACCATCGCCGAGAAGGATGAGCAGACGGAGCCCACGGTCGTGTCCCGGCTGGTCGACGGGCTGCAGAGGTGGATCGGTCTCCTCGCGGTCGCGGCGCTGGCCCTGTGGCTTCTTCCCCGCCTTCTGCGAGGGGCCGCCGACAACGTCCGTCGCCGGCCGTTGCCCAGCCTGGGCCTCGGTGCGCTCGGGGTCCTCGCCCTGGTCGTCCTCGTCGTCGGCGTCGTGATCGCGGCGGCCCTGCTGGGCGTGATCCTCGGGTTGCTGGGGCTCGGCGACGTCGTTGGACTCGTGGTCTTCGGTGCGCTGACCCTCCTGGTCGTCGCCGGCTTCGCCTTCTTCGCGGTCGCCACGTTCCTCGCTCCGGCAGCGGTCGGCCTTGCCCTCGCCGCCCTGGTGCTGGGCGACGAGCCGCGGAGCCGTCGCTGGTGGGGCCTGGTGCTGGGTCTGCTGGCCGTCGTGGCCCTCACGGCGCTGCCCGTGGTGGGCGGCTGGCTCGGCTTCGTGGTCCTGCTCCTCGGGCTCGGAGCCGTGATGCGCCATGTCTGGTCGCGGCGCGGGAACCCGCCCGGGCCGGCGGTCGGGGAACCGGCGGCCGGCTAGCTGCGAGCCCCCGTCCCGGGGCCGCGGCGCATACGTCCGCGAACGACGGGACCAATGGCCCTCGATGGTCCCCCTCCGCGGTCATGTACTGGAAGCGGGACGGCGACGCCGTGGAGACGGGCCGTTGAGGAGGGCACATGCAGCAGGAATCCCTGACCGCGCTGGTTCGACGCCACTTGGCGGCGGCCACGTCGGCGTCGAGCGGACGCAGCGCCCACACCGTGTACGGCGGGCGCGAGCACGTGCTGCGCCAGACACTGATCGCCTTGCGCGCCGGTGCCAGCCTGAGCGAGCACGAGAGCCCGGGGGAGGCCACGTTGCAGGTGCTGCACGGTCGGGTGACCCTCGTGGCCGGGAGCGACCGGTGGAGCGGAACGCCGGGGTACCTGATCGCCCTCCCTGACGCTCGCCATGGCCTGGAGGCCGTCGAGGACTCCGCAGTCCTGCTGACGGTCGCCATGGCGACGACCTGACCCACGCCCGTGCGACGGGCACCTCGGAACACACCCCATGGGCCCGATGGAAGGACCTGGGATGACCACCGCCCCCACGCCACCACCAGCGGTTCTGCTCGCGAGGCCACCACGCCCGAGCAGGCCCGCACCGCGCGGACAACGTTCCCGGTCGTCCTCGCGCAGCCGCCAGCGCGGACGGGGGTCAGCGCTCGACGTACGGCTGGCTGCTGGACCCGTGGGCGGGGCGAGGGCTGTCGTCGGCCTCCAGCTCGGCGGCGATGGAGACGGTGAGACCGCCGAGCATGAACCCGACGAGGGCTGCGGCCAGGGTGTTGGTGTTCATCAGGAGGCTCCCGAGGTCTGGGTGGGGGCGTGGTCGTCCCCATGGTCGGCACCGTGATCGGCCCCGTGCAGGTACTGGTGGGTCAGGGCATGGCCCTTGCCCTTGTCGATGAGCCGGCGGTTCACCGGGAAGGCGGCGACGAAGGCCGCAGTGAGGGCGATCATCATGCTCAGCCAGAAGACGGGGTTCACCAGGCCGGCGTCCATGGCGCCGGGGATGAGGGCCATCACCGCGTTGTCCACGATCTCCATGACGGCGATCGAGAGCGTGTCGGCGGCGAAGACCACGCTGAGCGCGGCGGCGAAGCCCAGTCCGGCCTTCATCAGCGGCAGGGTAGAGAGCGTGTAGCCGAAGAGGAAGGCCAGCCCCACCGCGAGCGCGATGGTGACGGCGGTGCCGAGTCCGAGCGCAGTGCCGATCATCAGACCGGAGATCTCGCCGATCGCGCATCCGGTGAGGCAGTGCAGGGTGGCGTTGGCGGCCATGGAGTTCCGGGAGTTCATGAAGAGTCCTCTCGTCGATGCAGTGCGACGCTAGGGGCAGTCGCGGCGGTGATCAATGCGGGTACCCGCGTTACCTGTCACACGAACAAGCTCCGGGCCGACGTGAGCAGGTCGACGGCCCACCCGGGGACGCGGTCGGGGCTGCCCGTTTCGTACGGCGGCTGCGGGTCGTACTCGATGCCCAGCTGGATCGTCTGCGCCAGCTCACGACCGTGCCGTCGACGGCGGCCAAGCCTCGGGCGAGCTGCTCCACACCGACGCCGGCCCGCGGCGCGATGACCACTGCCTGGTTGCTGCCCGGGGGAGGCAGGGCGGCTGGTTGCCGGACCGGACGACCTGCCGCCATCGATGCGTGGAGAGCCAGACCGTCGGTGCCCCCAGGCTGAGGTCGGCCACGATGCGGTCCCCGGGCTGACCGTGGACGTCTACGCCAACGGCGAGGAGCTGATCCCCGACTTCGAGCCGGGCACGCTCACCGACCCGCTGAGCCTGCCCGCGGGCTCCTACGACCTCGCTGTCTATGCCGACGGTGACACCCCGGACTCGGCCGAACCCGCCATCGAGGCGAGCGGCGTCGAGGTCCCCGGCGGCGTCAACGCCACCGTCGTGGCGCACCTCGACGCGGACGGCACCCCGACGCTCAACGTCTTCGTCAACGACGTCTCCTCGACCGGGCCCGGTGACGCGCGGTTG
>NZ_JBFIKK010000196.1:0-4250 GCF_041600255.1 Nocardioides sp. | reverse complement strand
GCGGTACGCCGGGTCGACGTGCACGCGCACCTCGACCAGGTGGGTGTTGTCGAGGAGGAAGAAGTACCCGACGGCCGCACCGACCACCAGGCCGTCGACGGAGGCGAGCAGCAGCAGCCGGTCCATGTCGTGGCGCGGGCGCGAGAGCGCACCCCGGGCCACCTCCCATGAGGGCCAGGCGTCGATCGGACGCTCCACGGCGACCCGCGCGCCGATCTCCCACCAGGACCGTAGCGCGGCCTCGTCGGAGGGGTCGACCTCGTGCAGCACCGGTTCACTCACGGCGAGATCCTACGTTCCCGTCCTACGCGTACCGCGGGAACGATCACCCCAGCGAGAGCTGGCGGCGTACGACGTCGGCCAGGCGGTCCGCGACGGCCTGCGCCTCTTCGTGGGTGCCGGCCTCGACCATCACCCGCACCAGCGGCTCGGTGCCCGACTGCCGCAGCAGGACGCGACCGGAGTCCCCCAGCATCGCCTCCTCCTCCGCGAGGGCGGCGGCGAGCACGGCGTCCTCGTCGACCCGGGACTTGTCCACGTCCGGGACGTTGACCAGCACCTGGGGCAGCCGCTGCACGACGCCGGCGAGGTCCTCGAGGCTGCGTCCGGTGGCGGCCATCCGCTCCAGCACGTGCAGGGCGGTCAGGATGCCGTCGCCGGTGGTGGCGAACTCGCTCATGATCACGTGGCCGGACTGCTCGCCGCCCAGGGAGTAGCCGGAGACCCGCATCGCCTCCAGCACGTAGCGGTCGCCGACCTTGGTCTGGCGGACGCCGACCCCGGCCGCCTTCATCGCGTTCACGAAGCCGAGGTTGCTCATCACGGTGGCGACGACGGTGTTCTTGGCCAGGTGACCGGTCTCGGACATCCCGAGCGCCAGCACCGCGAGGATCTGGTCGCCGTCGACGACCTCGCCGCGGTGGTCGACGGCCAGGCACCGGTCGGCGTCCCCGTCGAGCGCGAAGCCGACGTCGGCGCCGTGCTCGATGACGGCCTTGCGCAGTGGCTCGAGGTACGTCGAGCCGCAGCCGTCGTTGATGTTGAGCCCGTCGGGGCGGTCGTGGATGGCGATGACGGTGGCGCCGGCCTCGCGCAGCGCCCGCGGCCCCGCCTCGAAGGCGGCACCCTCGGCGCAGTCGAGGACGACGGTCAGGCCCTCCAGCGAGCGGGTGATCGTGGAGTCGAGGTGGGCGGCGTACTCGTCGACGGCGGTGGGGTGGCTGCGCACCCGGCCCACGTCACCGCCGAGGGGGCGCGACCAGTCCTCGCCCATCCGGCGCTCGATCTCGGCCTCGTCGGCGTCGGCGAGCTTCACGCCGCCGCGGGCCAGGAACTTGATCCCGTTGTCGGGCATCGCGTTGTGGGAGGCCGAGAGCATCACGCCGAGGTCGGCGCCGAGGGAGTCGGTCAGGAAGGCGACGCCGGGCGTGGGCAGCACACCCAGCAGGACGACGTCCACGCCGGCCGAGGCGAGGCCGGCGACCACGGCGGCCTCGAGGAACTGTCCAGAAATGCGCGTGTCCCGGCCCACCACGGCGAAGGGGCGGTGCCCCTCGAACTCGCCGTGCTCGGCCAGGACTCGTGCTGCAGCAACGGAAAGGTCCAGGGCCAGCTCTGCGGTCAGATGACCGTTCGCCAGGCCCCGGACCCCGTCCGTGCCGAAATGCTTCTGCGTCATGGAACCTGACGCTAGCCGATCAGCGCTTGCTGAACTGCGGCGCCTTGCGTGCCTTCTTGAGACCGGCCTTCTTGCGCTCGATGACGCGGGCGTCACGCGTGAGCAGCCCGGCCTTCTTGAGCGAGGGACGGTTCGCCTCGACGTCGATGCTGTTGAGGCAGCGGGCCACGCCGAGACGCAGCGCGCCGGCCTGACCGGTGATGCCACCGCCGTGGATGCGGGCGATGACGTCGAAGCGGCCCTCGAGCTGCAGGTTCGCGAACGGCTCGTTCACGACCTGCTGGTGCAGCTTGTTCGGGAAGTAGGAGTCGAGGGTGCGACCGTTGACGGTCCACACACCCGTGCCGGGGACGATGCGCACGCGCGCAACGGCCTCCTTGCGACGGCCGGTGGCCGCAGCAGGCTCGATGGTGGCGGCACGCAGCGGTGCGTCCTCGGACGGCGCGCTCTCGGAGCTGTACGCCACGCCCTCGGCGTTGGTCTCGAAGGTCTCCTCGACCTCGGCCGGGTTCTCGGTGGTCCCCTGATCGGACATAGTCACGGTATTCCTTAAGTCTCTCTACTGACGGATTACTGGGAGACCTGGACGATCTCGAAGGGAGTGGCCTGCTGGGCCGTGTGCGGGTGCGTCGGGCCGGAGTAGACCTTGAGCTTCTTCAGCACCTGACGGCCGAGGCGGTTCTTGGGGAGCATGCCCCAGACAGCCTTCTCGATCGCCTTGCGCGCATCCTTCTCCAGAACCTCGCCGATCGGGGTGGCCGAGAGACCGCCCGGGTAGCCGGAGTGGCGGTAGGCCATCTTCTTGGTCTTCTTGTTGCCGGACAGGGCAACCTTCTCCGCGTTGACGATGATGACGAAGTCACCGGCGTCGACGTGAGGGGCGAACATCGCCTTGTGCTTGCCACGCAGCAGGTTGGCGGTCTGGACGGCGAGGCGTCCGAGGACCACGTCGGTGGCGTCGATGACGTGCCACTCGCGCTGGATGTCAGCGGGCTTGGGGCTGTACGTACGCACGGCTGAACTACCTTCTTCGTTCGTAGGGCCCACGGGGAAGAGCCCCCGCGGGTGGTGGTGCGGCGCCTTCTGACGAACACGGCCCGGCTTGCCACAGGAGTGGGTGTCCGGGACTGCATCTCGACCCGTGGAGCTGGGTCAGGACGCGGCAGGAGGCGCGACCGACAAGACTACGCGCGGGTGCCGAGGATGGTCAAAACGAGCCCGGCGAATTCGCACGGGGGCCGTGCCTGCGTCTAAGTTGTTCGGGTGACTGAATCTCTGACCGTCCGTGACAACCGCACCGGGCTGGAGTACGACGTTCCGATTGTCGACGGCACCATCAAGGCCGCCGACATGGGACAGATCCGGGCCGGCGACGACCAGCCGGGCCTCGCGGTCTACGACCCGGGTTTCGTGAACACCGCTTCCTGCCGCAGCGCCGTGACCTACATCGACGGCGACAAGGGCATCCTGGAGTACCGCGGCTACCCGATCGAGCAGTTGGCAGAGAAGTCCAACTTCCTCGAGGTGGCCTACCTGCTCAACACCGGCAAGCTGCCGTCGAAGGCGGAGTACGACTCGTGGGTCCACGAGATCACGTACCACACCTTCGTGCACGAGAACGTGAAGTCCTTCATGGAGGGCTTCCGCTACGACGCCCACCCGATGGGCATGCTGATGGCCTCCGTCGGCGCGCTGTCGACGTTCTACCCCGACGCCCGCAACATCGGCGACGCGGAGAACCGGCACATGCAGATCGTCCGGATGATCGCCAAGATGCCGACGCTGGGCGCCTGGTCCTACCGCCACGCGCAGGGCAAGCCGTTCATCTACCCGGACAACGACCTCGGCTACACCGCCAACTTCCTCTCCATGCTGTTCAAGATGAGCGAGAAGAAGTTCGAGGCGGACGAGCGCCTGGTCAAGGCCCTGGACGTGCTCTTCATCCTGCACGCCGACCACGAGCAGAACTGCTCCACCAACGCGGTGCGCTCGGTCGGCTCCTCGCAGGTCGACCCCTACTCTGCCGTCTCGGCCGGTGTCGCCGCCCTCTACGGCCCGCTGCACGGTGGCGCCAACGAGGCCGTGCTGCGGATGCTGCGCCGGATCGGTTCGAAGTCGAACATCCCCGCGTTCATCGAGGGCGTGAAGGCCGGCAACGAGCGCCTGATGGGCTTCGGTCACCGCGTCTACAAGAACCACGACCCGCGCGCCACGATCATCAAGAAGGCCTGCGACGACGTCTTCGAGGTCACCGGGGTCAACCCGCTGCTCGAGATCGCCCAGGAGCTCGAGAAGATCGCGCTCGAGGACGAGTACTTCGTCAAGCGGAAGCTCTACCCCAACGTGGACTTCTACTCGGGTCTGATCTACGAGGCCTTCCAGTTCCCGCCGGAGATGTTCACGGTGCTGTTCGCGATCGGCCGCACCCCCGGCTGGCTCGCGCAGTGGTCCGAGCTGGTCCAGGACGGCGAGCAGAAGATCGCCCGCCCGAAGCAGATCTACACCGGCGACCGGCAGCTGGAGTTCGTTCCCGCCGCCCAGCGCTGGGCCTGAGCGGTCAGATTCACTGGTT
>NZ_JBFIKK010000195.1:0-4353 GCF_041600255.1 Nocardioides sp. | reverse complement strand
GTCGGGCCAACCGTGCGGAATCGTCGTTCACCTCGATGGGGGCCGACCTCACCTCGGTGGGGGCCGGCCCGCCGTCTCAGCGGTCGCTGGGCCTGATCCAGACCTGGGTCCAGCTCGGGGTGCCGAGCACCGCACGCTTGCGAGGCTTGGACAGGGTCACCAGGAGGTGCTCCGCCCCCTCGCCGCGGCGGTCGTCCAGGATCCGCACCGTGATGGAGCGGCGCTTGACGCCCCTGCCGAACCGGAGCTTCCCGGAGTTGGCCACGTAGTCCCGGCCCGCCTTCGCCGACGCGTTGCGGGTCCGGAACCGCACGGTCACCGCACGGTCCAGGGCCCCGGTCCGGGTCACCCGAATTCGGACCTTGCCGGTGTTCTCGCCCACCGCACGCTGCGTGAGGCGCTTGAAGGCGAGGACCGGTCGTCGGGTCTGGCGCAGGTCCCAGGCGGTCGCGCGGTAGTGCCCGCGGCGCCACGACCGTCCAACGACCAGGTCGCCGTCGATGTCGGCAGCCTCGCTGCCCCGCCAGGTCCCCAGACCGATCGGACGCGAGCCGTCCCCGGCCAGGTCGTGGACGAAGGCGTGGTCGCCCTGCCTGCGCACCCGGAAGCTCTGGAGCACGATGTCCCCGTCGATCCCGGTCGCCCGGGTCTTCGCGCCCCAGGTCTTGCCGAGCTCACGCATCGCCGGCGCCGGTGCCGCCAGGTCGTAGACGAACGCGCTCGGGTCCGTGGGACCGGTCGGTTCCGACCAACCCACCACCACGTCGTCGTCGACGTCCGCGGCCTCGCTGTACGCCCGACCGGGGAGGACGCCCAGGTCCTGCATCGCCGGCTCCTCGGCCGCGAGGTCATAGGCGAAGGCATGCCCGCTGGACCATCCGACGATCACGGAACCGCTGAGCCCGGTCGGGCTGCTCTCACAGCCTCCCAAGGTGCCCAGCTCGATCATCCGCGGCTCCTCGGCGGCCAGGTCGTAGGCGAAGGCCCGGAACGACAGGTCGTTGACGTTGCACCCCGGACCCTCGAACTCGGCGGCGTACCAGCCGGCGACGATGCTGCCGTCCACGTGCGTGGCAGCGCTCGTGTCCGCGCCGAGCGCGCCCAGGTCCTGCATCGCCGGGACCTCGGCGGCCAGGTCGTAGACGAAGGCGTGCGACTCCCCGGCGGCTGTCCGCGAGACACCCACCACGAGCGAGCCGTCCACGGCGCGGACCCTGGTCCAGCCACCGCCCAGTGAGCCGATGTCGCGCATCGCCGGGTCGACGTCAGCGAGGTCGTAGACGAACCCGTGCGGCACGTTGTCCACCAGGGAGTCCCCGACCACGATGCTGCCGGACACGTCGACGGCGTCACTGCTCTGGGCGCCGTCGACGGTCCCGAGGTCGATCATCTCGGGCTCGGCATCCGCCAGATCGACGGCGAACGCGTGGTACTCGTCGTCCGCCGTGCGCGACGACCCCACGACGACGGAGCCGTCCACCGCGGTGGCACCGCTGCTCTTCCCGCCGAGGTGGCCGAGGTCGATGCTCGTGGCGACCGGGGTCGTCGCGAGTGGATAGGCGGGCCCACCCGCGCCGGCCGACGCGACGTGGACGGGGGCGACGAGCAGCGGCACGATGAGAGTGACGACCGCGCCGACCGTCAGAGCCACGACCTTTCCGAGTCGATGCGACCGGGACCGAGAGCCGAGACGGTGAGAGACCATCGCTCGAGGCTAACTGCCCAGTGAGCTGCGCGGGCTACTTCACACGTTGAAGCGGAACTCCACGACGTCGCCGTCGGCCATCACGTAGTCCTTGCCCTCCATGCGCACCTTGCCGGCCTCCTTGGCCTTCTGCATGGTGCCGGCGGCCATCAGGTCGTCGAAGGAGACGATCTCGGCCTTGATGAAGCCGCGCTGGAAGTCGGTGTGGATCACGCCGGCGGCCTCGGGGGCGGTGGCGCCCTTCGGGATCGTCCAGGCGCGGGTCTCCTTGGGGCCGGCGGTCAGGTAGGTCTGCAGGCCGAGGGTGTCGAAACCGACCCGGGCCAGGGTGTCGAGGCCGGGCTCGGTGACGCCCATCTCGGCAAGCATCTCGCGGGCCTCGTCCTCGTCGCCCAGCTCGACCAGCTCGGCCTCGAACTTCGCGTCCAGGAAGATCGCCTCGGACGGCGCCACGATCTCGCGCATCCGGTCCTTGAGCGCCTCGTCGGCGAGCTCGTCGGCGTCGCAGTTGAAGACGTAGATGAAGGGCTTGGCGGTCAGCAGCGACAGCTCCCGGACCAGCGCACGGTCGACCGTGGTCGAGATGATCGGCGTACCGGCCTCGAGGTGCTCCAGCGCCTCCTTGGCGGCAGCGAGGTTGGCGACGACGGCCTTGTTGCCGCGCGCCTCCTTCTCCAGCCGCGGGATCGCCTTCTCGACGGTCTGCAGGTCGGCCAGGATCAGCTCGGTCTGGATCGTGGAGATGTCGTTGGCGGGGTTGACCTCGCCGTCGACGTGGGTGACGTCCTCGTCCCGGAAGACGCGGGTCACCTGGCAGATCGCCGACGACTCCCGGATGTGGGAGAGGAACTTGTTGCCCAGGCCCTCGCCCTCGGAGGCGCCCTTGACGATGCCGGCGATGTCGACGAACTCGACCGTCGCGGGCAGCACCTTGGCGGAGCCGAAGACCTCGGCGAGCTTCGGCAGGCGGTCGTCGGGGACCCCGACCACGCCGACGTTCGGCTCGATCGTGGCGAACGGGTAGTTCGCCGCGAGGACGTCGTTCTTGGTCAGAGCGTTGAAGAGGGTCGACTTGCCCGCGTTGGGAAGACCAACGATGCCGATGGTGAGTGCCACGGGCGGGGAGTCTACGGGCGGTCCGGGCCACGCTCCGAATCCATCAGCCGAGGCAGCGGACGTCCCGGGCGGGCGCGGTGGGCCGACCTAGGGTGGGCTCGTGCTCTCCGACATCCGCTCCGCCTTCCCCGCCCTGTCCCTCGGCACCGCCCACTTCGACGGCCCCGGCGGCTCCCTGACGCCGGCCGTCGTGGCGCAGGCCGTGGCCGACACGATGACCGCCGGCCTCTCCAACCGGGGCTCGATCACCGAGGGCGAACGGCGCGCGGACGCGGTCACCCTCGGGGCGCGCGCGGCGATGGCCGACTTCGTGGGGGGCGACCCGCGCGGCATCGTCTTCGGCCGCTCGATGACCCAGCTGACCTTCGACCTGGCCCGGACCCTCTCGGCCGACTGGGGCCCGGGCGACGAGATCGTGGTGACCCGGCTCGACCACGACTCCAACATCCGGCCCTGGCTGATCGTCGCCGAGCGGACCGGCGCCACCGTGCGCTGGCTCGACTTCGACCCGGAGACCGCCGAGCTCGACGACATCGAGTCGGTGCTCTCCGTGCAGACCCGGCTGGTCGCCGTCACCGCTGCCTCCAACCTCTTCGGCACCCGGCCGGACGTGGCGTCGATCGCGGCCGCCGCCCACGAGGTCGGGGCGCTGGTCTTCGTGGACGCCGTCCACCTCGCCGCCCATGCCCCGCTCGACATGGCCGCGATGGGCGCTGACGTGCTGGTCTGTTCGCCCTACAAGTTCTTCGGCCCGCACCTCGGGGTGCTGGCGGCGCGGCCGTCGTTCCTGGAGACGTTGACCCCGGACAAGCTGCTGCCCTCCAGCGACGCTGTCCCGGAGCGCTTCGAGATCGGCACCCTGCCCTACGAGCTGCTGGCCGGGGTCACCGCCGCGGTCGACTTCATCGCGTGCCTCGCCTCGGACGCTCCCGAGCGTCGCGACCAGGTGGTGGAGTCGATGACCGCGGTCGAGCGCCAGGAGGACGTCCTGCTCGAGCGGCTCCTGACCGGACTCGCCGCGATCGACGGGGTCACCCTGCACGGGCGCCCGAAGGACCGCACCCCCACCGTGCTGTTCTCGTTGGACGGACACACCCTGCGCGAAGTCCACGAACACCTGGCCTCACTCGGGGTCAACGCGCCGGCGAGCAACTTCTACGCGATCGAGGCGTCGCGCTGGGCCGGGCTGGGCGACGAGGGCGGCGTACGCGCGGGCATCGCGCCGTACACGTCCCCGGACGACGTCGACCGGCTCCTGGCCGGCGTCGCCGCTCTGGCCGGCTCAGGCGTCAGCGGTGCGTGAGCTGTCGAAGGTGAGCCAGAGGCTCACCGCGGTGTAGTAGACGACGTAGCCCAGCGACGTGGCCACCAGCCAGGTCGCCGCGTCCGGCAGCTGCGCGGTGATCCAGGCGAACAGACCCAGCCAGACGGTGGCCAGGGTCATGTTCAGCGTCCAGAGCCGGGCGGTGCGCGAGGGGTAGACGTACTTGATCGGCACGAAGACCAGCACCGCGAAGACCAGCAGCAGCGTC
>NZ_JBFIKK010000194.1:0-4394 GCF_041600255.1 Nocardioides sp. | reverse complement strand
CGAACGTGCGCGCGCTGCGTGAGCTGGTCTCCGGCGACGGCGCCCGGATGATGACGGTGGTGAAGGCGGACGCCTACGGCCACGGCCTGGTGCCGGTCGCCCGAGCGGCACGCGCCGCGGGTGCTGACTGGCTCGGGGTGGCCACCTCCGACGAGGCGTTGGCGCTGCGGGCGGCGGGGGACACCGGGCCGCTGCTGTGCTGGCTGAGTGTCCCCGGGGAGGCGTTCGGTGCTCTGGTCGAGGCCGGGATCGACGTCACCGCCTACTCGGTGGCCCAGCTGGAGGAGCTCGCCGTGGGGGTGGCTGCCGCCGGTCGCCCGGCCCGGCTCCAGCTCAAGGTCGACACCGGGCTGACGCGCGGCGGGGCGACCCCGGTCGACTGGCCGGCGTTGGTGGCTGCTGCCCGGGCCGGCGAGGAGGCCGGCCGGTGGAAGGTCACCGGCGTCTGGTCGCACTTGGCGTGCGCCGACGAGCCCGCTCATCCGGCGAACGACGCCCAGGAGCAGGTCTTCCGCGATGCGCTCGCGGTGGCCGAGCAGGCCGGGCTGGAGCCTGAGGTACGTCACCTGGCCAACTCCGCCGCAGCGATCCTGCGGCCCTCCTCGCGCTTCGACCTGGTGCGGTGCGGGATCGCGTCGTACGGGCTGGACCCGGCGCCGGGGGAGACGCCCGACGTCGGCCTGGTGCCGGCGATGACCGCTCGGGCAGCCCTGGCCCTGGTCAAGCAGGTGCCGACCGGGGCGGGCGTCTCGTACGGGCACACCTGGGTCGCCGAGCAGGACACCACCGTCGGCCTGGTGCCGGTCGGGTACGGCGACGGAGTGCCGCGCCATGCCAGCAACGTCGCCGAGGTGTGGGTCGGGGGCAAGCGGCGACCGGTCCGCGGCCGCGTCTGCATGGACCAGTTCGTGATCGACCTCGCCGGTGATCCGGCGCTGGCGGGGGACGAGGTCGTGCTCTTCGGGCCGGGGCGCGCCGGGGAACCCACGGCGCAGGACTGGGCAGAGGTCTGCGGAACGATCTCGTACGAGATCGTGACCCGGATCGGTGGCCGGATGACACGTCACCACGTCGACACCGAGGAGGGCGTTCGATGAGCCGGGTTCGCACACTGATGGGCGTCACCGCGGGAGCGGTGGGGGCCGTCGCGGTCGGTGCGGCCGCGGAGGTCTATCGGCGTCAGCGGATCATCGCGCGGCGTGGCGCCGGCGACCAGATCGAGCTGGGCTCGCTGCGCTCCTCGCCGCTGACGGTGGTGGCCGACGACGGTGTGCCGCTGCACGTCGAGGTGGACGAGGCCACGGGTGAGTCCGAGCAGGCCTCCGAGCGCCCCGGGCGGCGGCGCAAGGGCAAGCAGGGGGCCGGGCCGGCTCCGACGGTGGTCTTCGTGCACGGCTACGCGCTGAACCTCGACTGTTGGCACTTCCAGCGCGCGGGGTACCGCGGGCTGGTGCGCACGGTCTTCTACGACCAGCGCTCGCACGGCCGCTCGGGTCGCTCCTCGCTGGGCAACGCGACGATCGACCAGCTGGCCCACGACCTGAAGCGGATCCTCGACGAGGTGGTGCCGGACGGGCCGATCGTGCTGGTCGGCCACTCGATGGGCGGGATGACGATCATCGCCTTCGCCGAGCACTACCCCGAGCTGTTCGGGGAGCGCGTGATCGGCACGGCCCTGATCTCGACCACGGCCGGCGGTCTCAACCCGAGCAAGATCCTGTTCCCGATGGTGCCGTTCTCGTTGGGCGGGCAGGTGACCAACCGGGTCGTCTCGACGCTCGCGCGCGGGCACCGGGCGGTGGACGGCATGCGGAGGATCGGCAAGGGGATCGCGCTGGTCACCACCGACAAGTTCGCGTTCGGCGACGCGGTGCCGGCGTCGTACGTCGAGTTCGTGGACTCGATGCTGTCGGCGACGTCGTTCGAGGTGGTGGCCGAGTTCTTCCCGAGCTTCCGGGGCTTGGACAAGTTCCACGTCGTCCAGGCGCTGGGCAGCGTGCCGACGGCCATCATGTGCGGCACCGGGGACCGGATCACCTCGATCGGGCACAGCCGCAAGCTGCACTCGCTGATCCCCGGCTCGACGCTGTTGGAGTGCGAGAACGCGGGGCACATGGCGATCATCGAGCGGCACGACCAGATCAATGCCGAGCTGGACCAGCTGATCGCAGCGGCGACGGCGGTGGGGTCGCGATGAGCCTCGAGGTACGCCGCGTCGGCCCCGAGTCGGCGCACCGGATGCTCGCCGTGGTTCGCGCCGCGTTCGAGGTGCGACCGCCCCTGGACCCGCCGGCGGAGGCGCTCGTCGAGACGGTCGAGTCGATGGCGGAGTTGCTGGGGCACGGTGGCGGACTGCTGGTCAGCCTCGACGGTGCCGACGTGGGTGCGCTGGTGCTCGACCCGGTGGAGAGCACCATGTACCTGCGGCGCTTCGGGGTCTCCCCGGCCGCCCAGGGCCTGGGGATCGCGCGGGTGCTGATCGATGCTGCCGTCGATGCCGCCCACGGCTTCGACGACCTGACCGTGGTGGCGCGCGAGGAGCTGCCGAAGACCAGGCGCTTCTGGGAGCGGCAGGGGTTCCGGGAGATCCGGCGCTCCTCGCCGAACGTGGAGCTGCGCCGGCCGTTGCGGACCTTCCTCTTCGACGCCCCGGACGCGGACACCATGCGCCGGCTGGGGGAGTCGTTGGCCGAGCAGTTGAGCCCCGGCGACTTGATCGTGCTCAGCGGTGAGCTCGGGGCCGGGAAGACCACGTTCACCCAGGGCATCGGCGCCGGGCTCCAGGTGCGCGGCGACGTGACCTCACCGACGTTCGTGATCGCCCGCGAGCACCCGTCGCTGATCGAGGGCCCGTCGTTGGTGCACGTCGACGCCTACCGGCTGGGCGGGATCGACGAGCTCGACGACCTGGATCTGGACGCCGCGCTCGACGAGTCGGTGACCGTCGTCGAGTGGGGTGAGGGCGTCGCCGAGGGGTTGGCCGAGTCGCGGTTGGAGGTGCGGATCATCCGCGCGCTGGCCGACGAGGAGGAGGACGACCCGGACCATGACCCGCGACGGGTCCTGATGACGCCGATCGGGCCGCGCTGGTACGAGATGGAGGTTCCCTCGACGCGGCGCGAGCCGCTGGCCGAGAAGCTGAACGAGAACCTGCTGCTCGACTTCTGGCGGTGTGACGAGGCGGAGCTGGACGAGCTGGACCCCTACATCCCGATGCCGATGGCGCTGATGGTCGCCGAGCACGACGGCGGCGTGGTGATGGTGCACAACGTCTGGCGGCGCGAGTGGGAGTTGCCCGGGGGCGAGATCCCCGAAGGTGGCTCCGCGCGCGAGACCGCGATCCGGGAGTTCCACGACGAGGCCGGAGTGGAGGCCGGCGAGGTCGACTTCGTGGGCGTGGGCACCGTGCAGCTCGGGCACGAGCGTCGGATCGAGTACGTCGCGATCTTCCGGACCACGCTCGAGTCGCTGCCCGACTTCGTGCCGAACGACGAGTTCGACGCCCGCGCGCTCTGGGACCCTTCCAGTGACCTGGCGTCCCTCTCGCCGATCGATGCTCACCTGGCGCGGCTGGCGGTCGAGGACACCTCGGACTGAGGGGGCCCGCTCGAGTAGGGGTGCGGCACTGTGGGGGTACGTGCCGAACGTCATCCTGGCGGCCGGCCACCCGACTTCGCCGCGGTGCTGCCAGAGGTGACCGGGGCACCGCAGGCGGCCTCCGCTGGGGATGCGTGCGAGCGCGCGGAACGCGGCAGATCAGTGCGTCGCCATAGGTCGGGTCGTGACAGATCGTCCTGAAATCGTCTGCATCTGTGGGTCGGCGAGGTTCACGGCCGAGATGCGCGCGGCGAACCGTGAACTGACCTTTACTGGGTCATTGTCGTCGCCCCCGGCGAAGCGGACGAGTCGCCCACACTGGAGCAGAAGGCCGTCCTGGATGCGCTTCACCTGCACAAGATCGACCTGGCAGACCGGGTCTTGATCGTCAACCCGGGTGGTTACGTCGGGGAGTCAACGAAGAGAGAGATCGCCTACGCCCGAGCGTCCGGCAAGCGGGTCACCTTCACCGACCCCCTCTGAAGACAAGACGCGCGCTCATCGGCTGCTTGTTTCATTGACCCAGGACCGGTTGCGTCGGACCTGACCGGACGTGCCTGTGCCCCGCGGATCGTGGATCGGCGGGGTGTGGGGCGGTCAGGGTTGTCGGTCCCGGGTGGCGTCGCGGCTGACGTCGCGGGTGACGTCGGTGGTGCCGGTGGCATCGCGGAGGTAGGCGTACCCGTGCGGGCTGTTCCACAGGAACGATCCCGGATCGAGGCGGGTGTAGCGCCAGCCGCCGTGGGTCTTCAGCCGGTGATGGCGCCGGCACAGCGGCGCAATGTTGTCGGAGGCGG
>NZ_JBFIKK010000193.1:0-4412 GCF_041600255.1 Nocardioides sp. | reverse complement strand
CCCGGCCTGCATCGCCAGGTGGAAGGCGCCCTTCTTGAAGGGCAGCAGCCGCGGGGTGGGTGAACGGGTGCCCTCGGGGGCGATCACCAGGGAGGTGCCGGAGGCCAGGCTCTCGAGGGCCGGCGCGAGGGCCTCCCGGGCCGCGACGCTGTCGGTGCGGTCGACGTACGCGACATCGGCCAGCCAGCCCATCGCAGCGAAGGTGGGGTCCTTGGCGAGCTCCTTCTTGGCCACCGCCGTGAAGTCGCGGCGCAGCAGTGCGGCGAGCACGACGACATCGAGCTGGCTCTGGTGGTTGAAGACGAAGACCGCCGGCCGCGAGCGCCAGAGGTTCTCCTGGCCTTCGACCTCCAGCGTGACCCCGGCGCCCGCCAACGCCAGTTCGGAGCTGATCGCAGCGGCGACCGTGAGCGCGGTACGGCGATCCCCGTTGAGCAGTCCCATCCCCAGACCGGCCACCACCCCGGTGGCCAGCCCGGCGAAGGAGGCCGCCGAGCGGACGACATTGGTCGGGGTGAGGCGGCGTTCGCGATGCAGCCGGTGCACCGGCCAACCGCGCTCGTGCGCGATGCGGGTCAGCGTGCTGTCGGGGTTGAGTGGCCGCGGACGCCCCACGGTCTCGAGGTAGAAGACGTCCTCTCCCCCGTTGCCGTAGGCGTAGGACTCGGTGAGGTCCAGGCCCTCGGACTCGGCGAAGCCCTTCACCGCCGCCGCCTTGCCCGGACCCCACAGGATCGGCCCGTCCACCTGCCCGGTGACCAGCCCGTCGAGGACCTCGACCTCGGTGACGAGCAGGTGTTCGATCCCGAGGTCCTCGGCGGCCGCCTGGGCCTGGAACCGGGTGGCCGAGGAGGCCAGGGCCACCGTGTGGCCCGCACGCAGGTGGGCCCGGACCAGTCGACGGGCATCGGGGTAGAGCTCGCCGGAGATCTTCGTCCGGAAGAGCTGCTGGCCCATCTCCTCCAGGTCGGACTGCGCCATCCCGCGCAGGGCGCCCAGGCCCACCCCGACCAGTCGGGTCACGTCGTGACCGCGCTGCTGCATGTTGAAGACCTCGACGAGGGTGCCGAGCAGCTCCTGCGGGCTGACCGATCGGCTCAGCAACCGCTCACGGAAGTAGAGCGCCGCCGAGTAGCCGTGGATCAGCGTGCCGTCGAAGTCGAAGAAGGCCCCGACCTCGGGACCCTGGGGGCCTGCTGCCACCGCGGCGAGCAGGTCGTCGATGTCGGCCATGGATCAGTCCTTGAGGGCGAGGGAGCGGAGTACGGCGATGGCGTCCACGGCGGCCGCCAACTCATCGGCCAGGCGTTGCCGCGACTGACGCAGCTCGTCACCACCGGGGCCGAGGAGATCACGATTGCCGGCGAGCTTCAGCACGCCGCCCATCAGGTCCTTGGAGATCGACTCCGGTGAATGGAGCTCCTGCTGGAGCCAGCGCTGGTGGGCGACCCCGAGGCTCTCGGAGATCAGCCCGTCGCCGTCCAGCGGGGCAGCGGGCTCCCGGGTCACCAGACGGTCGGCCACCACGGAGTAGGCCTCGAGGAACGGCCCGATCACCCGGTGCGCCAGGAGCAGGTGCGAGGTCGAGAGCTGCTCGATGATGTCGTTCGGGGTGGCACTGGCCTCGGCCCAGCCGGGCATCATCAGGTCGGTCTCATAGCGCAGCTGGGTGTCGAACTCGCGCTTCGTCGCGAAGAAGAACTCGTACTTGAGGAGATCGCGGATCGCCAGCGCGCGCTTCCACGTGGCAGTCACCACGTCGTCCTCCGCGTCCGGTCCTGCCTCGGCCGCCTGGACGAGCGCCACCTCGAGGATCGCGCGGTCGATGAAGTAGTGGGTGACGGTGTTGCGGTAGAACGCCGCCTCGTGCTGCCGGTCGGGCGCGATCGCGTAGACGGGCTCCAGCCCGCCGGCGTACTCCACCACCACGCCTTCGCGCACGAGCGTCGCCAGCGCCTTGCGCAGACCGGCCGGGCGACCGAGGTCGACGTCGGCGGTCAACGGCAGCTGGCGCCGGCGTACGTAGTCGACCAGCGGTTCGAGGACGCCCAGGGTCTCGGCCAGCGTCATCGCCCGACCGTCGTTGTCGAGCAATCCGAAGGCCACCAGGGCCGACGGGGTGATCGGTGTGGCGTCGTTGATCCGGTGGGCGACCTCGAAGGCGACCCGCGGAACCACCGCGGTCAGGTCGTCGGTCGCGGCTCGCGAGCCGGCATCGGCGAGGGCACCGCGCAGCGACAACGGCGGCCCGAACCGCACGTGTACCCGGCCCCTACGCCGTCCCTGGGCGCGGGCGAAGCGATAGAGCCAGGTCAGGCTCTCGGGCGCCTTGGTGCCGCCACTCTCCTCCCGGGAGAGGGCAGAGACCTCGTGCTGCTGGTCGTACACGATGGAGACCGGCACGAGGTACGCGTCGTCGGCGTCGTCGCCGTTGGCCTGGAAGGCGTCGACGAGGTAGCGCAGCACTCCCATCCGTGGCGGGCGGAGCTTGCCAGTGCGGGTGCGGCCGCCCTCGAAGTACCACTCCAGGTTGGCGTGCTGGCGGAGCAGGAAGCCCAGGTAGAGGCGCAGCATGGCCGGGTAGACCGGGTCGTCGCGGGTGGAACGACGGATGAAGATCAGCCCGCTGCGCTTGCCGAGCTCCGAGAGCGGCCACATGGCGAGGTTGATCCCGCCCAGGGTGTAGTTGCTGGGAAAACCGTGACCCGTCGTGGCCGCCCGGAGGACGAGCGGGTCGAGGTAGGAGCGGTGGTTGGGCAGGAAGACCAGCGAGTGCCGGCGCCCCAGCTCGGCGAGCTCCGCCAACCTGCTGGTGTCGACGTCGAGCTCGTAGGAGCGGGTCAGCCACCGACCCATCCGGTCCCAGACCCGCGAGGCCGATTCGTCGACGTACGCCGACATCTCGCTCAGCGCAGTTCGGGAGTCGGCCATCAGGTCGGCCTCGGTGCGATCGGTGCGCTCCACGAGGGCGGCCAAGGTCTCGGCGTACTGAGCCGAGCCCATGACCAGTTCGACCGCCCGGCGCTCGTGATCGGTGTCGTTCATCCGCGCAGCCTAGTGGTGCCCGTCACAGCGTCGCCGCACCCCGCGGCAATCCGTCGGATCGATCGTCCGCCCGGGTCAGCCGACCGGCACGGCCGTGACCACGAGGTTCAGCTGGTAGCCGCCGTTCTCGGCGTCGTACTCCCCGCTGCACGTGATCACGTGCAACCGCTCAGGACCGGTCCGCGAGAACAGGGCCTCCGGAAGCCCCTGGCGGTCGTAGCGGCTGACGTCCCGGACGACGTACCGCCGGACCCGTCCGTCGCGCAGCGTGAGGGTGAGCGTGTCGTCCACCGCCACGTCCCGGAGCCGGACCAGCGGACCGAGCCCGAAGCTGCGGGAGTCGAGATGCCCGGCGAGCACCGTGGCGCCTCCCATCGTCGCGCCGGGCGCGGCACCGAAGCGGTACCAGCCGAGCACCCGAGGATCGTCCGGGAGCTGCATCTGCCCGTCGGGCTGCACGCCCACGGGCCGGACCCGGGCGTCGACGTCGACCGACCCGAGTCGCGCCCGAACCGGACGGGGGGTGCGCTGCTGGCGGGTCACCCGACGCAGGGCGGTGGCGTCGGAGCGACCGACCGATCGAGCCGCGTCGGACCCGGGGTCGGGTGTCTCGCTCCGCTGCTCGGGCGACGAGGCGACGACCACGGAGTCGGCCGCGGGCCCCGGCTCGAGAGCCCGGTCGGATGCACCGGGATCGAGACGGGGCCACAGGGCGCTCAGACTGACCACGAGTCCGACGGCTGCGAGCACCGCGAGGGTCCTCGCAACGTGAGTCGTCCGCATGGTGACCGACCGCCCTGTCGTCAGCGGCGCCGGCGGACCGGGACCGAGCGGAGGGCCACCAGCATCAGCACCAGCAACGAGGTCCCGCCGAGGGCCAGCGCCCACACCGGGACGCCGGCGCTGGACTCGGCCGCCAGGCCGACCTCGCCACCGGGGACGCCATGGGGAGCCGAGTGCAGCCCGTCGATCGTCTGGACCGCCAGATCGAGGTTGCCGTCGTCGGCACTGCCCCAGGCGTAGACGATCGTGTTGGTGCCCTCACCCAGGCTCAGGTCGGCCGGACCGATCGCCACCGTGTCGGTGCCGGCGAGGACCACGTCGGCGCTGTAGCTGCCGGCCGGGACGTCGGCGACCTCCTCGTCGGGGTTGGCCAGACCGGGCACCAGCACGTTGCCGTCGGCACGCACGTCGACCTCCGGAGCGGCGGCGGTGTGGCGCACCGTCAACCGCGCGTCACCGGGCCCGGTCGAGGAGACGTCGTTGACGAAGACGTTGAGCGTCGGGGTGCCGTCCGCGTCGAGGTGCGCCACGACGGTGGCGTTGACGCCGCCGGGGACCTCGACGCCGCTCGCCTCGATGGCGGG
>NZ_JBFIKK010000192.1:0-4455 GCF_041600255.1 Nocardioides sp. | reverse complement strand
GGTCTGCCGGACGTACTTGCCCTCGGACTCGACGGACCTGGTGATGGTCTCGCGGTAGGCGACCTGCGGCTTGCCGACGTTCGCCTCGACCTTGAACTCGCGGAACATGCGGTCCACGAGGATCTCGAGGTGGAGCTCGCCCATGCCGGCGATGATCGTCTGCCCGGTCTCCTCGTCGGCCTTGACCGTGAACGTGGGGTCCTCGTCGGAGAGCCGCTGGATCGCGGTGCCGAGCTTCTCCTGGTCGCTCTTGGTCTTCGGCTCGATGGCGACCTCGATCACCGGGGCCGGGAACGTCATCGACTCGAGGATGACCTGGTTCTGCGGGTCGCAGAGCGTGTGACCGGTCTTGGTGTCCTTCAGACCCATCACCGCCACGATCTGGCCGGCGCCGACCGACGCGATCTCCTCACGCTTGTTCGCGTGCATCTGGTAGACCTTGCCGATCCGCTCCTTGCGGCCGTTGACCGAGTTGACCACGGTCGAACCGGCCTCGAGCTTGCCGGAGTAGACGCGGACGTAGATCAGCTTGCCGAGGTGCGGGTCCGAGGCGATCTTGTAGGCGAGGCCGGAGAACGGCTCGTCGTCGGAAGGCTTGCGGATGATCTCGACCGACTCGTCCTTGGTCGAGTGACCCACGATGCCCTCGATGTCGAGCGGCGAGGGCAGGTACTTGACGACCGCGTCGAGCAGGGGCTGGACGCCCTTGTTCTTGAACGCGGTGCCGCACAGGACCGGGTTGAGCTTGTCGGCGAGGGTGGCGCGACGGATCGCGGCCTCGAGCTCCTCGACGCTGAACTCGCCCTCCTCGAGGTACTTCTCCATGATGGCGTCGTCCGCCTCGGAGAGGGTCTCGAGCAGCTTCTCGCGGTACTCGGCGGCCTGCTCGGCCAGCTCGGCCGGGATCTCCTCGATCTCGTAGTCCTCACCCATCGTGGTCTCGCCACGCCAGGTCAGGGCACGCATGCCGACGAGGTCGACGACACCGAGGAAGTCGCTCTCGGCGCCGATCGGGAGCTGCAGGACCAGCGGGGTCGAGTTGAGGCGGTCGACCATCATGTCGACGCAGCGGAAGAAGTCCGCACCGGTGCGGTCGAGCTTGTTGACGAAGCACATCCGCGGAACGGAGTACTTGTTCGCCTGGCGCCACACGGTCATCGTCTGCGGCTCGACACCGGCGACACCGTCGAACACCGCGACGGCGCCGTCGAGGACGCGCAGCGAGCGCTCGACCTCGGCGGTGAAGTCGACGTGCCCGGGGGTGTCGATGATGTTGATCTGGTGGTCCTTCCACCAGCAGGTCGTCGCGGCCGACGTGATCGTGATGCCGCGCTCCTGCTCCTGCTCCATCCAGTCCATGACAGCTGCACCGTCGTGGACCTCACCGATCTTGTACGAGATACCGGTGTAGAACAGGATCCGCTCGGTGGTGGTGGTCTTGCCGGCGTCGATGTGCGCCATGATGCCGATGTTGCGGACCTTGTTCAGGTCCGTGGTGATGTCGACTGCCACGTTTGTCAGCGTCCCTTGAAAGAAGTCGGAAAAGTGTGGTGGGGGCGGGAGCGGCGAGTGCCGCTCCCGCTCATGGTCACCAGCGGTAGTGCGCGAAGGCCTTGTTGGACTCGGCCATCTTGTGGGTGTCCTCGCGCTTCTTCACAGCGGCACCGAGGCCGTTGGAGGCGTCGAGGATCTCGTTCTGGAGGCGCTCGGCCATCGTCTTCTCACGACGGTCCTGGGCGTAGCCCACGAGCCAGCGCAGCGCCAGCGTGGTGCCACGGGTGCCCTTGACCTCGATCGGGACCTGGTAGGTCGCGCCACCGACACGGCGGGACTTGACCTCCAGGGCCGGCTTCACGTTGTCGAGCGCGCGCTTGAGCGTGATGACCGGGTCGTTGCCGGTCTTCTCGCGGCAGCCCTCGAGCGCGGTGTAGACGATGCGCTGTGCAACCTGCTTCTTGCCGTCCATCAGGACCTTGGACACCAACTGGGAGACCAGCTGCGACCCGTAGACGGGGTCGATGTCGATAGGCCGCTTGGGAGCGGGACCCTTGCGCGGCATATCAGCTCTTCTCCTTCTTGGCGCCGTACAGGCTGCGAGCCTGCTTGCGGTTCTTCACGCCCTGCGTGTCGAGCGTGCCGCGGATGATCTTGTAGCGAACACCGGGAAGGTCCTTCACTCGGCCTCCACGGACGAGCACGATGGAGTGCTCCTGGAGGTTGTGACCGACACCGGGGATGTAGGCCGTGACCTCGACGCCGCTGGACAGGCGCACGCGGGCAACCTTGCGCAGGGCGGAGTTCGGCTTCTTCGGGGTGGTCGTATAGACGCGGGTGCAGACACCGCGGCGCTGGGGCGAACCCTTGAGGGCAGGCGTCTTGCTCTTGGACACCTTGTCCTGGCGGCCCTTGCGGACCAGCTGGTTAATCGTGGGCACCTGGTGGTTCCCCTTCGTTTCCTCTAGTCAGTACCCAGCGCTCTGCCGGGCACGATGATGCTGCTCAATCTGTGCCTGTTGGTGTGTGCGCCCGACCCCGCTGCACCGCCGGATGTGGGGCGGTGAACTACTCGGAGACCTTCTGGGCACGCGCAACGGTCTGGTTGTCCCAGACACGAGGAACGAGATTACTCCGTCCCTGATCGGGGGTCAAAACGCGCCGACCCCGCAGGAACAGGGCGCTGGCGAGCGCCGTACCGGCCATGGTGAGGGCGCCGCCGAGCAGCAGGGTCCAGCGGGCGCCGTACTGTTCGCCGATCCAGCCGATGAACGGCGCCCCGGCGGGAGTGCCGCCGATGAAGATCATCATGTAGAGGGCCATCACCCGGCCGCGCATCAGCGGCTCGGTGTGCAGCTGGATGAAGGCGTTGGCGCTGGTGATCATGGTCAGCGCGGCCAGGCCGAGCAGGGGGCAGAGCAGGGCGAAGACGAGGTAGCTGGGGGCGAGCCCGGCGACCATCTCGAGCGCCCCGAAGAGCATCGCGGCGCCGACCACCATCCGGTGCCGTACCCGCGGGCGCCGGGCGGCGACCAGGGAGCCGGTCAGCGAGCCGACCGCCATGAAGGTGCCGAGCAGGCCGTACTCGGCCGGGCCCTTGTCGAAGACGTCGGTGGCCATCAGGGCGGAGGTCATCTGGAAGTTGAGCCCGAAGGTGCCGGTGAAGAAGACGATCCCGAGGATCAGCATCAGGTCGGGGCGGCGGCGCACGTAGTCGACGCCGGCCCGGATCTGCCCGGGACTGCGCTTGACCAGGGCCGGCGAGTCCAGTCGGGCGCCGTCGAGGGCGCGCAGGGTGAGGATCGGGGCGGCGTAGCTGACCGCGTTGAGCAGGATCACCCAGCCGGTGGCGACCACCCCTCCCCCCAGCACGGCGATCAGGACGCCGGCGATGGCGGGGCCGATGATCCGGGCTGCGTTGAAGCTGGCGGAGTTGAGGCCGACCGCGTTGGTGAGGTCGTCGGCGTCGACCAGCTCGGAGACGAAGGACTGCCGGGCGGGAGCATCGAAGGCGGCCGCGACACCGAGGACGAGGGCCAGGACGTAGACGTGCCAGGTCTGGGCGGTGCCGGTGACGGCCAGCACGCCGAGGACGAGGGCCGGGACGGCCATGCCGAGGTTGGTCAGCTGCAGCAGGCGCCGCTTGGGCATCCGGTCGGCGATCACGCCGGCGAACGGCGAGAGCAGGAGGAAGGGGAGGAACTGCAGCCCGGTGGTGATCCCGATCGCGGTGCCGCTGTTGGCGGTGAGCTGGAGCACCAGCCAGTCCTGGGCGACGCGCTGCATCCAGGTGCCGATGTTCGACACCAGGCCGCCGGCGGCGTACCGGCGGTAGTTGGGGTTGGCGAGGGAGCGGAAGGTGGGGCTCATGCGGAGACCCCCGGCGGGTGGAAGTCGTTCAGTGGAGTCAGTCCTCCTGGGAGAGTCGATCGAGGATGGGGGCGGCCTCGTGGAGCACCTGGCGCTCGTGGGGGGTGAGGTCGGCCAGGCGGTCGGAGAGCCAGACGTCGCGGCGCTCGCGGTCGGCGAGCAGGGTGGCGCGCCCGGCGTCGGTCACGGTGACGAGGACCTGGCGGCCGTCGGTCTCGTGGGCGCGACGGGAGACGTAGCCGGCCTCCTCGAGGCACTTGACGGTTCGGGTCATGCTCGGCGGGCGGACCCGCTCGTGGGCGGCCAGCTCGCCGATGCTCAGCTCGCCGCTGCGATGCAGGGCGCCGAGCACGGCCATGGTGGCGAGGGAGAGCTCGTTGTCGGGGTGCCGCTCGACGGCCAGGCGACGGCGCAGACGCATGACCGCGACGCGGAGCTCCGCGGCCAGCCCTTGGTCGGTGCTGGCGGCGTTCTCGACGGTGGGCATGGTCGTTAGTCTAGGTCATTACCTTTGGTAACGAAAGTTGTGGGGTGGACGCCGGCGGGCGTGACGATGGGTCTGAGGGGTCTGAGGGGTCTGGGGGGTCTGAG
>NZ_JBFIKK010000191.1:0-4462 GCF_041600255.1 Nocardioides sp. | reverse complement strand
CCGCTTGCGCGGACCGGCCCTTCGTCGTCGTGCTCCCGGAGGGTGGTCAGTTGATGGGGGGAGTGGAGCCCACGACCCACATCGCGAAGAACTGCGAACCGCCGCCGTACGCGTGGCCCAGCGCCCGACGGGCGCCGTCGACCTGGTGCTCGCCGGCGAGACCGCGCACCTGCAGGGCGGCCTCGGCGAAGCGGAGCATGCCGGAGGCGCCGATCGGGTTGGAGGAGAGCACGCCACCGGAGCAGTTGACCGGCAGGACGCCGTCCATCGCCGTACCGCCGGACTCGGTGAGCTTCCAGCCCTCGCCCTCGGCCGCGAAGCCGAGGTTCTCCAGCCACATCGGTTCGAACCAGGAGAACGGCACGTAGATCTCGGCTGCGTCGATCTCGGCGAGCGGATTGGTGATCCCGGCCTGCTTCCACAGGTGGGCGGCCGCATCGCGACCGGCCTGCGGGTTCACCTGGTCACGCTCGGCCGCCGAGGTGGCCTCCGAGCGCATCGCCGTGCCGTGGATCCAGGCCGGAGCGGCCGCACTGCGTGCGGTGTCGGCATCGGTGATCACCAGGGCGCAGGCGCCGTCCGAGGACGGGCAGGTCTCGTCGTAGCGGATCGGGTCCCACAGCATCTGCGAGGCCATCACCGACTCGACGGTGGTGCCCGGGTTGTGCAGGTGCGCGTAGGGGTTCTTCAGGGCGTTCTGCCGGTCCTTGGCCGCCACGATGGCACCCACGTGGGTGGGCGCCTGGGCGCGGCGGATGTAGGAGCGCACGTGAGGGGCGAAGTAGCCGCCGGCGCCCGCGTGCACCGGCATGTTGAACGGCACCGGCACCGACAGCGCCCACATGGCATTGGACTCCGACTGCTTCTCGTAGGCCACCGTGAGCACCCGCTTGTGCACGCCCGACTGGACGAGCGAGGCGGCCACGATCGCGGTCGAGCCGCCGACCGACCCGGCGGTGTGCACCCGCAGCAGCGGCTTGCCGGCGGCACCCAACGACTCGGCCAGGTACAGCTCCGGCATCATCACGCCCTCGAAGAGGTCGGGTGCCTTGCCCACGACGATCGCGTCGATGTCGTCGAGGGTCAGGTTCGCGTCCGCGAGGGCGCGGTCCATGGCCTCGCGGCACAGGCCCGCCATCGAGACGTCCTCACGCTTGGCGCGGTGGTGGGTCTGGCCCACCCCGATCACGGCTGCTGGCAGCTTGCCCATCAGTTCTTGGTCCTGTCTTGGCTGTCCATCACACACACGAGGTTCTGCTGGAGGGCGGGCCCGCTGGTGGCGTGGCCCAGCACCTTGTCGGCACGGCCGTCCCAGATCTGACGGGCCGCCTCACCGATGCGGATCAGTCCGCCGGTGAACATCGGGTTGCTCGCCAGCGAGCCGCCGGAGGGGTTGATCCGGACGTCGTCGGCGAGCCCGAGCTCACGGCGCAGGACCAGCTCCTGGTGGCTGAACGGCGCGTGCAGCTCGGCGACCTCGAGGCCGTCGAGGTCGGCTGCGGCACCGGCCCGGGCCGCGGACGGCGAGCGGGTCAGGTCGCGGGTGCCCATGCTCTGGGCGTCCACCGAATGGGTCAGGCTGGAGATCCAGGCGGGGCGCTCGCAGATGTCACGGGCCCGGTCGCCGGCGGCCAGCACGATCGCGGCGGCACCGTCGGTGACCGGTGCGCAGTCGTGCTTGCGCAACGGGTCGGCGTACATCGGCCGGGCGAGCAGCTCCTCGACCGAGGAGCCGCCCTTGCGCACGGCGTACTCGTTCTTCTCCGCGTCGGTGAGCGAACGGTTGACCACCTCGGCCATCGCTCGCTCGTCCCAGAGGCCGGCGTCCAGGCCGGCACGGGCCTGCAGCCCGGCCAGCGACACGGTGTCGGGCCACAGCGGCGTCATCGTGTACGGGTCCAGCTGGAGCGCGAGGGTACGGCGCAGCACACCCGCCGAGGACTTGCCGAAGCCGTAGACCAGTGCGGTGTCGACCTCGCCGGTCTGGATCTTCAGCCAGGCCTCGTAGAGCGCCCAGGCCGCGTCCATCTCGACGTGCGACTCGTTGACCGGCGGGATCACGCCGATCGCGTCCACCGCCTGCACGAACGAGAACGACCGCCCGGCCAGGTAGTCCGAGGAGCCCGAACACCAGAAGCCGACGTCATGACGGGTGAAGCCGGTCTGTTCGTAGCACTCCGCGAAGATCGGGACCAACATCTCCACGCAGGTGGGGGAGCCGTCGAACTCCTTCATCTGTCGCTGGGAGAACCCCACGACCGCAACGTCTCTCATGCCTTGCCCTTCTTCTGCTGCGGGGCCGTCGCGCGGCCGGTCACAGGTGCTGCCGGTAGGTCTCGAAGTCCGCGTCCGGTTCGCCGGTCGGACGGAAGTGGCTGATGTTCTCGATCGTGGTGCCCCACTCCTCGCGGGGCTTCCACACCGCCTCCACCCGCATCCCCATCCGGACCTCCTCGGCCGGCACGTCGAGGATCAGGTGCAGGAAGGCGATGTCGGCGCCGTCGAGCAGCACGTACGCCGAGACGTACGGCGGGGTGATCCGCTGTCCCAGGAACGGCACGTTGACGATGCAGAACGTGGTGACCGTGCCGACGTGCGGCAGCTCGACCTCGTCGGTGGTCGCGACGCCGTCGACCGGACACGCGCTGCGTGGCGGCACGTACACCTTGTGGCACATCGGGCAGCGCTGGGCAACGATCCGCCCCTCGGCGAGACCGCGGTAGAACGCGGACTCCTCCGGGGAGGCGGCGTACTGGTAGTCGAGGATGACGGGGGTGATGATCTCGCCGATCAGGTCCTCGCCCGTTCCGGCCGCGGCCGGAGTCGCGCCCGGGGTGTCGGAGCCGGCGTCGTCGACCAGGGGCTCGAAACAGGCGATGTCGGTCATCACGCCGGTCCGCTCCGCCGCCCAGCGGACCTGCACCCGCATGCCGGTGCTGACCTGGTCGGGCGAGGCCACGTCCAGCGCGTGCAGCATCGGCAGGTCGGCGCCGTCCAGCGTGACCAGTGCGAAGGCGAAAGGTCGGTCCAGGGGCTGACCGGCGACCGGCTCGGGCACCCAGGTCCACGAGGTCACGGTGCCGGTGGCGGCGACCTCGACGAAGTCGGACGTCTGCTGGTGGGTCACCGGGTCGAACTCAGGTGGCGGGATGACCACCCGGCCGTCCGAGGTGCGCGCGGCGACCAGGCGGCCGTCCCTGAGGCCGGTCATGAAGCGGCTCAGGACGGGCCCGACCGAGCGGGTGTAGTCGAAGGCGACCCGGACGGGAGCCTGCAGGGTGCGCGTGGAAGTTCCGGAGGACATGGTCCGAAAGTGAAACACGTTCTAGTATTTCCGGCAAGGGTTTGGGAGGGTGTCGCCATGAAACTTGGACTTCAGCTCGGTTACTGGGGCGCGCAGCCCCCCGCCGGCACCGCCGAACTCGTGTCCGCGGCCGAGGAGGCCGGCTTCGACGCCATCTTCACGGCCGAGGCCTGGGGCTCCGACGCCTTCACCCCGTTGGCCTGGTGGGGTCGGGAGACCTCGAGGGTCCGGTTGGGCACCTCGATCGTGCAGATGTCCGGTCGGACGCCCACCTCGATCGCGATGCACGCGCTGACGCTGGACCACCTCAGTGGCGGCCGGGTGGTGCTGGGCATGGGCGTCAGCGGCCCCCAGGTGGTCGAGGGCTGGTACGGCCAGCCCTTCTCCAAGCCTCTGGCCCGCACCCGCGAGGTCGTCAGCATCATCCGCCAGGTCCTGGCTCGCGAGGAGAAGGTGACCAACGACGGGCCGCACTACCCGTTGCCGTACGTCGGCGAGGGCGCCACCGGGCTCGGCAAGCCGCTCAAGCCGATCGTGCACCCGCTGCGCTCCGACATCCCGATCTGGCTGGGCGCCGAGGGGCCGAAGAACGTCGCCCAGACCGCGGAGATCGCCGATGGCTGGATCCCGATCTTCTACACGCCGAAGTCCGCGGCGATGTACCAGCCCTGGCTCGACGAGGGGTTCGCCCGCGAGGGTGCGCGGCGTACCCGCGACGACTTCGAGATCGCCGCCACCTGCCACGTTCAGATCACCGACGACAAGCAGGTCGTCCTGGACGGGATGAAGCCGGTGACCGCTCTCTACATGGGGGGCATGGGTGCCAAGGACCAGAACTTCCACAAGCAGGTCTTCGAGCGGATGGGGTACGCCGAACTGGCCGCCGAGGTGCAGGCGCTCTACCTCGAGGGCCGCAAGGACGAGGCAGCCGCACGGATCCCGGACGAACTGGTGGACGACATGCACATCATCGGCAGTGCCGGCGAGGTCCGGGAACGGGTCGCGCAGTGGGAGGAGACCGGGGTGACGACCCTGCTGCTGAGCTGCCGGTCGGCGGCCGAGGTGCGCGAGATCGCGGAGGTGCTGGCATGAGCGGGGACCTGCGGGTGGGCACCCACAACGGACACCTGATGGTCGCCGCGCTCAAGCGGCACCGGG
>NZ_JBFIKK010000190.1:0-4509 GCF_041600255.1 Nocardioides sp. | reverse complement strand
GAGGGAGCACTCCTCGACGCTGCCGACCCCCGCGGCCATGCGCACGCCCACGTGGCCGCCCAGGCACTCCGGTCCGGCAGCGAGCGACGCGTCGGTCTGGAGCTCGAGTTTCACCTGATCGACCTGGTCACCCCGCTGCGGCGGCCCACCTGGGCGGCGATCCAGTCGCTGGTCGACCGCCTGCCCCCGATGCCGTCGGGCAGCTCGGTCACTCTCGAGCCCGGTGGCCAGATCGAGCTCTCCACTCCGGTGAGTCCGGACGTGAGCTCGGCGGTGGCTGCACTGCGCGAGGATCGCTCGGCCCTGCGCGCCGAGCTCGCCGAGCGGCGGTACGGCGCCGTACCGCTGGGGGCCGACCCCGCCCGCCCGGTCCGGCGGATCAACCCTGGCGCACGGTACGTCGCCATGGAGCGGCACTTCGCCGCCATGGGGTGCGAGCTGGCCGGGCGTTCGATGATGTCGTCGACCGCGGCGCTCCAGGTGAACCTCGACGCCGGGCCCGCGTCGGGCTGGACCGAGCGACTGGCCCTGGTCCGGTCGCTGGTTCCGCTGCTGGTCGCGCTCTCCTCGACCTCGCCGTGGCTCGGCGGCCGCACGTCCGGCTGGCACTCGATGCGCCAGGAGACCTGGCACGGAATCGACCACGGGCGCAGCGACCCGATCCGCGCCGGCGAGCCGACCTCCGCCTGGGCGGACTACGCCCTCGCGGCGCCGGTGATGCTGCTGCGTGGCGGGGGGCTCAGCCCGGTCACCGACCGGCTCTCCTTCGCCGACTGGTTGCGCGAGCCCGCGCGGATCGGTCGACCGGCGACGTTGGACGACCTCGACTACCACCTGACCACGCTCTTCCCGCCGGTGCGCCCCCGCGGCTACCTGGAGATCCGGTGCATCGACTCGCTGCCCGACCGGTGGTGGCCGGCCCTGGCCGCGATCGTGGTGACCCTGGTGGACCACCCGCTGGCCGCCGAGGGGGCCGCCGATGCCTGTGCGCCGGTCGCGACGGCCTGGGAGTCGGCCGCCCGCACCGGCCTCGCCGATCCGCCGTTGCGCCGCGCCGCCGCCACCTGCCTGGATCTGGCCGCCCTGCACTGCCCGCCCGACCTGAAGGCCGAGGTCGAGGAGTTCGTCGAGCTCGTCGCCGCCGGTCGCACCCCCGGTGACGACCGGCGCGCGCAGGTCGAACGCTCCGGTGCGCTGCACGTCCTGGAGGAGGAGGCCCGTGCGTGAGGAAGCCGCCCGGGGGCTGGAGGACGCCCGCCGTCGGACGACCAGGCTGACCGACATCGACGAGCCCGAGCTCACCACCCAGCACAGCCCGCTGATGAGCCCGCTGGTCTGGGACCTCGCGCACATCGGCCAGCAGGAGGACCTCTGGCTGCTCCGGGGTGGCGACAGCCGGGCCCAAGGACTGCTCTCCGCCCGGGTCGAGCAGCTCTACGACGCCTTCGAGCACCCGCGCGCCAGCCGGGTGAGCCTGCCGCTGCTGACGCCCGCCGAGGCGCGCAGCTACCTGGCCGACGTCCGTGGCCGCGTCCTGGACGCCCTCGAGCGGGCCGACGACGACCGGATCTTCGACTACGTGATGGTCGAGCAGCACGAGCAGCAGCACGTGGAGACCATGCTCGCCACTCACCAGTTGCGTGACGGCGCCCCGATCCTGGGGGCGGGATCACCCCTGCCGCCCGGCCGGGACGTGCCGCACGACTCCGTGCTGGTGCCGGCCGGATCCTGCACGCTCGGGGTGGACGCCCGCGACGAGCCCTGGTCGCTGGACAACGAGCGGCCCGCGCACACCGTGGACCTGCCCGCCTTCCGGATCGGTCGGGTGCCGGTCACCAACGCCGAGTGGCAGGGCTTCGTCGATGCCGGCGGGTACGACGAGCCGCACTGGTGGTCCGAACGAGGCTGGAAGCACCGCCAGGAGGCGGAGCTCGAGCGGCCGCTCTTCTGGTCCGCAGGCGCCTCGCGGCGTCGCTTCGGCCACCACGAGGACATCCCCGCCGACGAACCCGTCCAGCACGTCAGCTTCTTCGAGGCCGAGGCGTACGCCGCGTGGGCCGGCGCGCGCCTGCCCACCGAGCAGGAGTGGGAGAAGGCCTGCGTCTGGGACCCCGGGCTCGGCCGCCGACGACGCTGGCCGTGGGGTGACTCCGACTGGACGCCCGCCCTGGCCAACCTCGGCGGCGACGCTCTCGGCCCGGCGCCGGTGGGCGCCTACCCGGCCGGCGCCTCGCCGTACGGCGCCGAGCAGATGATCGGCGACGTCTGGGAGTGGACCTCCTCCTCGTTCGAGCCCTGGCCCGGTTTCACCCCGATGTTGTACGCCGACTACAGCGCGCCCTTCTTCGGCGGTGACTACCGGGTCCTGCGGGGCGGTTCCTGGGCCGTCGGCGGCGCCTCGATCCGACCGTCCTTTCGCAACTGGGACCACCCTGTCCGCCGCCAGATCTTCTGCGGCCTGCGATTGGCCTGGGACGTTGTGTAGGCACCTGGCCTGGCTGGGGGAGCCGCGCTCGGTCGCGGACCTCGTGCTGGAGCGATCGCACGGCCTGCTCACCCAGTCCTGGGCACCCCGCCGCCAGACGCGGGGGATCATGAACGCCGACGGCTGGGGGGTCGGCTTCTTCGCCGAGGGCCGGGACGAGCCGGTCCGTTGGCGCTCGGCGAAGCCGTTGTGGGCCGACGCCTCCTTCGCCTCGGTGGCCCCCGTCCTCGTGTCCCGCGCGGTGCTGGCCGCGGTCCGCTCCGCGACGGCCGGCATGCCGATGGACGAGAGCGCGGCGGCACCGTTCACCGACGGGCGTTGGCTGCTCTCCCACAACGGCCGGGTGGACCGGAGCGTGCTGCCGGCCCGCAACGACGCCGAATCGGTCTGCGACTCCGCCGTCCTGGCGGCCCACGTCTTCGCGGAGGGCGTGGACCGGGTCGGCGAGACCGTGCGCAAGGTCGCTGCTCTCGACCCGGGCGCCTCGCTCAACCTGCTGCTCACCGACGGTTCCCGGATCGTCGGCCTCACCTGGGGCGACCCCGCCGGCTATCTCGTCGAACCGGACGGGGTGGTGGTGGCCAGCGAACCGTGGGACGACGACCCGCGCTGGGTCGACGTCCCCGACCGACACCTGATCGAGGTGACCCCGGGCGGGGTGACCGTGACCGCACTGGAGAGCTGATGACCCACGCCGTCGACCCGGACGTCCACCTCGACCCGGACGCGTTGGCCGAACAGATGGCCCGCGAGGTGCGGGCCGGTCTGACCGCGACCGAGAAGACCCTGCCGCCCAAGTACTTCTACGACGCCCACGGCAGCGACCTCTTCGACCGGATCACCCGGCTGCCGGAGTACTACCCCACCCGCACCGAGCGCCGGATCCTCGAGGACCGTGCGGCAGAGATCGCCCAAGCGACCGGCGCGCGCACGCTGATCGAGCTCGGCAGCGGCACCTCGGAGAAGACCCGGCTCCTGCTGCAGGCGCTCTCCGGGGCCGGCACCCTGGAGCGTTTCGTGCCCTTCGACGTGGACCCTGCCGTGCTCACCGTGGCCAGTCGGCAGATCGCCGCGGAGTTCCCCGACGTCGCGGTGGCGCCCGTGGTGGGCGACTTCGAGAGCCACCTGGTGAACCTGCCGGGCGGTCCGCAGCGGTTGCTGGCCTTCCTCGGCTCGACGATCGGCAACCTGGATCCCACCCAGCGTTCCACGTTCCTGGGCGACGTGCGCACCACCCTGGCCGACGGCGACGCCTTCCTGCTCGGCACCGACCTGGTGAAGTCCTCCGCGCGACTCGTCGCGGCGTACGACGATGCCCAGGGGGTGACCGCCGCGTTCAACCGGAACGTGCTCGCCGTGCTGAACCGCAGTCTGGGCGCGGACTTCGACCTCGACGCGTTCGAGCACGTCGCGCTCTGGAACGAGCGGGAGGAGCGGATCGAGATGCGGCTGCGCTCGTCCCAGGACCAGGTGGTGCACCTGTCGGGGCTGGACCTCGAGGTGAAGTTCGGCGCGGGGGAGGAGATCCTGACCGAGATCTCCTCGAAGTTCCGGCGCGAGACGGTCGCGGCCGAGCTCGCGGCGGCAGGCCTGCGGCTGACCCACTGGTGGACCGACGAGAACGGCGACTTCGCGCTGTCGTTGTCGGTGCCGGCCCCGGACTGACCCGACACGCGGCCGTCGACGCCGGGGCGGGTCTCAGACCCGCTTCGTCGCCTTCTTCTTGTCCTTGCGGACGCGACGGCGCAGTTGCAGGATCCGCAGGGTGCCCGCGGCGGCGGTCAGGAAGAGCCCTCCGGCCGCGGCGGCGAGCAGCGCGACGGACAGCGGCGCGCGGCCCTGCCAGTTGAAGAAGGTGACGCTCACCTCCTGGGTGTTCTGCGAGATGAAGACGATCAGCAGGACCAGCACGATCCCGAGCACCACGACGCCCACCCCGATCCCCCTGGCCCGGGACCCGCGCAGCGGGACCTCGGTCGCGGCCGCCCGGGTATCCGCGGGGGTCGCGCGGCCGGTGGGCTCCT
>NZ_JBFIKK010000189.1:0-4548 GCF_041600255.1 Nocardioides sp. | reverse complement strand
GGACGGCCGCGACACACAACATCAGCTGCGCGGGATCTCGCGCATCTCGAAGGATTCCACGATGTCGCCGATCTCGATGTTCTGGTAGTTCTTCAGCACCAGACCACACTCGAAGCCCTCGCGGACCTCGGAGGCATCGTCCTTCTCGCGCTTGAGCGACGCCAGCTCGAGGTTGTCCGCGATGACGTTGCCGTCACGCAGCAGCCGCGCCTTGGCGTTGCGACGCACCGTGCCACTGGTGACCATGCAACCCGCGATGTTCCCGATCTTGGAGGAACGGAAGATGTTGCGGATCTCGGCCTGGCCGAGCGTCGACTCCTCGTACTCGGGCTTGAGCAGACCCTTGAGCGCTGCCTCGATCTCCTCGATCGCCTGGTAGATGACCGAGTAGTAGCGGATCTCGACACCTTCCTTGTCGGCCATCTGGCTCGCCTTGCCCTGGGGCCGGACGTTGAAGCCGATGATGATGGCGTCGGAGGCGGCGGCCAGGTCGACGTTGGTCTCGGTGATCGCACCGACGCCGCGGTCGATGACCCGGAGGTTGACCTCGTCGCCGACGTCGATCTGGGCCAGCGAGTCCTCGAGGGCCTCGACCGAACCGGACACGTCGCCCTTGAGGATGAGGTTGAGCTCCTGGCTCGCGCCCTTCTCCATGGAGGCCATGAAGTCCTCGAGCGTACGACGCACGCGGCGCTTGGCCTGCATGGCCGCCCGCTCGCGGGACTCGCGCTTCTCGGCGATCTGACGCGCCATCCGGTCGTCGTCCACGACGATGAACGTCTGGCCGGCGCCCGGCACCGCGGTGAGACCCAGCACCATCGCGGGGCGCGACGGGTCGGCCTCGGTGATGTTCTCGCCGTGCTCGTCGAGCATGGCGCGCACGCGGCCGTAGCCGGCGCCCGCCACGATCGAGTCGCCGACACGCAGCGTTCCGCGCTGGACCAGGACGGTGGCGACCGGACCGCGACCGCGGTCGAGGTGCGCCTCCACCACGAGGCCCTGGGCGTCCTGCGACGGGTTCGCCCGCAGGTCGAGCGAGGCGTCCGCGGTGAGGATGACGGCCTCGAGCAGCTTGTCGAGGTTGAGCTCCGACTTCGCCGAGACGTCGACGAACATCGCGTCGCCGCCGTACTCCTCGGGGATCAGGCCGTAGTCGGTCAGCTGGCCACGGACCTTGGTCGGGTCGGCGTCCGGCTTGTCGATCTTGTTGACCGCCACCACGATCGGGACACCGGCCGCCTTGGCGTGGTTCAACGCCTCGACGGTCTGCGGCATCACGCCGTCGTCCGCCGCCACCACGAGGATCGCGATGTCGGTGGCCTGGGCACCACGAGCACGCATGGCCGTGAAGGCCTCGTGACCGGGGGTGTCAATGAAGGTGATCCGACGCTCCTGGCCGTCGACCTCGGTCGCGACCTGGTAGGCACCGATGTGCTGGGTGATGCCACCGGCCTCCTTGTCGACGACGTTGGCGTTGCGCAGCGCGTCGAGGAGCTTGGTCTTTCCGTGGTCGACGTGGCCCATGACCGTGACGACCGGCGGACGGATCGCGAGGTCGTCCTCGTCGCCCTCGTCCTCACCGAACTCGAGGTCGAAGGACTCGAGCAGCTCGCGGTCCTCGTCCTCCGGGGAGACGACCTGGACGACGTAGTTGAGCTCCTCGCCGAGCAGCTCGAACGTCTCGTCGTTGACCGACTCGGTGGCCGTGACCATCTCGCCGAGCGAGAAGAGCATCTGCACCAGGGCAGCCGCGTCGACGCCGATGCGCTCGGCGAAGTCGGTCAGCGAGGCCCCACGCGGGAGCTTGACGGTCTCGCCGTCACCCTTGCGGACGCGCACACCACCGATGGTGGGCGCCTGCATGGCCTCGAACTCCTGACGACGGGCGCGCTTCGACTTGCGACCCCGACGCGACGGACCGCCGGGACGCCCGAAGGCACCCTGGGTCTGTCCGCGCTGGCCGGGACGACCGCCACCGGGGCGACCGCCACCGCTGGGGCCGAAGCCGCCGGGACGACCGCCGGCACCGGGAGCGCCACCGCCACCGGGCGCACCGCGACCGGGAGCGCCACCGCGACCCGGGGCACCGCCACGAGCAGGGGCGCCGGGGCGACCCGGGCCACCGGGACCACGGCCACCGGGGCCGGAGCCGAAGGCGGCCGGGGACTTGGGCATCATCGCCGGGTTCGGGCGAGGCATGCCGCTGCGACCGGGAGCGCCACCGTCACGGCTGGCGGGCGGACGCGGCGGACGCTGGTCGGAGGCACCCGGGGCGCCGCCGGCAGCCGGAGGTCGCTCCGCGCCGGAACCGGCAGCGGGGGCACCCGGGGCTGGGGCGGACGGGCGTCGGCCCATGCCCTGGCTGGGCGCGAAGGGGTTGTTGCCGGGGCGCGGCGAACCGGGACGACCCACCGGACGCGGGGCCGGGGCCTTGGGCGTCGCGCTGGGGCGGGCCGTGCCACCGTCCGCGGCCGGAGCCTCGGGCTCGGCAGCGGGCGCCTCGGGCTCGGACGGGGCGGCCGGAGCCTCGGCGGCCGGAGCCTCCGGGGCAGCCGGAGCCGGGGCCGGGGCGCGCTTCGGACCGGGCTTCGGTCCCGTCGAGGCCTTGGCAGCAGGGGCCTGGGGGGCCTCGGCCACGGGGGTCTCAACGGCCGGGGCCTCGGGGGCCTCGGCTGCGGCGGGCTGCGAGGTCTCGGCCGGCGCGGCGGCCTTCTTGGCCGGGGCACGGGGGGCGGGCTTGGCCGGCGTCGGCTCGGCCGGCGCCGCGGACTTCAGCTTGTCGCCGTACTCCTTGCGGAAACGCATCTCCGCCGGGAGCTCGACGGTCGAGCTCGCCGACTTGACGAACTCGCCCATCTCCTTGAACTTCTCGAGAACGAACTTGCTCTCGACTCCGAACTCTTTGGCGAGTTCGTGGACTCGGGTCTTAGCCACGTTGCTCCTTCTGGCCTGAGACCCGACTCCGGGTGTTACTCAGACCGCTATGGGGTGTGCAAACTCATTGCGAGTTACTCATCGAGTGCTCATGAGCTGCTGCTCCAGTTCCTGTCGGTCCATCACGGTTGGCTTGCCAGCGAGCTGAGATACGCGGCGAGCGGGGCACTGGTCAGCCCGGACCCGCCGCCCCCCGGGACTCGGAGGGCGCGGGAGAAGGCTCTCCGGCGCTCCGCGAGCTCGTAGCACTCGGTCGTGGGATGCAGGTGCGCCCCGCGGCCGGTTGCGATTCCCCGCGGATCGGGCAGCACGGCCAACTGGCCCTGCGCGTCCGGTCCGGCGGTGAGCCGCAACAACTCGCGTGTGGCGGCCCGCCGACGACATCCCACACAGGTCCGGACCGGGCCGTGGAGGCCACCGGAATCCGGGCGTGCGGAGGAGACGTGTTCGCGAGCCACTGTGAGCAACCCTACCGTGCCGGACCACCGGATATCGAACTGGAGGCGTCGTCGGACGACTCCAGCACCGATCACTCCGGGGCAGGCGCCTCGTCGGACCTGATGTCGATGCGCCACCCGGTGAGCCGGGCCGCCAGGCGGGCGTTCTGGCCCTCCTTGCCGATGGCGAGCGAGAGCTGGAAGTCGGGCACGACCACCCGGGCCGAGCGAGCCTCCAGGTCGACGATCTCGACCGACGAGACGCGGGCCGGCGAGAGCGCGTGCGCCACGAGCTCGGCCGGGTCCTCGGACCAGTCGACGATGTCGATCTTCTCGCCGTGCAGCTCGGACATGATGTTGCGGACCCGCTGCCCCATCGGACCGATGCAGGCACCCTTGGGGTTGACCCCCGCGACCTTGGTGTGGACCGCGATCTTCGTCCGGTGGCCCGCCTCACGCGCGATGGCAGCGATCTCGACGGTGCCGTCGGCGATCTCGGGAACCTCGAGCGCGAAGAGCTTCTTGACCAGGTTCGGGTGGGAGCGCGAGAGCGTGATCTGCGGGCCGCGCATGCCCTTGCGCACCGAGACGACCAGGCACTTGATCCGGGCGCCGTGCTCGTACTTCTCGCCGGGCACCCGCTCCCCGACCGGCAGCAGCGCCTCGAGCTTGCCGAGGTCGACCATCACGTCGTCGGGGTTGCGGCCCTGCTGGATGACACCCGAGATGATGTCGCCCTCCTTGCCGGCGAACTCACCGAACCGGATGTCGTCCTCGGCGTCGCGCAGCCGCTGCAGCATGATCTGCTTGGCGGTCGTGGCGGCGATCCGTCCGAACCCGGCGGGCGTGTCCTCGAACTCGCCGAGGGAGTTGCCCTCCTCGTCGACCTCGGTCGCCATCACCATCACGTGGCCGGTCTTGCGGTCGAGCTCGACCCGCGCCTTCTCCCGGGCCCCCGGCGTCTTGTGGTACGCCGTCAGCAGCGCCTGCTCGATGGCCTCGACGAGGACCTCGAACGAGATCTCCTTCTCGCGCTCGAGCATGCGCAGGATGCTCAGGTCGATGTCCATCAGTCGTCCTCTTCTGTGTCTTCGGTGCGAGGCTTCTGGCCCCGGCGGTTGAACTCGACCTGGACCATGGCCTTGGCGATGTCCGGGTAGGCGAGCTGTCGTGGGGG
>NZ_JBFIKK010000188.1:0-4642 GCF_041600255.1 Nocardioides sp. | reverse complement strand
GTCGACCCGGCGAGCGTCGACGCGGTGGAGTTCGTGACGCGGCTGCGTGCTGCGCGATCGGGTGGCTCCCTCGACAAGGGCCACGTGGGCCCCGCCGACCTCGCGGCCTACGACGAGGCGCTGGGCCTGTGGCGGGGGGAGGCCCTCTCCGACTTCAACACCGAGCCGTGGGCGACGGCCGAGGCCGCCCGGCTGACGGGACTTCGGATGGCCGCCGTCACGGAGCGGGCCCAGCTCGCACTGGCGTTGGGGAGACACACCGAAGTGGTGGGTGACCTGGGCCCGATGGTGAGTGAGGACCCGACCCTCGAGTCGCTCGCCGGGCTGCTGATGGTGGCGCTCTACCGGAGCGCACGCCAGGCCGAGGCCCTGGAGGTGTACGCACGCACCCGGGTCGCCCTGGACGACCAGCTGGGCCTCGAGCCGTCGACGTCACTGCGCTCGCTGCATGAGCGGGTCCTGCGTCAGGACGCGTCCCTCGGCGCCCAGCCCGACCCGTCGCCGCCGACCACCGTGCCGCTGGCGCAGGTCTCGACCAGCTCGGTGCGGAGCCCCTCCGAGCGACCTCGCGCAGCGACCCCGACCAACCTGCCGGTGGCGGTCCGCCCGTTGATCGGGCGGGAGCACGAGCTGGATGCGATCACCGAGCTGGTCGTCGGGTCCCGGCTCGTCACCCTGATCGGACCCGGCGGCGCCGGCAAGACGTCCCTGGCGGTGGCCGCGGCGGTGCGGGTCGCGGACGCCTTCCCCGACGGCGCGTTCGAGGTCCGGCTCAGCCCGGTGACCTCGGCCGAACAGGTCCCGTTCGCGTTCGCCGACGCGTTGGGAGTGCCCCTGGACGGTGCCGCGGCCGACCCCGACGTACGCCGACGGCTGCTGGCGTTCCTCGAGCCCCGACGGATGCTGCTGCTCGTCGACAACTGCGAGCACCTGGTCGACGCAGCCGCCGGCCTGGTCGACCACGTCCTGGGGCGGTGCCCCGACGTCACCGTGCTCGCCACCAGTCGGGAGGCGCTGGCGGTCCCCGACGAGATGCAGATCGCCGTCGGCCCCCTCCCGGTGCCACCGGAGGAGACCCCGGCGGCGCAGGTCCTGCAGTTCCCCGCCTGCCAGCTCTTCGTCGAGCGTGCCCGCCTGGTGAGGCCCGGCACGGTCTACGGCGACCGGGAGCTGCTGGCCGTGGGCAGGATCGCTCGCGCGCTGGACGGGATCCCGCTGGCGCTCGAGCTGGCGGCCGCTCGCGTGGCGGCGATGTCACCGAGCGAGATCTCCGAGCGGCTCGAGCAACGGTTCGCGCTGCTCACCTCGGGAGCCCGGACGGCGGAGGCGCGCCAGCAGACCCTGCGGGCAGCCGTTGACTGGAGCCACGACCTCCTGACCGAGCCGGAGCAGGTCGTCTTCCGTCGGTTGGCCGTCTTCCGGGGCGGGTGCACCCTGGCGGCTGCGGAGTTCGTCCTCAGCGACGACCTGATCTCGACCGGCCAGGTGCTCGACACGGTCGGTCGGCTGGTGGACCGCTCCATGCTCGTGGCCGAACCGGGGCCGGCGACGCGCTACCGGATGCTGGAGACCGTGCGGCACTACGCGTGGGAGCGGCTCACCGAGTGCGACGAGCTCGAGACCGTCGCCCAGCGGCATGCGTCGTACTTCCGTGGGCTTGCCGAGGAGGCCGAGTCGGAGCTGCGTGGGCACGGGCAGCGCGATGCCTTCCGCCGTCTGCGCGATGACCAGGCGAACATCCGAGAGGCACTGACCCACTTCGCCGGTCCGGCGGGTGACCTGGACGCAGCCCTGGCGATGGCGGGCTCGCTCGGACTCTTCTGGCACCTGGGTCGTCACCTCGAGGGTCGTGAGGTGCTCGCCCGGCTGACGGCGCAGCCGGGCGGCAGCTCGCAGGCGCGAGCGCGTGCCCTGCAGGCTGTCTCGCTCGTCGAACGGCCCCGCGCCTGCCTCGTCCACCCGAGCCCGCGTTGCGCCCAGGCGGCCCAGGAGAGCCTCACGCTCTTCGAGCAGGTGGGGGACGCGCCCCGGGCTGCCCTCTCCCGTGTGCTCCTGGCGGTCGAGGGCGTGACGGGGGCCGACTCCGCGCGGGCGGAGGAGTTGCTGGCCGAGGCCGAGCGCGAGTTCCTGGGTGAGGACGACCAGTGGGGGCTGGGCGTGATCGGCTTCGTGCGGATGGAGACGGCCCTCAAACGCGGCGATGCGGAGACGGCCGTGCCCACCGGCCGCGCCACGGCGTCGATCTTCCGCCAACTCGACGACCCGTGGGGGCTGTCGGCCACGCTGTACCACCTCGGGTGGGGCCTGCGGCAGTTCGGTCGTCACGCCGAGTGCGCCCGGGTTCTCGAGGAGGCGATCGACGTGGCCTCGGCGGCCGCGCTCCACAACACCGCGCAGTGGGCCCTGGCCGACCTCGGGATCGCGCACCTGCACCTGGGGGACCACTCGGCGGCACGGGACGCCTTCGACCGCGCTCGGGGGGCGTCCGCCCTGATCGGGGACGGGGCGGGCACCGTCCTGGCCGACTACGGCCACGGCCTGCTGGCGCCCGTGGGTGGCGACTGGGCCGAGGCACGCCGCCGGCTGACGGCGGCCCGCGAGGGGTTCCGAGCGCTCGGCACCCCGCTGCCGGAGACCCTGGCCCTGGCCGGGCTGGCTCGGTGCGACGAGGCAGACGGTGCGACAGCGCGGGCCGCCGACGGGTACCAGCAGGTACGGAACGCAGGGCACGCGGTGGGGGAGCCAGGTCTGGTGGCGACCGCGCTCGAGGGCCTCGCACGGCTGCTGGCCGAGGAAGGCGACCGGGCAGCCGCGAGCGACCTCGTGCACGAGGCGGCGCAGTTGCGGCAGAGCGCGAACCGACCGGCGCCGCCGTACGAGCGCTTCGAGGGCTGGTCCGGCGGGCTGCCGCTGTCGACGCGTTGAGCATCGAGTTGCGAATGAGAATCGTTCTCATCTACGGTTCCGCCAATGACGACCTCTCGGACCCTTGCTGAACGAATCGACGGTGGTGCCGGCTCCCTGGCCACCACTGACCTGCGGGTGGCCGTGACCGCGGTGCCGACGACCGCGCCGAGCCTCACGACCGCGAGCGCCTGGACCAGGACGGAGGTGATGAGCTCGCGGTTGCTCGCCCCGACGGCTCGCAGCAGGACCAGCGCGTCGACCTTCTGCACGGTCAGGATGAGGAAGAAGACGCCCGTGACGATGCCGACCACCAGGTAGAGAAGCAGGTACAGGATCAGGAAGGACCGGCTGATCGAGCCGACCCCGGGCAGGGCCGCGACCGCGGTGGAGTGCTCCAGCGCCTCGATCCCGTCGATGGTGTCGGTCAGGGACGCGGCGACCGCCTCGGGGTTCGCGCCGGCGACCAGCGTGACGCCGATCAGCGAGGGCGCCACGTCGATCGGCGCCCCGGCCCGAGCCTGCGCGGCCGCGACGTAGTCGGCGTACGGGACGTACAGGGTGGGCAGGACGTTGAAGGCCGCGTCGTCGGCGGTGCCCACGACCTCGAGGACCACGCCTTCGACGGTGACCCGCTCGCCCACCTCGAGGCGGTCGTCGAACGAGGACCCGCTGAACAACGCCTCACCTCGATCGCGCGGGAGTCGTCCGTGGGCCACCTCGGCCGGGACCGACGGGCCGGACGGGTCGCCACCGACGAGCTGGACGTCGACGTCCCCGGTGCCGGTGGTCCCGGTGAAGACGCTCAGCCCGATCGGTGAGGTCGCGGCCACCTCGGGGGTTGCTGCCACCCGTGCCTCGACCCCTGCCGCCACGATGCTGGTCGCCGGGTTGCGGCGGGCCTGCTCGTCGTAGGCCAGCACGTCGGCCGAGCTGGACGCGAGCCCTCCGGTCAGCCCACGGGTCAGCGTCCCGGCCACCGCCTGGAAGAACAGCAGCAGGAGAACCAGCAGGGCCACGGCTGCGGTCAACAGGGAGAAGCGGCCCAGGGAGCGACGGATCTCCGTGAACGCCACGAACACTGCTGTCCCCCCCCGGTGACCTCGCATCGACCTGCCGTCGTACGCCGCGTCGAGCCGGCGCCGTGCCTCTTCACAGTGCCACACGTTCACAGTGCCACAGCCCTCACTGGCGGGGGCACGTCGTGACGCCGAACGATCGAGGAACTTCAACAAACTGTTGAACTCTGCGTTGAAATGTCGTAGCGTCCTGGACAGTGGTCCAGACCACGTGCCCAAGAGCTCCATCCGACGCCCGAAAGGACACACTCGACATGCGCACCACGATCGCGTTGGCCGGCGCCGCCGGCCTGGTGGCCCTCACGGCTCTGGCCGTCGTCCCTGCCCAGGCAGCCGAGAACGACGCCACGGTCTCCGTCCTGCACGCCGTCCCCGAGCTGACCGTGGACGTCTACGCCAACGGCGAGGAGCTGATCCCCGACTTCGAGCCGGGCACGCTCACCGACCCGCTGAGCCTGCCCGCGGGCTCCTACGACCTCGCCGTCTATGCCGACGGTGACACCCCGGACTCGGCCGATCCCGCCATCGAGGCGAGCGGCGTCGAGGTCCCCGGCGGCGTCAACGCCACCGTCGTGGCGCACCTCGACGCGGACGGCACCCCGACGCTCAACGTCTTCGTCAACGACGTCTCCTCGACCGGGCCCGGTGACGCGCGGTTG
>NZ_JBFIKK010000187.1:0-4678 GCF_041600255.1 Nocardioides sp. | reverse complement strand
TGGCGCGGCACCAGCTCGCGCTGGACCTGGAGACCAGCGAGCCGGTGGCAACCCCGCGGCCCCCGAAGCAGCTGGTCCTGCACGTCCACCTGGCCGATGCGGCGATCGGTCGGCTGGAGAACGGCCGGGTGCCGATCACCGTCGAGCAGGTTCGCGGTTGGTGCACGAACCCCGACACGAGCGTGGTGATCAAGCCAGTGATCGACCTGGCTGAACACCACCACGTCGATGCTTACGAAGTCCCCGACCGGATCCGTGAACAGTCCGTTCTGATCAACCCGACCTGCGTCTTCCCGTGGTGCACCCGGTCGGCCCGGGCATGCGACAGCGACCACCTCCAGCCGTACAACGCCGGCGGCAGCACAACCTCCGACAACATCGCGCCGTTGTGCCGCAGGCACCACCGGCTGAAGACCCACGGCGGGTGGCGCTACACCAGGATCGATCCCGGGTCGTTCCTGTGGAACAGCCCGCACGGCTACGCCTACCTCCGTGACGCCACCGGCACCACCGACGTCAGCCGCAACCGGCGAGCGCCATCGGCACCATCGGGTCAACAGCCACCCCACCGACAACCCTGACCGCCCCCCACCCCGCCGATCCACGATCCGCGGGGCAGAGGCATGTCCGGAGTCGGTTCGGCGGCCGGGGTCAGCGCTCCCGAACCTCGACTCGCGCCCAGAAGTCACGCAGCAGCCCATGGGCTCGCGGGTCCTGGTGCGCGGCGTGCCCCGCTCCCGGGAGCTCCGATCGCATCGCTCCGAGAGTGGCGAGCGCCTCCGCCGTCTCGTCGTAGAGCGGACTCCAACCCCCGGTGACGACCAGGGTGGGCACCGGCAGACCCAGAGCTGCTGAGATCCCGGTGCCCCACGGGGGACGCAAGCGGCGGAGCCGTCCCACCGCCTCCTCCAGGTCGTCCTTCGACAGCTCGGGAGCCGGCTCACCCATCGCCTCGGCGAACAGCAGCGAGAACTCGCGCGCCGACACAGCCGGGTCATCAGCGACGGCGTACACCGGGTCCATCGCGGCGATGTGCTCCTCCACGGCGGGCCGGCCCCGGGCGAGGTCGAAACAGGCCGGCTCGAAGAGCGCCAGCGAGACCACCAGGTCCGGGCGGCGCTGGGCCGCGATGACGGCGGCGTTCCCGCCGTACGACGTGGCGACCACATGAGCACGTCCTTGTGCTCGTGCCAGCTGGAAGCGTCGCGCTGCGCTGCTTGGAGTGGCCAGGCCTCGGCTCCCGCTCGCCCAGCGCCGTGCAGGAAGACCACCGTCATGGAGGTCACGGTGCCCCGACGATCGTTCGACGCCGTCCCCGACACACCCCGCCAACCTCTAGGCTCACCCCCGTGAAGCGCGCCGTCCGCCAGCCGACCCCGCACCCCTCGGGTGCCCTGCCTCCCGTCATCCCGAAGGACCTGGTCCCGAAGCACGTGGCGGTGGTGATGGACGGCAATGGTCGCTGGGCCAAGGAGCGCGGACTCCCGCGCACCAAGGGCCACGAGCAGGGCGAGAGCTCGCTCTTCGACGTCGTCGAGGGCGCGATCGAGATCGGCGTCAAGGCGATCTCGGCCTACGCCTTCTCGACCGAGAACTGGTCGCGCTCGCCCGACGAGGTGAAGTTCCTGATGGGCTTCAACCGCGACGTGATCCGCCGTCGCCGCGACGAGATGCACGAGCTCGGCGTCCGGGTCCGCTGGGCCGGCCGGGCGCCGCGCCTGTGGAAGTCCGTGATCCGCGAACTCCAGGTCGCCGAGGAGCTCACCCGCGACAACGACGTCCTCACCCTCACCATGTGTGTCAACTACGGGGGCCGCGCCGAGCTGGCCGACACGGCCCGCTCGATCGCCCGCGAGGTGGCCGCCGGCCGGCTCAACCCGGAGAAGATCGACGAGAAGACCTTCGCCCGGCACCTCTACGTCCCCGAGCAGTCCGACGCCGACCTGGTCTGGCGTACGTCGGGGGAGCAGCGGTTGTCCAACTTCATGCTCTGGCAGGCGGCGTACTCGGAGTTCGTCTTCTCCGACGTGCTGTGGCCCGACGTGGACCGACGCCACCTGTGGGAGGCCATCGAGACCTATGCCCGCCGCGACCGTCGGTACGGCGGAGCCGACCCGGTTGGCTGATCTCGACGAACCAGTTCGCCCGTTTCCGCCCGGTTCCACGTACGGCCGCGACTGCATCTGGGACTCTGGTCTTCGCACACCGTTTCCGGGGGGAGGGAGACCTGCGGTGAGATTCAGCCTGCCGCCCGGGTCGTCCTTGCGGACCCCGATCATGGGCGACGACCCGGACCCTCGGCTGCTGCAGGCGGGGTTCACCTTCTTCCTGGCGCTGGCCGTCGCGCTCGCGTACACCCAGGGCAACCGGTTCAGCGTCAACCCGCTGCCGACCGCTGGGTTGATCCTGGCCGCCGCGGCGTTCCTGCTCGCCCCGCTCGTCCCGTGGCGACGGGTGCCGCGGGCGCTGATGGGGGTGCTGCCGGCCGTCGACATCCTGGCCCTGGGCCTGGCTCGGATGAACCAGCTCGGCGACGGGTCGAGCGGCGGGGGGATCATCCTGGTGGTGGTGCCCGCCCTCTGGCTGGGCTGGCTCTTCGGCCGTCGCGGTGCGCTGCTGGCGATCGTCTTCATCCTGACCTTCGCCGTGGTCCCGGCAGCGATCTACTTCGGGCCCACGGTCGAGACCCTGACCCGTTCGGTGCTGATCGCGGTCGTCTCGGGGGTCGCTGCCCTGCTGATCGCGGTCAGCCGCGAGGCCGCACAGGCCGGTGAACTCCGCGCCGAGGAGCGCGGCGCTGCGCTCACCGAGGCGCTCGCCACCATCGAGCACCAGCGCCGGATGGCCGAGGCGATCCTCGAGTCCGTCGACGTCGGCCTGGTGCTGCTGGACCGTGAGGGCAACTACCAGCAGACCAATCGCCACCACCGTCAGTCGCTCCACCTGGCCTTCCCCGGCGGGCACCACGGTCACGCCGGCGAGGCCGGCCACATCTACGCGGCTGACGGGGTCCAGTCGTTGTCCCCCGACGAGCTGCCCAGCGCCCTGGCCATGAGCGGCCACGAGTTCGACGACATGCGGATCTGGATCGGGCACGACCCCACCACGCGTCGCGCGATCTCCGTCTCCTCCCGTCGGGTGCTCGACGAGCACGGCGATCTCGCCGGGGCTGCGCTCGCCTACAAGGACGTCACGGCGTTCGTGGACCTGCTGAAGGTCAAGGACGAGTTCCTCGCGTCGGTCTCCCACGAGTTGCGCACACCGCTCACCTCGATCATGGGCTACGTCGACCTGCTGCTCGAGGACGGCGAACTGGACCCTGCGACCCGACAGCAGCTGGAGGTCGTCGAGCGCAACAGTGCCCGACTGCTCCGCCTGGTGGCCGACCTGCTGCAGGCCGCTCAGACCGACGCCGGGCCTGCAGAGCTGGTGCGTTCACCGACGGACCTGAGCACGCTCGCCCGGGAGTCGGTCGGCGCCGCCGAGCCCTTCGCCACAGCCGGCGGGATCAAGCTCCGCCTCGACACCCCGGACCGGCTGATGGCACGTGTCGACGCCCCGAGGATCGGTCAGGTGCTCGACAACCTGATCTCGAACGCGATCAAGTACTCCCCGAGTGGGGGAGATGTCCGGGTCGTGCTGGCCGTGGCCGGGGACGAGGCGGAGATCGAGGTCAGCGACAGCGGCATCGGCATCGATGCGCTCGACCACGAGCGCCTGTTCACCCGCTTCTTCCGGGCCGCCGATGCCCGGGCCCGTTCGATCCAGGGGATCGGGCTGGGACTCAGCGTGCTCAAGGCGATCGTGGAGGCTCACGGCGGCCGGGTCGAGGTGGAGAGCGAGCTGGGCGTGGGCAGTGTCTTCCGGGTCCGGTTGCCGCTCGACCTGGGTGTCCCGGTCTGAGCGTCAATGGCAGCGGGGGCAGGTTCCGAAGATCTCCAGGGTGTGGCTGACGTCGCCGTACCCGTGCTCGTCGGCGATCGCCCGGGTCCACCGCTCGACAGCGGGACCCTCGACCTCCACGGTGGCCCCGCAGACCCGGCAGACCAGGTGGTGGTGATGGGCGTCCGAGCAGCGTCGGTACATCGCCTCGCCGTCCTCGGTGCGGAGCAGGTCCACCTCACCGCTGTCGGCCAGCCGTTGCAGCGTCCGGTACACGGTGGCCAGCCCCACGTTCTCGCCGCGCTTGCCGAGCAGCTCGTGGATCTCCTGGGCCGAGCGGAAGTCGCTGAACGAGTCCAGCGCCTGGGCGACGGCGAGCCGCTGCCGGGTGGGCCGGAGTCCGGGGACGGGGGTGGGCACGGGCTCGCCGCCGGCGGTCTCGTCAGTGCTCGTCATAGTGCTTCTCGTGGGGTGCGTGGCGGTGGCCGTCGTGGACGTAGTCGACGTGGTCGCCATGGGGTACGGCGACGTGACCGCAGTCCTCGCCGTGGCGATGCGGGTGCTCGTCGGTGACCAGGTGGCCGTCGACCAGGTCGTCGTCAGGGAACGGCGCATGCAGCTGCTGGCGGTGGCGCACCCAGATCCCGATCGGCCAGGTGACGGCGAAACCGGCTAGGGAGAGCAGCACGATCGCCGGCCCGGACGCGACCTGGGCCTGCGTGGACAGCACGGCCGAGACCAGCAGGCCACCCACGGAGGCCAGGGTCCCCAACACCATCGCGGCGACCAGGGTGGT
>NZ_JBFIKK010000186.1:0-4719 GCF_041600255.1 Nocardioides sp. | reverse complement strand
GGGGGGTGCAACCGAAAGTGGCAGGTCAGCGGTCTGTGGGCAACCACAAGTGGCAGGTCAGCGGCCTGTGGGCAACCACAAGTGGCAGGTCAGCCGAGGTCGACGATGGCCGCCACCGGGCCGCCGCCGTCGGGGCCCTGGTGGGCCGCGGAGACGGACACGAAGACGGCCGGGTCGCCGGTGACGGCCGCCGTGACGCCGCCGACCGCGGCCTTGATCTGGCGGTGCCAGTGCACGTCGGAGTCGTCGAGCATCGCGTTGCGACGTCCGCGCACGGTGCCGTCCTGCGAGACCTCGCACTTGAGGAAGACGTTGACGAGTCGACCGTCCAGGTCGGAGGGGTGGGGGCGTTCGGGCAGGTCGAGCCCGGCGGAGCGGATCGCCTCCCAGATCCCGTCGGCGTCGAGGGCGTCCTTCATCACCGAGTGGCCGACCCGGTAGCGCCCACCGACGCCGCGGGCGTTGCCGACCACGACGATCTGGGCGACGTCGAGCTCGACGCCCGAGGAACATGACGCGACCGCGGAGTACAGCGACCGGTCGTGCATCACGTCCGCATCGGTCGGCATCTCGATCTCGCCGAGGGCGACCGCGATCCCGAGCGCGGTGCAGCCGTTGGAGAGGTCCATCGACTCGTGGGTGTGCTCGGTCCACACCGTCTTGCCGCGGGACTTGGCGTCGCGGATCGTGTGCACGGTGAGCAGCGGCGTCTTGGTCTGCACGTAGTGGACGTCCGCGACATCGGTGATGCCCGCCTTCTCCATCGCGACCTTCACGGCATCCGCGACCTTGGCGACCATCGCCACTCGGCCGATGTCCTCGGGCAGCAGTTGCTCGCTCATCGCGAAACCGACGGTCAACCGCGGCTCGTCGGTCGGTACGACGTCCTCGGGCGGCACGGTGGCGAAAATCGTCGCGTGCGGGCTGATCACACCGTCGGTGCCCCCGGACCAGACGATCGGCACCTGCTTGACCTGCTCGGCGGGTGCCCCCTTCTCGACCAGCACCTCGCGGAACGCCCGGTCGGAGATGATCCGGGTGTAGTCGTTGACACCGCCGTTGCCCTCGGTCTTGCCGATGATCGCGATCACGCGGTCGGCTGCCATCACCCCGTCGTCGATCAGCTTCGCGAGCTCGGAGGCGTCGGCGACCGAGTGGATCGGGACCTTGCGTACTTCGATGGCGTCGGGCATGGGTTCCTCCTGGGTGCGGTGGTCAGTCGGGGACGACGAGAGTGCCGACGCCCTGGCCCGGCGGGCTGGTCACGGCGGCGACGAGGTTCGGGAGATCGGTGATCACGGCACGAGACCCACCGGCCTCGACGAAGCGGCAGGCCGCCTCGACCTTCGGGCCCATCGAGCCGCTGGCGAAATGGCCCTCGGCGGCCAGCGCCCGGAGCTCGGAGACGGTGACCGTCTCGACGTTCTCGGCATCGGGCTGTCCGAAGCGGAGGACGGCATGCGAGACGTCCGTGCCGATCACCAGCACCTCGGCCTCGACGGTCTCGGCGAGCAGGGCGGCGCCGAGGTCCTTGTCGATCACGGCCTCCACCCCGTGCACGGAGCCGTCCTCGGCCCGCACCACGGGGATCCCGCCACCGCCGTTCGCGACGACCACGAAGCCCGCCTCCACCAGCGCCCGCACGGCCGGGGCGTCCAGGATCTCCAGCGGCTCCGGGGAGGCCACCACGCGGCGCCAGCCCTTCTCCCCCCGGTCCTGCCAGGTCTCGCCGTGCTCGACGAGCAGGTGCGCCTCGTCCGCCGGCAGGAACCGGCCGATCGGCTTGCTGGGCGTGCGGAACCCCTCGTCGTCGGCAGCGACCCGGGCCCGGGTGACGACGGTCGCCGTACGCCGGTCGAGGTGGCGCCGCGCCAGCGACGCCTCGAGGGCGTTCATCAGCACGAAGCCGAGGGTGGCCTGGGTCTGGGCGCCGCACCAGTCCAGCGGGACGGGCGGCACGACGGCAGCCGCCACCTCGTTCTTGACGAGCAGGTTGCCCACCTGGGGGCCGTTGCCATGGGTGACGACGACGTCGAACCCCTCGGCGATCAGGTCGGCCACCGCCTCCATCGCGACACCGGCGGCGGCGACCTGGTCCTCGACGCGGGCACGCCCCTCGGCGTTGGTCATGGCGTTGCCACCCAGTGCCAGCAGGACCCTCATGCCCTCGAACCTAGGTGACCCCTCCCCCGGCGAACACCAGCAACTACGACCAACGCACCGCCCTGCGGTGGGCAGGTGTTGCCGAACATCGCTCCGTCGACGATGCTCCGCCGATCGGCCTGCGCGCCGCTAGGCTCCGACATGTCCGGCCCGGACGAGGCCGCAGCCGAGGGAGCCCAGATGCAGACCGAGATCCTCTACAGTCCCGCGTACGCCGCCGCGAAGCTGACCCTCGAGGCCGGCGAGTCCGTCCGTGCCGAGTCCGGTGCGATGCTCGCCATGTCGCCCGGCCTCACCATGGAGACCTCCACCCAGGGAGGCGTCCTCAAGGGCCTGCGCCGAGCGGTCCTCGGCGGCGAGTCGTTCTTCATGAACACCTTCACCGCCCAGGCCGCCGGCGCCGAGCTCTACCTGGCTCCGGCGCTCTCCGGCGACGTGGTGGCCTGGCCGCTGGAGGGCAACACCCTCTTCGTGCAGTCGGGCTCGTTCCTCGCCTCGTCCAGCGGGATCGAGGTCGACACGAAGTGGGGCGGCGGGAAGACCTTCTTCTCGAGTGAGGGGCTGTTCGTGCTCCGGATCAGCGGGCACGGCAACCTCCTGCTCTCCAGCTACGGCGCGATCCACGCGATCGACCTGCAGGCCGGTCAGAGCTACACCGTCGACACCGGCCACATGGTGGCCTGGACCGAGAGCGTGACCTACCAGGTGCGCAAGGTGGGCGGCTGGAAGTCGACCCTCTTCTCCGGCGAGGGACTGGTCTGCGACCTGACCGGACCGGGACGCATCTACGTCCAGACCCGCAGCCAGTCCGCGTTCCTCAACTGGCTGCTCCCCCAGCTCCCCCAGCCCAGCAGCAGCTGAGCCGACGACCTGGGTGGCTCAGGCGCCCCTGGCCGCGAGCGGCTCGCTGCCCGCGCGCTCGTCCGCGCCCTCGTCCTCGTCCTCGTCGACGAAGTGCGGATCCGCCAGCAGGTACTGCGTGAGCGGGCCCGGCGCAGCGTGCGGTGGGCGGACCGGCTCGGGGATCATCCGCCCCTCCACCGTGTCCCAGAACGAGTCGACCGTGTGGACGACCCGGCGGGCCACCCGACCGGCCACGCCGGTGTGCGGCAGGTACGGGTGCGGACGCGTGGGCGCGGCGCGCTCGGCCGCGTGCAGCCGATCCGCCAGCCGTACGATCTCGGTCTCGTCGAGGACCAGGGCGATCCGCTCGGCGAGCATGAACTCGCTGCGGCGCTGGACGTCCAGCGCCTCCTGCACCTCCGCCCAGACCTCGCTCCACGGTCGTCCCATCTGGAAGACCGAGCCGTAGGCGCGTGCCTTGACGTGGTTCAGCGCGAGCTCGAGACCACGGGCCACGGCGAGGTACTCGCGCACGTACCTGACACCGTGGGGGACTTGTGACCTGACCTCGGGCAGGAAGACGGCATCCACCGCGTTGAGGTGCTTGCTGGCCGCCGCCAGAAAGGTGTCGACGTCCTCGTATCCCTTGCGGGGCTGCCCGGGGGGCGACGCCATCGCGCTCGCCTCCTCGAGGCGCGTCGCGAGCTCTTCGTGGGTGTACAGGACGGAACTGCGGAAGACGTCCAGGGTCTCCATGGCGCTCACCCTCCCAGGTAAAGATACGTCCAGCATGCGCCTGCCGGGGAGCCCACACAAGGACGCCCGGCCCCGGGGAGCGGTCAGCGCCGGTGAACCGTCTCGTGACGTGAGATGAGCTCGTCCACGCCGACCATCGCCACGACCTGCCCGATCACGTCCAGCGGCAGGTCCTCGAGCTTCCGGAACCGCAGACAGGACTTGCCCATGTCGAGACGCAGGCCACGCTCGGCGTACTCCTGGCGGAGCCAGGCCAGGGCTGCGTCGTCGGAGTAGAGCCCCATCAGGTAGAGCGCCATGTGGTTCTTCTGGGAGGCGAGGGAGATGTAGGCCAGCGGTTTGCCGTTGTAGGTCTTCGGACAGCGGCTCAGCGGCACGACCCAGCTGATCATCCCCCACTCGATCTGCTCGGCGTAGCCGTCCGGCAGGTGCTCGTTGACGACGTCGCGGACGCGGCTGATCGCGGCACGGCGCTCGTCGGGGAGCTCGGCGAGGTACGCCTCGGGCGTGGGTGCGTCACTGTGCATCGCTCAATCCTCGCCGATCGGGGCACGGGCGGCGGCGACCGCCTGACGCATCGTGGTGGGTGGCCGGCCCAGCAGGCGGGACATGTCCGAGGTCGGCACCGGCAACCCGCCTCGCTGGTACGACGCGAACATCGCCATCAGCCACGAACGCACTCGGTCCTCGAGACCTGTTCCCTCGTGCGAGGCCCACTCCTCGGGCGAGATCTGCTCGACGGTGACCCCCGCCAGTGCGGCGACCTCGCCGACGGAGCCCGCGAACGACGCCAGCTGGTAGGTCGCCGCGTCGTGGCCCTCCTCCAGCAGCACCCGAGCCGCGGCCTCACCGAGGTCGGGCAGGTGGACGAAGCCGAACGGCGCATCGGCTCGGTAGGGCAGCCGCAGTCTCCGGCCCGGCACGTCGTCCGGGGCCAGGTCGTCAGGGGCCAGGTCG
>NZ_JBFIKK010000185.1:0-4747 GCF_041600255.1 Nocardioides sp. | reverse complement strand
TCTCGGTGCAGCAGGCGTTCTTCGCGGTCAACCAGCCGACCCGCAGTGCGCTGCTGCCGAAGATCCTGCCGATGGAGCTGTTGCCGGCGGCGAACTCGCTGAACATGACGGTCTTCCAGGCCGGCGCGATCGCCGGGCCACTGGCCGCGGGCACGTTGATCCCGGTGATCGGCTTCGAATGGCTCTACCTGATCGACACGATCACGCTCTTCGCCACGCTCTCCGCGGTGATCCGGCTGCCGCGACTGCCGGTCGAGGGCGCGCTCAAGGGCACGCCCGGGCTGCGGGCGGTGGTCGACGGGCTGGTCTACCTGCGCGGCCACCCGGTGCTGATGATGTCGTTCGTCGTCGACCTGATCGCGATGGTCTTCGGGATGCCGCGGGCGCTCTTCCCGGAGATCGCGCACCTGGGCTTCGGCGGGCCGACCGGCGGTGGCATCGCCTTCGCGTTGCTCTTCGCGGCGATCCCGGTGGGCGCGGTGATCGGTGGCGTCTTCTCTGGCTGGGTCTCCCGGGTCGACCGGCAGGGGCTGGCGGTGATCGTCTGCATCCTGATCTGGGGAGTGGCGATGACGGGCTTCGGGCTCGCGGTCGCCCTGGCCGAGAGGTGGCAGACGACGATGCTCTCGGTCGCGCTGGCGATGCTGGTGATCGGCGGTGCGGCCGACATGGCCTCGGCCGCGTTCCGGACCAGCATGCTGCAGAGCGCCGCCGCCGACGCCGTACGCGGGCGGCTGCAGGGCGTCTTCATCGTGGTGGTCGCCGGTGGGCCGCGGATTGCGGACGTCGCCCACGGCGCCACGGCCGCGGCGGTCGGTACGGCCGCCGCGGCCGCCGGAGGTGGCGTGCTGGTCGTGATAGGCACGGTGGTCGCGGCCCTCGCGGTGCCCTCCTTCGTGCGCTACCGGATCTCGAGGGTCTCCGCCGAAACGGTCTGAGCGCGGGTGCGCACCTAGAATCGTCCGGTGAACGACGACAACCTCGAGCCCGACCTGGAGATGCTCAGCGGCATCGACCCCGACGAGTTGGCCGTCACCGTCCGGGTCCTGCAGCAGCTGCACCGGTTGCCCGACGACCACCCCGACATCCAGACCGTCAAGCACGCGGCGTCGCACATGTACAAGGCGTTGAAGCGGGAGCGGCGTACCCGCAAGCGCGAGGCGGAGCTCGCCGCCGACCGGGCCGTCACCGAGAAGACCGCCACCGGCTCCCCGATGCGGATCGACGACGAGACGCTGGGGATCCCGCTGGTCTCGACGGCGCCGGGCGCCTTCGCGGGCGAGCTGATCAACCCGCGCGGCTGCTACATCTGCAAGAACGACTACACGCTGGTCGATGCGTTCTACCACTGGCTCTGCCCGACCTGCGCCCGCTCCTCGCACGCCAAGCGCGACCAGGGCACCGACCTGACCGGCAAGCGCGCGCTGCTCACCGGCGGTCGGGCCAAGATCGGGATGTACATCGCACTGCGGCTGCTGCGCGACGGCGCGCACACCACGATCACCACGCGGTTCCCGCACGACGCGGTACGTCGGTTCGCGGCGCTGGAGGACAGCGCCGACTGGATCCACCGGCTGAAGATCGTCGGCATCGACCTGCGCGACCCCACCCAGGTGATCTCGCTGGCCGACGAGGTGGCGGCGGCCGGACCGCTGGACATCCTGATCAACAACGCGGCGCAGACGGTGCGTCGTTCGCCGGGCTCCTACAGCCAGCTGGTGGAGATGGAGTCCGCTCCGCTGCCGACCGACCTGGCGCTGCCGGAGATGGTGACCTTCGACCGGATCAGCGAGGCGCACCCGGCGGCGATCGCCGGCACCCTGCGCCAGCACGCGGTCGCGCACCACGAGGGCGAGTCGGTCGAAGAGGCCCGGGCCGCCCAGCTGGCGAGCCACCTCCAGGGACAGACCGCGGCCTCGATGACCGGACTGGCGCTGCGGGCCGGGAACGCCTCGCTGGAGGCGCACCTGGCCGGGACGGCCGTGGACGCCGGTGGGCTGCTGCCGGACCTGCAGACCGAGAACTCGTGGACCCAGAAGGTGGAGGACGTCGACCCGCTGGAGCTGCTCGAGGTCCAGCTCTGCAACGCGACCGCGCCGTTCATCCTGATCTCGCGGCTACGGCCGGCGATGCGGGCCGCCGTACGCGGCGGGTCGCGACGGGCGTACGTCGTGAACGTCTCGGCGATGGAGGGGCAGTTCTCGCGGACCTACAAGGGGCCGGGCCACCCGCACACGAACATGGCGAAGGCGGCGCTGAACATGCTGACCCGGACCAGTGCCGGGGAGATGTTCGAGACCGACAAGATCCTGATGAACGCCGTCGACACCGGCTGGATCACCGACGAGCGGCCGCACCAGGAGAAGCTGCGGATCGCGGCCGAGGGCTGGCACGCGCCGCTCGACCTGGTCGACGGGGCGGCTCGGGTCTACGACCCGATCGTTCGCGGCGAGGCCGGCGAGGACCTGCACGGGCACTTCCTGAAGGACTACGCGCCCAGCCCCTGGTGAGGATCGTCGGCGGTCGTCGGCCGTTCTACGGTGGCTGGCATGTACCTGGAGAACGTCGTCGTCGACGCGGTCGACCCCGGACGGTTGGGCCGGTTCTGGGAGGAAGTGGTCGGCGGTGAACGGCTGACCGATGAATCCGAGGGCTTCGAGACCCGGCTGAGCGTCGAGGGCGGGCCGACGTTGGACCTGTGCTTCCAGCGGGTGCCGGACCTGCCAAGCGCGGCGCCGCGGCTGCACCTGGACCTCCTGGGCGGTGCCCGGCAGGACGAAGTGGTCCAGCGACTGCTCGGACTGGGCGCGCGTCACCTGGACATCGGTCAGGGCGATGCGCCCTGGGTGGTGCTCGCCGACCCTGAGGGCAACCCCTTCTGCGTGATGGAGGAGCGGGCGGCGTACGTCGGGACGGGGCCGGTGGCGGCACTCCCGCTCGACTCGGCCGACCCGGACCGGGACGCGGAGTTCTGGTCGTGGCTGTCGGGGTGGACCGATGCGGGGGTGGCGGAGCAGCCGTCTCTTCGCCACCCTTCGGGACGCGGTCCGCTGCTCGAGCTCTGTCCGGAGTCGGCTCCGAAGGGGACGGCCAAGAACCGGCTCCATCTCGACGTCCGACTCGAGACCGGCGACGACCCGGACGAGGTGGAGGCGGGGATCATCGCGCGCGACGGTCGGCGCGAGCACCACCCGGAGTGGGGCGAGCTGCCGTGGCGGCTTTACGCGGACCCGTCGGGGAACGAGTTCTGCGTGCTGCCGGCGCGGGCGTGAGTGGGTCGGTGGGGAGTCAGTGGCAGAGAGCGTCGCGCAGCGCGGGGAGCAGGAGGGCGTAGGCCGTCATCAGCTCGTTGGTGCGGTCGAACTCCCTGCCGAGCCGCTCCTCGTCGACCCCGGGCGAGGCGACCTGGACGATCCGCTCGGGGTGGAGCTGGGCGAAGAGCTCGTGCAGGCGCCGGATGCCTTCGGCCAGGGGTAGTTGCTTCCACGGCGCGGCATCGTTGGTGCCGATGGAGACGGCCACCCGGTCATCGGCACCCACGCCAGCCGCCGTCGCCTGGGCCAGCAGGTCGCGCGCGTCCGCGCCGCCCACCGCAGCGTTCACGATGTCGGCCGGGCCGGAATCCCCGCAGGCGAGCCGGTCGAGGTCGCGCCGGACCCGGGCGAGGTGGCTGTCACCGAGGAGAACGATTCGTCCGCCTGTCACGCCTTGGCCCGCGTCCGCTGGAGCAACTCGACGAGCAGGTGGGCGTAGCCGCGGGCGTCGTCGATGGCTTGGTGGGTGTGCGCGACGTCGCCGAACCAGGCGGGCGGCAGGTCGTGCACGGAGAAGGTCGCCGGGTCGCCACCGGTGATGCCGCAGGCCAGGCTGAGCAGGCAGACGCCGGGCCCGTGGAAGAGCCGGTCGGGCTCGTACGGCCCCCAGCAGACGCCGTACGACGTGAAGCGGCGCAGGTAGTGGTCGATCCACCCTCCGTCGAACCCGAGGGGTGAGGCCACGAAGTGCCGGGTGTCGCCCAGGCCGTGCACCCAGGCTGCGAACTCGGCCATCACCGTCGGCGCGGGGCGGGGGTTGCGCGTCGCCGCCGCCCACGCGCCCGGGACTGTCTGGAACCACGCGTAGGTGTCCGGGTGGGGCTGCGCCCCGGGCAGGGGTTCGAGGACCGCCTCGAACTCGCCGAGGAGGTCGCCGGCTGCGGTGACCGCAACGGAGGCGAACGAGCGCATCGAGTTGGGCCCGGGCCAGGGCCCGTCGACCTCGATGTCGGTGACCACGAAGACGGCCTCGGCCACGGTGTGGGAGGGACGTGCTGGGTGGGGGGCGAGTTCCGGTGACCCGAGATCCGTTGTCATGGCGCCGATCGTGCCCGACGGCTCGTGGGTGGGTGGGTGACGGCGCGCCACTGCCCCGCGGATCGTGGATCGGCGGGGTGTGGGGCGGTCAGGGTCTGCCGTGAGGTGGAGGCTCAGTCGGATGAGCCGGCGGTGGTCGTCGGTCGCGGCTGACGTCGGTCGTGCCGGTGGGATCGCGGAGGTAGCTGTAGCCGTGCGGGCTGTTCCACAGGAAGGTGTCGGCGTCGAGCCTGGTGTAGCGCCACCCGCCGTGGGTCTTGAGCCAATGGTGGCGCCGGCACAAGGGCGCAATGTTGTCGGAGGTTGTGCTGCCACCGGCGCCGTAGGGCTGGATGTGGTCGCTGTCGCAGGCCCGGGCCGACCTGGTGCACCACGGGAACACGCAGGTCGGGTTG
>NZ_JBFIKK010000184.1:0-4755 GCF_041600255.1 Nocardioides sp. | reverse complement strand
GCTGGGCTGCTTCCAGTCGGCCAGGATGTCGGCCTCGTCGGCGTCGGCGACCCCGACGTCGTGCAGCTCCTGGGCGGTGATGAGCGCCGCGAGTGCCGCGGCGTCGTCGGTGGTGAGCGGGCGCTGGGTGAGGCCCGGGGGAAGGTCTGCGGTCCGCGTCATCCGGCTGCGCCGACCTGGATGGCCCGGTTGACCCAGGTGGAGGTGACCTTCATGCCGACCTTCTCGTAGAGCCCCAGGGCTCCCGTCCGGGAGTCGGTGGACAGCTCGGAGACGGTGGCACCGTGGGCGGCGCCCTGGGCGAAGGCGTCCACCAGCAGTGCCTGGGCCAGACCCAGCCCGCGCTGGTCGCGGCGGGTCGCGAGCCGGGAGATGTACGCCGTCTCACCGGCCAGCTGCAGCACGGCGACGCCGACCACGGTGCCCGAGGGGTCCAGCACCACGCGGAGGTTCCAGGGATCGAAGCCGGGACGCCTCACCACGGAGGCCGCCCAGTCGTCGTACTCCTCGCGGGCCCGGACCGACCACTCCAGGAAGGCGTCCTCGACGACGGTCCAGCAGGTGCGGCACTCGTCGGGCTCGGCCGCACGGATCGAGTAGCCCTCGGGAAGCGGACGCGCCGGGACGGAGGCGCCGGGTGGGAGCTGGAGCACCCAGCTCCTCCAGCGGACGTGGTAGCCGAGTGCAGCCATCAGCCGGTCGCCGTCGGAGCCCTCGGGTGCCGGCATGCCGATCACCGGCGAGCCCTTCTCCCGAGCGCGGACCTGCATCCACCGGGCCAGCCACGTGCCCAGGCCGCGCCCCCGGTGGTCGGGGTGGACGGCCGCGTCGCCACGGTCGCCGTTGGCGACCTCGGCGTACGCCACGAGCTGGTCGCCGTCGAAGACGCCGATCGTGCTGTCGGGCACGTCGAAGCTGGGCCGCTGCCAGTCGCCGACGATGTCGGCCTCCTCGATGACCACCTCGCCGACGTCGTACAGCTCCTGGGCTGCCATCACGGCGGTGACGGCGCCGGCGTCGGGCATGTCGAGCGGGCGCGAGGTGTAGCCCGAGGGAAGTGCAGGGGTCATGTGATCGATGGAAGCAGAAATGCGTCGGGCGGGCCGCTCATTTTCGAGCGGCCCGCCTGTCAGCGGTCTGGTCCTGCGGACGTCCGGGGATCAGGCGTTCCGGATCGCCGAGATGTCGAAGTCCAGCTTGATCTTGTCCGAGACCAGCACACCACCGGTCTCGAGCGCAGCGTTCCAGGTGAGGCCCCAGTCCTTGCGGTTGATGGTGGTGCCGCCCTCGAAGCCGATGCGGAGGTTGCCGTAGGGGTCGACGGCCGAGCCGGTGGACTCGAACTCGATGCTGACCGAGCGGGAGATGCCCTTGATGGTCAGGTCGCCGGTGATCACCCAGACGTCGACGCCGCGGCGCTCCACCTTCGTCGAGGCGAAGGTCAGCTCGGGGAAGGTCTCGGCGTCGAAGAAGTCACCGGAGGCCAGGTGGCCGTCGCGGTCGGCGTTGCCGGTGTCGATGCTCGCGGTGGTGATGGTCAGGCTCACCGACGAGTTCGCCGGGGTGGTGGTGTCGACCTTCGCGGTGCCGGCGAACTCGCCGAACTGGCCGCGGACCGTGGTCACCATGGCGTGACGCGCGCTGAAGCCCAGGCGGGAGTGGCTCGCGTCGAGGGTGTAGTCGCCCGAGATGTCGGTGACGGCAGCGGTGGGGGCGTCGAAGACGTCCACGGCGGTGCGTCCGGCGGCCGGGGCGGCGCTCCGAGCGGCGGGGGCGTTGCGGGTGAAGAGGCTCATCAGATCTCCTGAGTAGTGGTGGTGAAGCAATCAACCACTACAAGCGGACTATGGTCCGCTTCATTCCGAGCCCAGGTGAAATCCTCGCCAGGTCGGCCTCAGCGGCACTCCCGGGCGATCGCGAGCGCCTCGGGCAGGGCCAGGGGCGGCAGGGGACCGGAGGTGATGGCGCCATCATGGCGCGCAGCGCGTCAGGCCCCAGCGCGCAGCGCGTCAGGCGGCGTGCGGGGTGAGGTGGGCTGCGGGGGACCCGACCGTGGTCGCCGCCGCGATCGGGGCGGACGCGGGAGCCGGGAGCTCCCAGTGGGCCTCGAGGTGGGCGCGACCGCGAGCGTCGACCACCTGGACCCAGTGCATCGTGGGCTGGCTGGACATCTCGGGGCTTCGCATGGGACACCTTCTGTTCATCTGCTGTTCACTTTACCCTAGCGGATGCTTGGCTGATCGCCAACCCCCTTTCCAATAGAAGTTTTCTGCCCGAATTCGGGCAGATCCTTGCGATTGAGCCTCGCTGGCCCCACCATTGCTGTCGTGTCCCCCCGCCCCGACCCGGATCTCGTGCAACGGATCGCCTCCAGCACGGGTCTCTCGCTGACCGATGCGGCCCGGGTCGTCGAGGACGTCATCGCCTTCCACGCCGAGCCCGTAGAGGCCTACGTACGGCGGCGGCATGCCCAGCTCCAGCTCCACGGAGCCCGCAACAACGAGATCTTCACCCTGATCAACCAGGAGCTCCGCGACCGCGTCGTGGCTGCCCCCGAGCTCACCGAGCGGCAGTTGCGCCGCCTCGTCTACGGATAGGACCCCCCGGAATGTGCGGAATCGTCGGCTACATCGGCACCCAGCAGGCTGCCCCCCTCCTCCTCGAGGGCCTGACCCGTCTCGAGCACCGCGGCTACGATTCGGCCGGCCTCGCTGTCCTCGGCGGCAGCGGCCTCAAGGTCGCCAAGCAGGCCGGCCGGGTGCGCGCCCTGGGCGAGGGGCTGCCCAAGCGCTTCTCCGGCAAGGTCGGCATCGGCCACACCCGCTGGGCCACCCACGGCCCCGCGAACGACACCAACGCCCACCCGCACACCGACGTCAAGGGTGAGGTCGGGGTCGTGCACAACGGGATCATCGACAACGCCGCCACCCTGCGCCGCCAGCTCACCGACGACGGCATCGAGCTGGCCAGCGACACCGACACCGAGGTGATCGCCCACCTGGTCGCCCGCTCGGACGCCGACACCCTCGAGGGCAAGGTGCGCGACGCGCTGGCCTCCATCGACGGGACCTACGGCATCGCCGTGGTGCACACCGCGTTCCCCGACCGCATCGTGGTCGCCCGCAACGGCAGCCCGCTGATCATCGGTGTCGGCGACAAGGAGATGCACGTCGCCTCCGACCTGGCCGCCCTGGTCCGCTACACCACCACGGTCGCCCACCTCGAGGACGGCGAGCTCGCCACTCTGACCGCCACCGGCTTCACCACCTTCCGGGCCGACCTGACCTCGACCAACAAGACGGCCGAGAAGGTCGACATCGACCCCGCCTCGTACGACGCCGGCGAGCACGACTCCTTCATGCACAAGGAGATGCTCGAGCAGCCCGAGGCGGTCGAGCGGATCCTGCGCGGCCGGCTCGACGAGCGCTTCGGTACGGCGCACCTGGGTGGCCTCAACATGGACGCCCGCGAGACCCGCGCGATCCGCCGCGTGAAGATCCTCGGCTGCGGCTCGGCGTACTACGTGGGCCAGATGGGCGCCTCGCTGATCGAGGAGCTCGCCCGGATCCCCGCCGACGCCGAGGCGGCCAGCGAGTTCCGCTACCGCGACCCGGTGATCGAACCCGACACCCTGTACGTGGCGGTCAGCCAGTCCGGCGAGACCATCGACACCCTGCTCGCGGTCGAGGAGATCCGGCGCAAGGGCGGCCGGGTGATCGGCCTGGTCAACGTCGTCGGCAGTGCGATCGCCCGCGCCTGCGACGGTGGCATCTACCTGCACGCCGGTCCGGAGGTCGCGGTCGCCTCGACCAAGGCGCTGACCAACATGTTCGTCGGGTTCTCGCTGCTCGCGCTCCAGCTCGGCCGGGTCCGCGACCTCTCCGTCGCCGACGGCAAGCGCCTGATCGCCGGCCTGACCAAGCTGCCCGAGCAGATCGCCGAGATCGTCGAGCGCGAGCACGAGTTCGCCGAGATCGCCAAGCGTCTCGCGCAGGCCGAGAGCCTCTTCTTCATCGGTCGGGTGCGCGGTTTCCCGGTGGCCCGCGAGGGCGCCCAGAAGTTCAAGGAGATCTCCTACCGGCACGCCGAGGCCTACCAGACCTCCGAGCTCAAGCACGGTCCGCTCGCGCTGATCTCGCCCGAGGTGCCCACGGTCTCCCTGGTGCCCCAGGACGAGCTCACCGACCGCAACGTCGGCGCCCTGCACGAGATCGCCGCCCGCCTGGGGCCGTTGGTCGTGGTCACCCACGCCGACGTAGACCTGGGCGAGCTCAGGGCCGACCGGATCGACGTGCCGCGCAACGAGCGCGAGCTCGACCCGATCCTGATGACCATCCCGCTCCAGCTGCTGGCCTACCACGCCGCGCTCGAGCTGGGCCACGACATCGACAAGCCGCGCAACCTGGCGAAGTCCGTCACGGTGGAGTGATCCGCCGGCGCCACCGTTCGCTCATCTTTCTGCGTCGCACACATGTGAGGCATCGACTCCGTTGACCGACCCCCCGGGGTCGCTGCGATGGTCCGCTGGACCGTCCAGCAACCCCGGGCCGGTCGCCCCCATGGAGTGGGCCTCACCAGGTCCACCTGTCTCTGGAGTGTGTCCGTGAAAAGAGAAGTGTTCGGTGGCCTGGTTGCCGCCGTCCTCGCTGCCTCGGCCGTGGCGGCCGTCCCGCTGGGCGCTGAGGCCCAGCCGGTCGGTCAGACGACGACGCAGGACAAGCCCGCGGTGAACTCGCGGGCCCAGGCCCGCCAGTC
>NZ_JBFIKK010000183.1:0-4764 GCF_041600255.1 Nocardioides sp. | reverse complement strand
TGTTGCGGGGGAGTCGGCATGGGGCGCCGTCGCCCGGATGCAGGGTCTTCTCCCGAGAATGGTGGTCGTGCTGACACTCCCACTCGGCTGGCTGCGGGCCCGCAGACAGGTGAAGCGTCAAGCCTCCTCGGGTGCCTGAACGTCTGCCGCACGCCCGGAACCGTTGTCGGCCCGCGCTCCGACTAGGCTCTGCGCCGCGGGGGTGACCCCGAGGGGCGGTAGCTCAGTCGGTTAGAGCAGAGGACTCATAATCCTTGGGTCGTGGGTTCGAGCCCCACCCGCCCTACGCATTTGACCTGCGAAGATAGGTCGGCGTCGATGTTCAGTCGGTCGGTGTGAGAGGAGCTTGAAGGAATCCGGCGTCTCTCACCCTCGCCGCACCGCAACGCGCTGCAGTTCAACCCGATACGTGCTGACCTGCGAGAGTAGGGTCTCCGTCCTTCGTCTCGGACGAGTCCCGCCGGCATCACGGGGGATGCATCGATCGCCCGTCCGCCCATGAGAGGAGCGTCCATGACCTCGACGAACCCGCCGTGGCGCACGGTCCCCCTGGCCGGTGACTACGGACGGCCCGGCCCACGACCGCGCGGTGAGGTGGACTGGCACCAACACGCGCAGACCGTGCCGATCGCCGGCTCCACGCTGCACTACGTCGATGTCGACCACGGGACACATCACCCGGACGGGCCCGTGTTCGTGCTGGTCCATGGTCTCGGCGGGCGCTGGCAGCACTGGGCTGAGAACATCCCCGAGCTGGCCGAGCACGGGCGGGTGGTCGCCGTCGACCTGCCGGGCTTCGGGCGCTCCGGCCGACCCGCGGGCGGGTACTCCTTCGATGCCTTCGCGGACGCGATCGCCGAGCTGGTCGAGCACCTGAACCTGCCGCCCGTCGTTCTGGTCGGACATTCGCTCGGTGGCCCGCTGGCTGTCCGCTTCGCTCATCGCCATCGGGAGAAGGTGGCCGCGATCGTCCTCGCGGCCGGCACCGTGCAGCACTTCGCGGCCGCACTCGGCATGCGGACCTGCGGGGGCCAGTTGCTCAGGGGACCGGCAACCACCGCCGCCACCTACTTCGAGGTGCTCACGGCGGGGCTGCCGGCACCAGCGTTCGTCCGCCGGCTCATCATCGAGCGTCCGCTCCTGCGCCGCCTCCTCCTGTGGCCGTACCTGCACCGCCCGGAGGCACTCCCGCCCGCCAGCGTGGCGCTGCTCGTGGACGGTGTCGGCGCACGTGGCGTCCTGCCGACCGCCCGGGCAGCCGGCAGGCTGCGGCGCGAGGAACTGCTCACCCCGGTCGGCTGCCCGGTGCTGGCCGTCGGCGCCGACCTCGATGCGGTGGCCCCGTTGACCGCCCTGGCGGAGTACGCCGCGTCCGTCCCCGACGCCCACGCCGTCGTGCTCGAGGGCTCCGGGCACATGGTCATGCTCGAGCGTGCCAGCGCCTTCACCGCCGAGCTCGTCAACTTCGCCCAGCAGGTACGCCGGACCCGGTGACCGGCGCCGTCGGCGCATCGCGCCCGCGCTCCTGCAGCCCGGACCCACCGCGACTCTCGAGGTGCGCCGCGTACTCGGCCAGCTCGGCGTAGCGCTCGACAGGGAACGGGAACGGCTGGCCCAGTCGCATCCAGCTGGCCATCGGTGACCGCGAGACCCTGGCGCGCTGGGCCATGATCGTCGGCTGCCTCAGGTCGCCGGGCAGGGCATCGCCGAACAGCAGCTTGGCCAACCCGGAGCATGCGGCCCGTGGGTCCCCGCACAGGTGCAGCCCGATCCGATCACCGGACAGCACCGTGGCGCGGAGCAGCGGGAGGTAGAGCCAGCGCACCAGGACCAGCCGGCTGGCGAGGTTCACGAACGAGTCGACGCTGTGGAAGTGCAGGTGGCGCGCCTTCAGGGCTCCCATGAAGTAGCCCATGACGAACTCGCACTCGCGCGCATCGAGCTTCGCGACCAGCCCCGAGCTGAGCACCAGGAAGTGACCGTTCGAGGTCCAGATCAGCTCAGCGTCGTCGACGGCGCCATTGCGGACGAACACGCGCACTGGCGTCCGGACGTCCAGCCGCTGACGCATGCGCTCGAAGGCTGCGTGCAGTTCGGGGAAGCTCTCGGCGTCCACCTCGACGGCGTTTGCCATCAGGTGCAACTCGAGCCGGCGTCGTCCGAGCCGACCGAGCGACATCAGCCAGACTGCCAGACCCGCAGGCACCGCGAGCAGCCGCAGCACGCGGGCGACAGGCGACCAAGCACGCTCCTTGGGGTGCAGCCAAGCGCTGAGGTCGGTGACCTCGACGTCCTGACCGGACGCGATCCGACTCATACCCTCACAGGAGGCCGAGAACGGGTTGGAGATACCCGCCCGAGGTCAGGGCCTGGCGACTCGCTTGCTGGCGCGCTCGCACTCGCCGACCCGGCACCGCACGAGGGCGGTCTTCTCGGACCCCTCGGCCACCATCAGCACCGACCGGTTCGTCTCGAAGCCGCTTCGCCCGAACGCGTACGCCGCGCGGTACGACGCGACCTGTCGTCCGTGGTCGCGGTGCACCGAGAGCGTGCCGTTCGGCCCGTCCGAGAGCAGGTGCATGGTCAGCAGTCGCTTGCCGTTCGGCGATGCCGAGACCACACCCTGGCTGCACGAGCGCCACAGCGGGCGGTTCGGAGCGGTCAGCGACGAGACCACGCTGCAGCCGCCGTCGTACGGGTGGCCGGTCAGGACGGCGAGGCGATCGGCGCGGATGTCCGCGAAGTAGCCCTCACGTCCGGAGATCCGTCGGACCAGGCTGGTGTCCGTCCGCCATGACACCGTGCGGCCGGGGGAGGAGGCACCCAGCACGGCCCGGCCCGCGTCCGCGTCGAGCACCGAGGTGTAGCCGGTGAAACGGTGGCGGTTCAGCCGGTCACCGGTGCGCGCGTCCCGGACCGTGATGACGGTGGTGCCCCCGGCGCGGTAGACCGACTCGATCAGCTGCTCACCGTCGCGGGAGAGGGTGATGTCGCCCGTGATCCCCTCGCGCACGGTCCGGCGGCTGCCGTCGACCGCCACCCGCTGCACGGACGAGCGCCCGTCCTGCCACACGCCCACCACGTAGTCGTCGTCGGAGGTGCCGTAGAGCTGGACCTCCTGGGCCTTGATCCGGATCTTCACGTCGCCGTCGAGGATCGTGGTGCCCAGGACCTGGGGGACCCGGGGGTTGTCGCCACGCTCCAGGGAGCCGGGGTCGATGGTGGTCGGCTCGGCTGCGAACGAGGCGGGGGCCACGGCCAGGGCGAGGATCGCCAGGGCGGGCACGAGCAGGCGCGGGGAGCGAAGGCGCATGGGAGTTCCTTCCGAGTCAGGAGAACGGCGACCGTCGTGGTGCGCCACCCCTCAGACGTCGGGAACGGCCGGAAGGTTGTCACGCGTGGTGGGGAGTCGCCGAACGACTCCCCACCAGCGTCAGGTCACGCAGGTCAGAACAGCGGGTCCGGCACGTTCGGCGCGGTGGCCAGCGGCCGGCCGGCGATCTGCAGCATCCGGGCGATCGTCGTACCGGCCACGTCACCGGGGAGGTACGGGCCGCCGACGACCAGGTGGGTCAGGTCGCCCGCCGCCTGGCCGTTGGCCAGCCGGACCGCCGATCCCGAGTCGCCCGGGCTGGCCGCGCCTGCCCACGCGAAGGCGTCGCCACCGTCACCGCGACCCCGGTAGACGACGACGCCGGCGCGCGGCGTGCCACCGGTGCCGACCACGAGGCCATGGCCCGAGTGCTCAACCACGTCCCCGGACTTCGGCGACCCCGCCGAGGTCGGCCCGCCGAAGTAGGCCATCGACGGGTTGACGTACTGCTCCATCGAGGGGCGTACGTCGATCAGCGCGAAGTCGTTGCCGACCCCCTTGTCGACGCTCTTCACGGTGGTGCCGATGTTCATCAGCACACCCGGGGCAGCGACGATCGTGACCTCGTCCCCGACCTTGGTGCAGTGACCGGCGGTGCCGATGAAGTAGTTGCTGGCGCTGCCGAAGACGAAGTTCGTGGTGCAGCCGGCGGGCGCGATGATCCAGGCCCCGGGTCGGATGCCTGTGAAGGCGAGCCCGCTCGTGGGGAAGTCGACGCCGTCGGGCAACGGCACCGAGTCACCGGTCTTCGCAGCTTCCAGCACCCGTTGGTGGAGCGTCGGGGTGTACCAGTCGGGTTGGGGCGCCTTGAGCTCCACGTAGCGCGGAGCGGTGGGGTCGTCGGCGGGCGCCGGGCCGGCGGCGGCACCGCTCACCAGCGGGATCGTGAGCGCCAGGGCCGCGAGTGCGGACATGAGGGGACGGCGGACGTGCATGAGTTCTCCTCCGAGAAGCGGATAACTGTCGCCGGTGCAACGACGGAGCCGCACTCACGTCACGGCCCGCACCGCCCACGCCGAGGCGACGACGTCGAAGGGGCCGTCGCCGGTCAGTGCGCGGCAGCGCTCACGGAACGCGGTACGACGGGGCTCGTCGAGGGCGGCCACGTGATCGCCCGCCGGCCCCACCCCGAGGGTGAACGGGGTCCACCACTCCTCGAAGCTCGCCATGGTCACGGTCACCGACAACCGCGACTCCTGCACCTTCGTCAGGCCGGCCTGCACGGTGAGCTCCGTCAGGTGCCCGGGCCGGGCGCCGGCCAGTACGGACTCGCCAGGCACCGAGGTCGATCCCGCGTGCCACCTGCCAGAAGAGGGAGAGCGGGCTGTCGGTCTCGGAGTAGGCCCACACGCACGCGGCCACGACACCGCCCGGGCGGGTGACCCGGCCCA
>NZ_JBFIKK010000182.1:0-4787 GCF_041600255.1 Nocardioides sp. | reverse complement strand
GGAGGAGATCGCCTCCACCGTGGTGTTCCTGGCCGGCGACGGAGGGGCGTACATCACCGGCGCCGTCATCCCCGTGGACGGCGGCCTGGGCATGGGCCACTGAGCAGTCCCGACCCGACTCGACTGACGAACGAAGGACACGACATGGGCATTCTTGACGGCAAGCGGATCCTGGTCGCCGGGGTCACGATGGACTCCTCGATCGGCTTCGCGACGGCGAAGGTCGCCCAGGAGCAGGGCGCCACCGTGCTGATCTCCAACTTCGGCCGCGCCCTGGGCATCACCCGCCGGATCGCCAAGCGACTGCCGGTCGAGCCACCGGTGCTGGAGCTCGACGTCACCGACTCCGAGCACCTCGAGCGCCTGCCCGAGCTGGTGCGGGAGCACGTGGACGGGCTGGACGGGGTGGTGCACTCGATCGCCTACGGCAACCCGGAGACCCTGCTGGGTGGCAAGTTCCTCGACGGCCCGTGGGAGGACGTCGCCCAGGCGGTCCAGGTGTCGGCGTACTCGTTGAAGTCCCTGGCGGTCGCCTGCCGGCCGCTGATGGGCCCCGGCAGCGGGGTGGTCGGGCTGACCTTCGACGCCACGGTGGCGTGGCCGGCGTACGACTGGATGGGGGTGGCCAAGGCCGCCCTCGAGTCGACGTCGCGCTACCTGGCCCGCGACCTCGGGCCGCACGGCATCCGGTGCAACCTGGTCTCGGCCGGCCCGTTGAAGACGCTGGCCGCGAAGGCGATCCCGGGGTTCGAGGAGCTGGACTCGATGTGGGCCGAGCGTGCGCCGCTCGGCTGGGACAACACCGACCAGACCCCGACCGCGCAGGCGGTGTGCGTCCTGCTCTCGGACTTCTTCCCGGCCACCACCGGTGAGATCGTCCACGTCGACGGTGGCTTCCACGCGATGGGGTCGTGAGCGGCACCCTTCGGTAGCGTGGCGCCGGTGACGTCCTCTCTTGTCGAACTGCGGGTCCTCGAGGGCCCGAACCTCTACTTCCCCCGCGCCGCCATCAAGCTCACCCTCGACATCAGCGGCATCGCCGCTGCCTCCGAGGAGACCGCCGTCCGGTTCGCCCGCCGGATCGGGCTGAAGAACGCCCGGCCCGGTGCGCCGGAGACCGGATTCCGGCAGCGCTTCGCGGTCCGCGCGGTCGCCCGCCTGGTCCGCGCGGTCGCGGCGGAGTCGGGGACGTCCCGGCTCGCGGTCCGGGTGCGCCCCACGAACGACCCGCACGAGATCATCGTGGCCTTTCCGTGGCGGCACCGTCAGCGGGCCCAGGAGATGGGCCGGGCCGTCGGCGAGGTGCTGGACGCGCTGCTGAGCACCGACATCGAGACCGCGGTCAGCGATGCCGCCGCACGGGTCGCTGCCTCGGAGCCCGGTGAGCGTCCGCGTACCATCACCCCGCGAATCCCGGTGGTGGCCGTGACCGGGACGAACGGCAAGACCACGACGTCGCGGATGATCGCGCACATCGCCCGCCACGAGGGCCGGCTGGTCGGCTGGTCCAACACCGACGGCATCTACATCGACGGTGAGCTGGTCGAGGCCGGGGACTACTCCGGCCCCAGCGGAGCCGGCCGGGTGCTCGCGCACCCCGAGGTCCAGCTCGCGGTGACCGAGACCGCCCGCGGCGGGATCCTGCTCAAGGGGATCGGGTTGACCCGCAACGACGTCTCGGTGGTCACCAACGTCTCGGCCGACCACCTCGGTCTCCAGGGGATCGACACCGTCGACCAGCTGGCCGAGGTCAAGGCCGTCGTACCCCGGATCACTCGCAAGAGCGGCTGGGCGGTGCTGAACGCCGACGACCCGCGGGTCTTCGCGATGCGGGGCATCATCCAGGCCCAACCCTGGGTGTTCTCGCGCGACCCCGACTCACCCGCGATCCGGGAGGTGCTCGGCCACGGCGGGCGCGCCACCACGGTCATCGACGGCTGGGTCTGCGTGCTCCGGCCCGATCACGACCCCGAGCCCCTGGTCGAGCTGGTCGACGTCCCGATGACGCTGGCCGGGCTGTCCCGCTTCAACGTGGAGAACACGCTGGCCGCTGCGTCCGCCTCGCTCGCGATCGGCATCGGGAAGGAGACCGTGGTCGAGGGGCTGCGCACGTTCCTGCCGGACGCCGAGCACAACCCCGGACGGATGAACTTCTTCTCCATCGGCGAGGTCTCGGTGGTGATGGATCTCGCGCACAACGAGGCGGGCCTCGAGGCGCTGATCGAGATCATGAACGGCGTACGCCGCCCCGGCGCCCGCCTGCTCCTCGCGCTGGGCGCCGTCGGGGACCGGCACGACGACATGATCGGCCGACTCGGCGAGATCGGGGCACGCGACAGCGATGTGATGGTGATCGCGCACAAGGCGCGCTACCTGCGCGGGCGCGACGTGGAGGCTCTCGACGAGGTGCTCCGTGCGGGCGCCGAGCGGGTCGGGGTCACCGACATCACGTCGTACCCGACCGAAGTGGCCGGGATGGCCGCCCTGGTGGCCCAGGCCAGGCCCGGGGACGTCGTGGCGCTGATGTGCCATGCCGAGCGCGAGGAGGCCTACGCCTGGATCGCCGAGCAGGGCGGCACTCCGGACTCGCACGAGACGCTCAGGGCGAAGGTCCGGCTCGCTGCCGGGTCGGCCTCCCCGGTCGTCTAAGGGAGGCCGGACTCAGGGCGGGTCGGCCTCGCCCACCGGTCCGGTACGCACGTCGAGGTCGCCCTCGACCAGGAAGCCGAGCAGGCCGCCGGAGGAGCGCGTCTCGTGCGGCTCGCCGGCCTCCCAGACGACTGCCTGCCCGGGACCGATCTCGACGGGGGAGGAGTCGCCCCCGGCGACCGTCGCGTCACCGCTGACCACCACGAGCAACTGGCGTGCCGGCGCCGGGTGGCGCCCGATGACGCCGCCGGGGCGAAGGTGCACCACGACGAGGTGGGCGTCGGAGGTCAGACCGAGACCTCCGACGCTCAGCCCGGAGCTGCCGTTCGCGTCGACCCGGCGCTCGGAGATCCCGGACAGGTCGACCAGGTGCATCGGTGCCTCAGGCCTCCGGGGTTGCGGTGGGGACGACCGGTGCCGCGTAGTCCGGGTCGGCGGCGGGGGAGTCGGGGTTGGCGCCCGATCCCGCCTGGGCCTGGTGGGACCAGGTCTCCAGCTCCGTCATCACCGCGGCGTGCGCGTCCACGCAGACCACCACGAGGTCGTTGCGGTTGGCGCGGCTCATCGCGTGGCGCACGGCCTCGATCTCCTCGAGCACCTCCACGGCCTGCTTGCAGCGCGTGCCCTCCTCGGCCATCGCCGCGCGCACGCCCTCCATCACCAGGGCGGCCGTCTCGCCGCGCTCCCGACCTCGCAGCTGCACGTCCTCTCGGACGATCACCACGTCGAAGTGCTGGGCCGCGATGTGGCCGAGCTCGCGCATGTCCTCGTCGCGACGATCCCCGGCGGTGGCGATGATCCCGATCCGCGAGGGTCGGGCCAGGTCGTGGCCGGCCGACATCGAGTCGCCGACCCGGTCCACGAAGTCGCCGAGCGCCTTCATCCCGGGCGCGTTGTGGCAGTAGTCGACGATCACGTTCACGCCGTTGACCTCGACCTCGTTCAGCCGACCGGGGGAGAGGTAGTAGCTCGTGGAGAAGGTGCGCAGGCCTTGACGGATGTCGTGCAGCGGGGCACCCGCCGCGAAGGCCGCCGCCGCCGCACCCAGCGTGTTCTGGACGTTCATCCGGGCCCGACCCCCGAAGGTCGCCGGCAGCAGGTGGGTCCACGCCAGCTGCATCTCGCGTCGGCCGTGCTTGACGACGATCATCTCGCCACGCTCGGACGGGTTGAGCACGAGCGCCTTGCCGCCACGGCGGCAGTGCGCCTCGATCATCTCGCGAACCTCGGAGCCGGGCTCCTCCATCGAGAACCAGACGACCTGGCCCGAGCAGCGCTTGCGCATGTTGCGCACCAGCGGGTCGTCGGCGTTCAGGACGGCGTGGCCGTCACGCGGGACCGCCTCGACCAGGACGGCCTTGACATCGGCCAGCTGCTCGACGGTGTCGATGCCGCGCAGGCCGAGGTGGTCGGGCTGGACGTTGAGCACGACGGCCACGTCGTTGCGCTCGTAGCCGAGACCCTCGCGCAGGATGCCGCCCCGGGCCACCTCGAAGACCGCGAAGTCGACGCGGGGGTTCTGCAGCACCATCCGCGCCGAACGAGGACCGGACGCGTCGGACCGGATCAGGAGTCGCTCGTCGATGACGACGCCGTCGGTCGACGTCATGCCGACCTTGCGGCCCATCCCCTTGAAGATGTGCGAGATCATCCGCGACGTCGTGGTCTTGCCGTTGGTGCCGGTCACCGCGACGATCGGGATCCGCGCGGTGGAGCCGGGCGGAAAGAGCATGTCGACGACCGGCTTGGCGATGAACTGCGGCTCACCGATGGTCGGGTGCGTGTGCATCCGGAAGCCCGGCGCGGCGTTGACCTCGCAGATCGCGCCGCCGGTCTCGCGGACGGGCTCGGTGATGTCGGGGCAGATGAAGTCGATCCCGGCGATGTCGAGCCCGATCATCCGGGCCGCCTCCTCGGCGATCTCGACGTTCTCCGGGTGCGCCTCGAAGGTGCGGTCGATGGAGATGCCACCGGTCGACATGTTGCCGGTCAGGGCGAGCTTGACGGTCTGCCCCTCCGGGGGGACATCGCTCATCTCGAAGCCCTGCTCGCGCACCAGCGCGATCGCGGCGTTGTCGACCTTGATCCGGGTCAGCACCTTCTCGTGGCCGACGCCTCGGCGCGGGTCGGCGTTCGCG
>NZ_JBFIKK010000181.1:0-4845 GCF_041600255.1 Nocardioides sp. | reverse complement strand
GGCGGGCCCGTCCAGCTCCTCGGTGATGACCGAGAACTGCTGCGCGAAGCGCCACACCGCCCGGGTCGGCAGCCCGGGGTCGCGGTCGGCCTGGCAGGCCAGCAGTCGCTCCCGCTCGGCCTCGAGGCTGTCCAGCTCGCTTGCACGGCGCATCCGGGGGATCGTCCACGCGAGCAGGTCGTGGCGGCGGCTGGGCTTCATGTCTCGAGGCTGCCACACCCGGATGGGGAACCGGGGCGGGACTGCGTAGGCTGGGCCCACACGACAGGGGAGCACGCGCGTGCGTGCTGAGAGTGCGGATCCGCCGCAGACCCTTGAACCTGCTCCGGTTAGTACCGGCGAAGGGAGTCACCTTGAGGTCCATTTCCATGTCCACCCGCCGGGCCGGCGCCGCGGCGTTCGTGCTCGCAGTGACGACGACCGGCTGCTCCGCGATCGGCGAGAGCGTCCAGGACGACGGCCCTGCCTCGGACCGGGTCGTCGTGGTCACCCACGACTCGTTCTCGCTGCCGAAGAAGCTCCTCCGCCAGTTCGAGACCGAGTCCGGCTTCGAGGTCGTCGTCCGCAAGGCCGGCGACGCGGGTGCCCTGACCAACAAGCTCGTGCTCACCGCCGACGACCCGATCGGCGACGTCGCCTTCGGGGTGGACAACACCTTCGCGTCCCGGGCGCTGGACGCCGGTGTCTTCGCCGCCTACGAGCACGACCTGCCCGCCGGGGCGGGCGACCACTCGCTGCCCGGCGACGACGACCAGCGGCTGACCCCGGTCGACAACGGCAACGTCTGCATCAACGTCGACGACACCTGGTTCGACGAGCGGGAGCTGGCCCCGCCGACGACCCTGGCCGACCTCGCCGACCCGGCGTACCGCGACCTCCTCGTCCTGCCGGGCGCCGCGACCAGCTCGCCGGGGATGGCCTTCCTGCTCGCCACCGTGGCCGAGTACGGCGACGACTGGCCGCGCTACTGGGCCGACCTGATGGAGAACGGGGCCAAGCTCACGGCCGGCTGGTCGGACGCCTACTTCGTCGACTTCACCGCCGGCGGCGGAGAGGGCGATCGCCCGATCGTGCTGAGCTACGACTCCTCGCCGGCCTTCACCGTCCCGGAGGGGGCGGACGCCTCCACCACCAGCGCCCTGCTCGAGACCTGCTTCGAGCAGGTCGAGTACGCCGGTGTCCTCGACGGCGCCGAGAACGTCGACGGTGCTGAGGCGTTCATCGACTTCCTGACCGGCGCCGAGGTCCAGGCGTCGTTGCCGGAGAGCATGTACGTCTTCCCGGTCCGCGACGACGTCGACCTGCCCGCCGAGTGGGCGGCGTACGCCGTCCAGCCCGACGAGGCCTACGCGGTCGACCCGTCCGAGATCGCCGCGAACCGAGACGACTGGCTGCGCGAGTGGAGCGACGTCACCTCCCGCTGAGTCGCGGTGCCCGGCTCCGGCCGGGACTGACCCGACCACTCACCCTCGTCGGACTGGCCCTGGTGCCGGTCCTGGTGCTGGGCGTCTTCTTCGTGCTGCCGGTCAGCGGGATGCTGGCGCGCGGGCTGTGGCCCGAGGGCCGCTTCGACCCGGTCGGTGTGCTCGAGGTGCTGACCCGGCCACGCGTCGGCCGGGTGGTCTGGTTCACGCTCTGGTCGGCGGCGGCCGGGACCGCGCTGTCGGTCCTGCTGGGCCTGCCGGCGGCCTACGCCCTGCACCGGCTCCGCTTCCCCGGCCGTCGGCTGCTCCGCTCCGCGCTGCTGGTGCCGTTCGTGCTGCCGACCGTGGTGGTCGGGGTGGCCTTCCGGCGCCTGCTGGGCGACTCCGGTCCGCTCGGCTTCCTCGGCCTCGACGGCAGCCCGATCGCGATCGTGCTGGGGCTGGCCTTCTTCAACGTGGCGGTGGTGATCCGGTCCGTGGGCGCGGCCTGGGAGGCGCTCGACCCGCGGCCCGGCGAGGCCGCCGCCGCGCTGGGGGCGAGCCCGGTGCAGGTGCTGCGCACCGTCACCCTGCCGGCCCTGCGTCCGGCGATCGTCTCGGCCGCCAGCGTCGTCTTCCTGTTCTGTGCCACCGCCTTCGGCATCGTCCTGGTGCTGGGCGGGCTGCGCTACTCCTCGGTGGAGACCGAGATCTACCTGCTCACCACCAACCTGCTGGACCTGCGGGCGGCGGCCGCGCTCTCCCTCCTCCAGCTGACCACCGTCGTCGGGTTGCTGATCGTCTCCGGCCGGCTGCGCGCCGTACCCGACCCCACCCGGGCGGTGGTGGTCGCGACGCCGCGGCGCCCCTCCCGGGGCGACTGGCCGGTGCTGGTCTCGACGGCGCTCCTGCTGGTGCTGGTCGCGACGCCGATCGCGTCGTTGGTGGCCGGGTCGTTCCGGGTCGGCGGCGACTGGGGCCTGGGGAACTACCGGGCCCTCACCACGACCGGTGAGCAGGCCCTGCTGGTGCCGGTGACCGAGGCCCTGGCCACCTCGTTGCGGACGGCGGTCGACGCCACCTGGATGGCGCTGTCGATGGGACTGCTCGTCGCCGTCATCGTCACCCGCAGCTCACGCACCCGCGCCGAACGCCGGGTCCGCTCGCTGCTCGACGGCTTCTTCATGCTGCCGCTGGGGGTCTCCGCGGTGACCCTGGGCTTCGGCTTCCTGATCACCCTCAACCAGCCACCGCTGTCGATGCGGGACTCGCCGTTGCTGGTGCCCATCGCCCAGGCGCTGGTCGCGCTACCGCTCGTGGTGCGGACCATCGTGCCGGTGCTGGCCGGGATCGACGACCGGCAGCGGCAGGCGGCCGCCTCGCTGGGCGCCGGGCCGCTGCGCACGCTGCTGGTGGTGGACCTGCCCATCGTCTGGCGACCGCTGCTCGCCGCCAGCGGATTCGCCTTCGCGGTCTCGCTCGGCGAGTTCGGGGCCACCTCGTTCCTGGCCCGCGACGAGCACCCCACCGTGCCGGTGGTGATCTTCCGGTTGATCGGCCACCCGGGCGAGTTGAACTACGGGATGGCGCTGGCGGCCTCCGTGGTCCTCGCGGCCTCGACCGCCCTGGTGATGCTGGCCGTCGAACGGCTCCGGGTGCCGTCCGTGGGAGCCTTCTGACCATGCTCAGCCTGCGCGAGGTCACCGTGGCGTACGACGGGATCCCGGCCGTCGTCGACGTCTCGCTCGACCTGCCCGACGGCGAGGTGCTGGCGGTGCTCGGACCGTCCGGCTGCGGCAAGTCGACCCTGCTGCGGGCGGTCGCCGGGCTGGGCCCGAACGCCAGCGGCCGGATCTGCTGGGACGGCCAGGACCTGGCCGGCGTGCCCACCCACAAGCGCGGCTTCGCGCTGATGTTCCAGGACGGCCAGCTCTTCGCGCACCTCACCGTGGCACGCAACGTGGGCTACGCGTTGCGGCTGCGCCGGGCGCCCCGGGTGGCCCAGCGGGTCGACGAGCTGCTCGAGCTGGTCGGGCTGGCGGGGTACGGCGACCGGCTGCCGGGCACGTTGTCCGGCGGTGAGCGGCAGCGGGTCGCGCTGGCCCGGTCGCTGGCGGTCGAGCCCCGGTTGCTGCTGCTCGACGAGCCGCTCTCCGCGCTCGACGCCGGCCTGCGCGAGCGCCTGGCCGGCGAACTGCGGGAGATCCTGCGGGCCGCCGGCACCACCGCGCTGATGGTCACCCACGACCACGAGGAGGCGTTCACGGTCGCTGACCGGCTCGCCGTGATGCGCGCGGGCCGGGTCGTCCAGGAGGGCGTGATCGCCGAGGTGTGGCGCGGACCCGCCGACCCGGAGACCGCGCTCTTCCTGGGTTACGCCCGGGTGCTGCGCGGTGAGGCGGCGCGAACCGTGTTGGCCGCCGCCGGACTGCCGGCGGCCCCCGCGGTCGCCGTACGGCGCTCGGCGCTGGAGGTCGCCCCCGACGGACCCCTGGCCGGACTGGTGGTCTCCAGTCGGGCCACGCCGGACCTGGTCCGGCTCGTCGTGGACGTGCCCGAGCTGGGCGAGATCGACGCGGTGGCACCGCTCGACGTGCATCCCGGTGCGGGGGCGCCGATCCGGTTGGTGGTGAACGCCACCCGTCTGGCGGTGCTCCCCGAGCCCTGAGTCGGGCGCGCGCGCCCTACACTGGCGCGGTGCATCGCCGTGCCTACGCCCTCCTGCTGGGGATCGCCGCCGTCATGGGTTTTCTGGCGGTCCTGACGGCGATCCTGCTCGACAAGCGGCTCGCCGACCCCGACGGCTTCCTCGGCCCCTCGTGGGCCCGGCTGCCGATCCTGGTCGGAGCGGCGTTCCTCGCCGACCTGCTGCCCCGGACGCTCTGGAAGTCCCGGATGCACCCGGCCCTGATGCCCGCGATCTTCAAGGCCCGGGTGCACCAGCACTGGACCAAGGACCGGGTCACCCTCGTGGTGATGGGCGTCGTCTGCTTCTACATCACCTACGTGAGCTACCGGAACCTCAAGTCGTTCCTGCCGTTCGTGCTCAGCGACACCAAGTACGACCGCGAGCTCCACCTGCTCGACAAGGCCCTGCTGCTGGGTAACGACCCGGCCGTCCTGCTCCACGACGTGCTGGGCACCGGCGTCGCCGCGTACGCCCTGTCTTACATCTACCTGTGGTTCCTGCCGCTGGTGCCGCTGGCCCTGACCGGGTGGCTGGTCTGGTCGCGCAACCTGACCTACGGCTACTGGTTCGCGACCTCGCAGTGCATCGCCTGGTCACTGGGCACGCTCTCCTACTACGCCCTGCCCACCCTCGGCCCGGGCTTCGCCTACGTGGCCTCCTACGCCAGCCTCCCCGACACGCCGACCTCGGGGCTGATGGAGTCGCTCTACAACTCCCGACAAGAAGTGATGCGCAGCGGGATCGAGGGCACGG
>NZ_JBFIKK010000180.1:0-4864 GCF_041600255.1 Nocardioides sp. | reverse complement strand
GTGGCGGCGGCGCCGTGCAGCCAGGACCCCACCGAGGCGGCGTCGTACGGCGTGAGCCCGGCGGCCAGCAGCGAGCCGATCACCCCGCCCAGCACATCCCCGGCTCCGGCCGTGGCCAGCCAGGGCAGCCCGGTGGTGGTCGCCCGGACCTGACCGTCCGGGGTGGCGACCAGGCTGTGTCTGCCCTTGAGCAGCACCACGGCGTCGTACGTCTCCGCGGCCCGACGGACGTGGGCCAGCGGAGCGGCCTCGATGGCCGCCCGCTCGACCCCGAGCATCCGGGCCAGCTCGCCGGCGTGCGGCGTCAGCACCGCCGGCACGCCCAACCCCGCGGTGACGTGGACCAGGGCGTCCGCGTCGACGACCACGGGTACGCCGTCCTCGAGCGCCGCCGCGAGCTCGTCGCCGGCGCAGTCCCCACCCCCGGAGCCGATCACCCAGGCCTGGACCCGCCCGGCGCCCACCACCTCGGGGTGCGCCTCGCGAACCCGGTCGGCCACAGCCTGCTCGCCCACGAACCGCACCATCCCGCACAGGCCGGCCGACGCACCCGCGACGCTGAGCAGCCCCGCTCCGGGGTAGCGGGCCGAGCCGGCCCGGATCCCCACCACGCCGCGGGTGTACTTGTGGGCGTCCTGGCGGGGCCGGGGCAGCAGCCGCGCCACGTCGGCCGCCTGCAGCGCCTGCACCGCCGCGGCGGGCAGGTCCAGCCCCAGGTCGACCAGGTGGATCGCCCCGCACGCCTCGGCTGCGGGGTCGACCAGGTGGGCCACCTTGTGGGTGCCGAAGGTGACGGTCAGCTCGGCACGCGCGTGCGGGCCGTCCAGTTCACCGGTGTCGACGTCGACCCCGGACGGCACGTCGACCGCGACCAGCGGCACTCCGCGGACGGCCTCCAGTGCGGCACAGGCATCCGGGCGCAGGCCGGGCTGGCCGCCGATGCCCACGATGCCGTCGACGACCACGTCCGCGCGGGCGCCCACCGCAGGGTCGACGTCGCCGACCCGTCCACCCGCCGCGCGCAGGGCGGCCAGGCCCGCCTCGTGGACCGCCGACCCCAGCAGCCAGGCATCGACCCGGCAGCCGCGCCGGGCGAGCAACGCTCCGGCGTACAGGGCGTCTCCGCCGTTGTTGCCCGAGCCGACCAGCAGCACCACCCGACGGCCGTAGGCCGAGCCCAGCAGGTCGAGGACGGCGTACGCCAGTCCGGTGGCGGCCTGCTGCATCAGCGCACCGTCGGGCAGGACCGCGAGCAGCTCCTCCTCGGCTGCTCGCACCTGCGCGACCGTGTGGGCCTGCCTCACGACTCGAGCACCACCATCGCCGAGGCGATCCCCGCGTCGTGGGAGAGCGACAGGTGCACCGTGGCGACCCCCAGGGCGGCCGCCTGGGCCTTCACCGAGCCGCGGATCAGCAGCACCGGGCGACCCGTGGACTCGTTGACCACCTCGGCGTCGTGCCAGGCCATCCCGACTGGGGCCCCCAGCGCCTTGGCCATCGCCTCCTTGGCGGCGAACCGCGCCGCCAGCGAGGCGAGGGCCCGTCCGGCCTCGTCAGGGGTGAACAGTCGCTCGCGCAGGCCCGGGGTGCGCTCCAGCGACTCCCCGAACCGGGCCACGTCCACCACGTCGATCCCGACGCCGACCACGGCCATCGCAGACCTACCGGGCCGGGGTCGGGACGAGGAGCAAGCGCATGGCCGCCACCCTAGCGAGTGGACGCGCCCGGGAGACGACGCCCGCGGACTGCAACAATCACCGGCATGTCTGCCAACGGCGGGGTGACCCCGGGCTCTCCCGAGGACGTCGCCCGTGAGACCTCGCCGTACATCGAGCTGGACCGGTCCGCCTGGGCGGCGCTGGCCGAGGAGACCACCAGCCCGCTGACCCCGAACGAGCTCGAGCGCCTGCAGGGTCTGGGCGAGTCCCTCGACCTGGACGAGGTCCAGGAGGTCTACCTCCCGCTCTCCCGCCTGCTCAGCCTGTACGTCGAGGCGGCGAGCCGGTTGCACCTGCAGCAGGAGAAGTTCCTGCACCGGCGCACTCCCCCGCGCACGCCGTTCGTGATCGGCCTGGCCGGCTCGGTCGCGGTCGGCAAGTCCACCACCGCGCGGGTGCTGCAGGAGATGCTGGCGCACTGGCCCGAGCACCCGAACGTCGCGCTGGTGACCACCGACGGCTTCCTCTACCCCAACGCCGAGCTCGAACGACGCGGCATCCTGCACCGCAAGGGGTTCCCGGAGTCGTACGACCGTCGCGCCCTGCTGCGTTTCGTGGTCGACATCAAGTCCGGCAAGGACGAGGTCGAGGCGCCGACGTACTCCCACCTGGTCTACGACGTGGTGCCCGACGAGAAGGTCGTGATCAAGCGGCCCGACATCGTGATCATCGAGGGTCTCAACGTCCTGCAGCCGGCACGGGTGCGCGAGGACGGGAAGACCGGGCTGACGCTGAGCGACTTCTTCGACTTCAGCGTCTACGTCGACGCCGACACCCGCCACATCCGCGACTGGTACATCGAGCGCTTCTGGCGGCTGCGCGAGACGGCCTTCCTCGACCCGGCGTCGTACTTCCGCAAGTACGCGCACCTGACCGAGGACGAGGCCGAGGCCGAGGCGATCCGGATCTGGGACACCATCAACGGGCCGAACCTGCTGCAGAACGTGCTGCCCACCCGTTCGCGGGCCACCCTCGTGCTGCGCAAGGCTCGCGACCACTCGGTCCGGTACGTGCGGCTGCGCAAGCTCTGATCGCTGGTCCGCACGCGGTCGTCGTGGGTCAGTAGGGACTGGACCGGACCAGACGCAGGGCCCGCTTCATGACGAAGGGCTTGGCCTGCCGGTGCAGCCAGGGCCGACCGAACCAGAGGTAGGCGTCGACGTGTGCCGCGGCCCGCTCGTTGGTGAGGTCCGACAGACCCCAGCGCGGGTGCGCCACCTCCGCCGTCGGGGGGATCCCCAGGGTGACGCAGGTCGTGCTCGCAGACTCGTTCCCGGTCCGGCAGACCTTGGCGTTGTTGGGGTCCGGACCGGTGTAGGTGCCGAACGGGAACGGGTGTCCGTTCGAGGAGGTGTTGACGACGAAGTGCTTGTCCGTGATGCCGCGCCGCTCGAGGGCCTCGACGATCTCCGTGCCGCGCTCGACCTCGAGGTCGGTCGAGGAGTAGTGGGTGCTGTTGAGGGCGAAGCCGCGCGCGTGCTCGACGCCGGCCCGCACGAGCAGCTTGACGGCCGAGCGCACCCCGCCGCCGTTGCCCGGTGCGGGCCAGTCGGCGGCTCCGGCGTCGATGTAGACGCTCGTGTTCGGCAACGCCGAGTAGACCCGGGTCGAGTAGGCGATCAGCCGCGAGGGCGCCGTGGAGCCGCCGGGCGCGCAGAGCGCGAACGGCCCGTCCGGCTGGAGGATCAGCGCGGTGGGGGTGTCCCCGACGGCCCGCGCGAACCGCCTCGTCCACACCCGGTACGACTTCTTCTCGGCCTCGGTGGGCAGGCGTCGACAGGCCTCGTGCTCCCAGGGCACCATCCGGAAGACAGCGAGCTGGACGAGCGCGTCAGGGTTCCCGTCCTGGCTCTTGGCGATGTAGTCCTCGACCTTGGCGGCGATGTCCCGGTCCGGGATCCAGGCGCCGAACCACTTCGCCTTGGGCGCGAGCGCAATGGTGGCCAGCAGTTTCTTCTTCCGGCCGGTGGCCTTCACGTACGGCTCCCAGGCCATCTCGGCCGGGCCCTTGTAGACACCCCACTCGCGGCCGACCAGCCGGTTGCCCGCCGACGTCTCCCGCTCCTCGGCACCCGTCGCTGCAGGGGTTCCGGCGGAGGCCACCGTGGAGGCGGTGCCCAGGGCGGAGCCGCTGGCGATCAGCGACAGCGCCGTGACGGCCACCAGACGCGCGACGATCCGGCGGGGGGTGGTACGGCGCATGCGGAGGGCTCCGGGGGTCGGGGGGTGGACCGGTCCCCTGACTCATCGGTCGCCGCGACCTCGAACTGAACCCCCGGCGCCGGTCAGAGAACCTTCTGGACGTCCACGGCCCGCTCGACCGCGCGGTAGCCCATCCGCGCGTTGACCGCGTTCATCGGTGCGTTCACGCCCGCGTTCGTGGTGGATACGACGCGACACCCAGGGGCGAGCTCGAGGAGCCGGCGGTGGGTGGCGAGCTTGAGACCCAGGCCCAACCGGCGGCCTCGGTGCCCGGGCAGCACCAGTGTCCCGCCGACCTCGGCGCGCGTGGGGTTGCCGAGCTCGAAGCCCAGCTCGGAGAACCCGCAGGCCGTGCCGTCCGGGGCGACCGCCAGCGCGACCAGCCAGCGCCGGCCCACGGCGGTCTGCTGCTCCTCGTGGGCTCGAAGCCTCTCGGGCGTCCACTCGGCTCGCTCGAGGTCCAGTTCGCCGCTCGGCGCCTCGTCGAGGAAGGCCGAGAGCAGGGCGCACACCCCGGCCACGTGCTCGTCCGGCACGTGGTCCACGAACGTGTGCACCACGTGGTCTGCGCGCTTCCGCTCGACCTCGTCCGCCAGCACCGACCAGCCCTGGGGAGCGGTCGTGAGGTCGAGGACCTTCGTCTCCTCCTCGTTGGCGGGCACGAAACCCACCGCCCTGGCGAACTCCAGGCCGGCTCCGGCCTCGTTCACCGGGCCGTGGACCGTGCTTGCCAGCGTCCGCCTGCCGGCCGCCCGAGCCCGGGCCTCCAGCGACTCCGCCAGGGCACGGCCGACACCGCGGCGGCGGTACGCCGGGTCGACGTGCACGCGCACCTCGACCAGGTGGGTGTTGTCGAGGAGGAAGAAGTACCCGACGGCCGCACCGACCACCAGGCCGTCGACGGAGGCGAGCAGCAGCAGCCGGTCCATGTCGTGGCGCGGGCG
>NZ_JBFIKK010000179.1:0-4908 GCF_041600255.1 Nocardioides sp. | reverse complement strand
GTCAGGACCGCGCCGCGGAACTCCTGCTCCGGGGTGGCGCCACCGCCGCAGGCGGTCAGCAGCAGCACGAGGGCGGTGCCGAGCGCGACCAGGACCGGGACCCTACGCACGGCGTACTCCCGCGGCCAGGTCGGCGGTCAGCGCGGCCAGCGCCCGCAGGCCGGCGGGCCGGTCGTCGGCGTGGTCGAGCAGGGTGCGCACGAAGGCGGAGCCCACAATCACCCCGTCGGCGTAGGAGGCGACCTCGGCCGCCTGGTCGCCGTTGCTGACGCCGAGGCCGACACCGACCGGCAGGTCGGTGGTGGCGCGGGTCCGGGCCACCAGCGGGCCCGCGAGGTCGCTGGTGGTGTTCCGGGCGCCGGTCACGCCCATCACGGCGGTGGCGTAGACGAACCCACGACAGGCGGCGGTCGTCATCGCGATCCGCTCGTCGGTCGAGGACGGCGCGACCAGGAAGATCTTGTCGAGGTCGTGGCGATCCGCGGCCGCGATCCACTCCGGGCCGCTGTCGGGGGTCAGGTCGGGCGTGATCAGGCCCGCTCCCCCGGCGTTGGCCAGGTCGGCGGCGAACCGCTCGACGCCGTAGCGCTCGACCGGGTTCCAGTAGGTCATGATCACCGTCGGGACGCCGGTGGCGGCCACGGCCTCGACGGTGCGCAGCACGTCGGTGGTGCGGATCCCCTGCTCCAGGGCCTGCTGGGCCGCGGCCTGGATCGTGGGACCGTCCATCACCGGGTCGGAGTAGGGCAGGCCCACCTCGATGACGTCACAGCCGTTCTCCACCATCACGCGCAGCGCGTCGATGCCGCCGGCGATGTCGGGAAAGCCGGCCGGCAGGTAGCCGACGAGGGCGGCGCGGTTCTCGGCGCGGGCCGTGGCAAAGGCGCGGGCGACGCTCATCAGGACACGTCTCCCTCGGTGGCGTCGGGCTCGCCGAGGCCGAACCACTCGATCGCGGTGCCCATGTCCTTGTCGCCGCGTCCGCTCAGGTTGATCAGCACGGTGGCCTCCGGCCCCTTCTCGGCCGCGAGCTCGCGAGCCACCTTCAGGGCGCCGGCGATCGCGTGCGCGGACTCGATGGCCGGGATGATGCCCTCGGTCCGGCTCAGCAGGGCCATCGCCTCCATCGCCTCGGTGTCGGTCACCGGGGTGTAGGTCGCTCGGCCGATGTCGGACAGGTGGGCGTGCTGCGGACCGACGCCCGGGTAGTCGAGGCCGGCCGAGATCGAGTGCGACTCGATGGTCTGGCCGTCCTCGTCCTGCAGGACGAAGGTGCGCGACCCGTGCAGCACCCCCTTCGCGCCGGCGTGGATGGTCGCGGCGTGCCGCGGGGTGTCGACGCCGTCGCCGCCGGGCTCGAAGCCGTGGATGGCGACCTCCTCGTCCTCGAGGAACGCGGTGAACAGACCGATCGCGTTGGAGCCGCCACCGACGCAGGCCGCGATCGCGTCCGGCAGCCGGCCGTACTGGTCCAGGCACTGCTGCCGGGCCTCGTCGCCGATGCCGCGGGTGAAGTCGCGGACCAGGCTCGGGAACGGGTGCGGGCCGGCCGCCGTACCGAACAGGTACGCCGTGTGGTCGACGCTGGCGACCCAGTCGCGCAGGGCCTCGTTGATCGCGTCCTTGAGGGTGGCGCTGCCGGAGTCGACGGCCACGACCTTGGCGCCGAGCAGGTTCATCCGGGCCACGTTGAGCGCCTGGCGACGGGTGTCGACCGAGCCCATGTAGACGGTGCAGTCGAGCCCGAAGTACGCCGCGGCGGTCGCACTCGCCACGCCGTGCTGACCGGCGCCGGTCTCGGCGATGACCCGGGTCTTGCCCATCCGCTTGGTGAGCAGCGCCTGGCCGAGCACGTTGCGGATCTTGTGCGCGCCGGTGTGGTTCAGGTCCTCGCGCTTGAGCAGGATCCGGGCGCCGACCTTCTCGCCGAGCCGGGTGGCCTCGTAGAGCTGGCTGGGCACGCCGGCGTAGTCGCGCAGGATCGCCTGGAACTCCGCCACGAACGACGGGTCGGCCATCGCGTCCTGCCAGGCCACGGTCAGCTCGTCGAGGGCGGCGATCAGCGCCTCGGGCATGAACCGGCCGCCGAAACCGCCCGGCCCGCCGAACCAGCCCTGCTGGTCGGCGTCGAAGGTGCCCAGGTCGGTCATCGGCTCTCCTCGGTCTCGGTCGGGCGCAGTCCGGTCATCGCCCGCACGGCGGCGGCGGGGTCGCCGTCCTTGACCAGGGCCTCCCCCACCAGGACGGCGCGGGCGCCCTCGTCGACGAAGCGCTGGACGTCGGCGGGACCGCCGATCCCGGACTCGGCCACGGCCACCACGTCCTCGGACAGGTGCGGGGCCAGTCGGCCGAAGGTGGACGCGTCGACGGCCAGGGTCTTGAGGTTGCGGGCGTTCACGCCGATCAGCTCCGCGCCCAGCGCGACCGCGCGCTCGGTCTCCGGCTCGTCGTGGACCTCGACCAGCACGGTCATCCCGAGCTCGCGCGCCTCGTCGTACAACCGGCGCAACAGGTCGTCGTCGAGCGCGGCCACGATCAGCAGCACCAGGTCGGCGCCGTCCGCGCGGGCCTCGAGGAGCTGGTAGGAGGTGACGATGAAGTCCTTGCGCAGCAGCGGGGTGTCCACCGCGGCGCGGACCGCGCGCAGATCGGCGAGGCTGCCACCGAAGCGGCGCTCCTCGGTGAGGACGCTGATCGCCGCAGCGCCGCCGCGGGCGTAGTGGCCGGCCAGCTGGGCCGGGTCCGGGATGTCGGCCAGGTCTCCCTTGCTGGGGCTGCGCCGCTTGACCTCGGCGATGACGCTGGAGGTGGCGCCGCGCAGGTGCGGCATGGGGTCGCGCGGCGGGTCCACGTCGGTCAGCGCGGCGCGGAGGTCCGCAGCGCTCGTGACCGCCTCGCGCGCGGCGAGGTCGATCCGTACGCCGGCGACGATGTCGTCCAGCACGGACATGGGTACTCCATCGATCGAAGGGGGTGTGGGCCAAGCCTCTCACCCGCGGGCAGTGGTGGGGCGAGCGGCTCAGGAAGCGAGCCAGGCGCCCACGGGAAGGTTACGGAGCACCGTGAAAACAGTGACCACCGCGGCGAGCGTGAGCCAGACCCAGCGGGGCACGGCCAGCGGCTCGGCGGCCGCTCCCCCGCGCCACGCGGCGAGCAGGCGACGACCCCACAGCGCGATCACCACCGGTGCCGCGACCACGAGCAGCAGGTTGCTCGACGCAGCGGCGCCGAGCTCGAGGTGGGTCAGGTCGTTGACCGCCCGCAGGCTGCCGCAGAACGGACAGTCGAAGCCGACCAGCGCCGTCGGGCAGTAGCCCCAGGCGCCCGTGGTGTGCGGGTCGCGCAGCCGCAGCGCCAGCGTGCCCAGCGCCGCCACCGCTCCGGCCGCCAGGGGCGAGGCCAGCCGGACCGGGCGCGAGGCCCGGCTCGACGAGAGCGGCGCGACCAGGCTCACGGCATCAGTGGTCGGAGGCGTGGAAGCCCAGCTTGGCGAGGACGAAGAAGACGACGAGGGAGGCCAGCGCGATACCGACGCCCACCCAGAACATCACCATGCTCACCGGGGTCAGCATCAGGGCCACGCTGCCCACGACGAAACCGAGCAGCCCCACGAAGACGGCGCTCCAGGCTGCGGGGGTGTTGCCGTGGCTGTCAGACATGCGTGCTCCTCGTGACGGGGGACGTGCGGTGGTGGGGCCATTCTATTCAGCCGGGCCCGCGGTGGGGTCGCGCCCCTCGTCGAGCGCCTTCCAGAGGTCGAGGCTGGTCTGGTCGGCCGGGTCGCTCGCCGTGGCCGATGTCGGCGCGGCTGCGGCTCCGGGGGCGTCGTACCGGGTGCCCATCTCGGGCCAGTACGGCGCCCAGCGCACCGCGGCTAGGGTGGTGAGCAGGGAGAGCAGCGCCCCGACGGCTGCTGCCCAGAACCAGCCGGTCCGGGTGACGTCGACCTGGTCGATGCCGACGTCGGCGAAGCTGGCCCGCACCGCGCTCGGCACCGAGGAGAAGCCGACCACCACGCTGGCCAGGGTGGCGGCTGCTGCCAGTGCCGCCAGGGCGGCCACCGCACGGCGTACCCGTCCACGAGTGACCAGGAGAACTCCCCAGCAGGCCAGGACGACCAGCGCGAAGGCACCGGCGGCGGGCATCTGCTCGGCCTCGGAGGTGGCGCTCAGCTGAGAGAAGCTTCGGGCCCCGGCGCCGCTCGCCCCGGCCCAGGACTTGTTGCCGGCGACCGCAGCGAGCGCGCCCGCGGCGAGGCCGAGCGCCAGGACGGGGCCGAAGGTTCGTCGGTTCGGGTGGGACATCGAGGTCATCCCTCGGCCGGGGCCAGCAGCAGGTCGGCGTCGAAGCAGGTGCGGTCCCCCGTGTGACAGGCGGCGCCCTCCTGGTCGACCAGGACGAGCAGGGTGTCGCCGTCGCAGTCGAGCCGGACCTCCTTGACGTGCTGGACGTGGCCGGAGGTCTCGCCCTTGAGCCAGTACTCCTGCCGCGAGCGGCTCCAGTACGTCGCGCGCCCGGTGCTCAGCGTGCGCGCCAGCGCCTCGTCGTCCATCCAGCCGAGCATCAGCACCTCGCGGGTGTCGTGCTGCTGCACCACGGCAGGGACCAGCCCGTCGGCGGTTCTCTTCAGGCGGGCGGCTACGGCAGGGTCGAGGGAGGTCACGGATCCAGTATCACGGAGGGTGGGGGGTGGGCGTGTGGGGTGGCTCGAGGCGAGGGTCACCCGAGGGCGGCTTCGACCCGCCAGCGAGCCGGCTGGCGGATCGCCGCGAACTCGTCGGAACTTCGTTTCCGGATGGTGGAAGATCGGCCGGTTTCGGGGGTCGAAATGTCGGTGCTCGCTGGTTGGGTTGTTCCATGACCGAGACGCTCGCTGATGTGGACACCGCCGCCGCGGTGCTCGCTGCG
>NZ_JBFIKK010000178.1:0-4913 GCF_041600255.1 Nocardioides sp. | reverse complement strand
TGCACGGTCTGTCGGTAGGACATCACCACGGCCATCAGCACCACCGCGATGGCGAGGCCGATCTTCCAGGACCACACGTAGTACGAGGCGCCGGCCAGCGAGAGCATGATGAAGACCTCGTCGGGCGCGTAGGCGACCGAGGAGAGAGCGTCACTGGCGAAGACCGGCAGCGCGACCCGCTTGGGCAACAAGGTCTCGCCCAGCTGGGAACTGCGCAACTTGCGTCCCAGGAGGATGCGCTTGGAGACATCGCCGACACTCACGAGCCGCAAGGCTAGACCAAAGCTCGCCCCCCGGCGCCCTCCGGCCAGATCCGGCCCGCCGCGGGCTCCCGGCTGCGGTAGCGTCTGCGTCGTGCATGTTGTGATCATGGGCTGCGGCCGCGTCGGCTCCACGCTCGCCAGGAGCCTCGAGGACCGCAACCACACCGTCTCCGTCATCGACAGCGAACCCGACTCGTTCCGGCGCCTCGGCCCGGGCTTCAACGGCGACAAGGTCACCGGGTACGGCTTCGACCAGGCGGTCCTGGAGAAGGCCGGGATCCGCCGCGCCGACGCCTTCGCGGCGGTTTCCAGCGGCGACAACTCCAACATCATCGCGGCCCGGGTGGCACGCGAGACGTTCGGCATCCAGCAGGTCGTCGCGCGGATCTACGACCCCGGCCGCGCCGAGGTCTACCAGCGCCTGGGCATCACCACCGTTGCCACGGTGAAGTGGACGGCCGACCAGGTGCTGCGCCGCATCCTCCCCGCCGGGGCCGAGCCCGACTTCCGCGACCCCTCGGGGACGATCCGTCTCGACCAGGTCCCGGTGACCGAGGCATGGATCGGTCACCGCACCGTCGACTTCCAGCTGCAGTCGAAGAGCCGGATCGCCTGGATCGACCGTCTGGGCGAGGGCATGCTGCCCACCCGGGAGAGCGTCATCCAGGAAGGCGACCTGCTGCACCTGGTGATGCGCGAGGAGAACGCCGCGCACGCGTACGCCATCTTCGACCGAGGCCCGGAGGACAACTGATGCGCGTCGCCATCGCGGGAGCCGGCGCCGTCGGGCGCTCGATCGCCCGAGAGCTGATCACGAACGGGCACCAGGTCCTGCTCATCGACAAGCAGCCCGGGGCCATCCGCCCCGAACGCGTGCCGGACGCCGAATGGCTCCTGGCCGACTGCTGTGAGCTGTCATCGCTGGAGGAGGCCCGTCTCGACCAGTGCGACGTCGTCATCGCGGCGACCGGCGACGACAAGGCCAACCTCGTCACGTCGCTGCTCGCCAAGACCGAGTTCGGGGTGCCGCGCACCGTGGGCCGGGTCAACCACCCCAACAACGAGTGGCTCTTCACCGAGGCCTGGGGCGTCGACGTGAACGTCTCCACCCCGCGGATCATGTCGGCCCTGGTCGAGGAGGCGGTGACCGTCGGCGACCTCGTCCGGCTGTTCACGTTCCGCCAGGGCAACGCCAACCTCGTGGAGATGACGTTGCCGGAGGACTCCCCGTTCGTCGGCAAGCCGGTCGGACTGATTCCGTTGCCCGAGAACTGCGCCCTGGTCACGATCCTGCGCGACGGGCAGGTCTACGTCCCCGACGGCGAGCAGCCGGTCGAGTCCGGTGACGAGCTGCTCTTCGTGGTGCCGGCCGACGTCGAGGACCAGCTCGAGCGTCTGCTCGCCCCCGCCAAGCACGGGGGCTGAGAGGTCACCCGGCCGGGGTGCTCTCCGCGGGGGTGCGGTTGCGGCCCAGCACCCAGGCCATCGCCGCCAGAGCAGCCAGCTGCAGCGGCCAGCCCAGGGCGATCTTGAGAATGCCGAGCGTGGCGATGGCAGTGTCCGCGGCCAGCGAGCCCGACGAACCGGCCAACCAGACCGGCCCCTGGATCGCCACCCGTACCAGGCAGGGCAGCACCAGCAGCCAGGTGAGCACGGTGGTGAGCCGCACGATCTGGCGGTCCTCGTGCCAGGCGGTCGCATCGCCGGTGACGCTGCCGACCATGAAGCCCACCAGGGGCCAGCCGATCAGGCAGCTGAACGCGAGCACCACCGTGTAGGCGCCGTTGTAGATGATGCCCGGCAGGAAGTAGGCGAGCGCCTGGTCGTCCGCACTGCCGCCGCCCCGCGCCGACATGGTGACGAACAACCACCCGATCCCGATGCCGACCAGTGCGTTGACACAGAACTGCACGGTCGAGCGCTGCACCAGCCGCACCACCAGCAGCACGACGGCCGCGGCCACGCCGGACAGCAGTGCGATCCGGAGCTCTCGGGTGCCCAGCCACAGCACCGTGAACAGGATGGTGGGAACCGCCGCCTCGAGCATGCCGCGACGACCGCCGAGGGCCTTGGCGAGCTGGGACCGGACCACGGCCTCGACCGTGTCCACCGAGGGGGCGCCCGGCGGGTGCTCCTGGGGTGCGGCGGAGGGCTCGGAGTGCTGTTCGCTCATGGGATCAACTCGTATCGGGGGTTGTACATGATGCGCTGGCCGTCGGCCGCGCTGATCCTGCCTTCGACCTGGATGGCGCGCCCGGGCGCGATGCCGGCGATCCGACGACGTCCCAGCCAGATCACCACGACCACGCCGGAGCCGTCGAAGAGCTCGGCCTCCAGGGCCGGGACCCCGCCGCGGGGTCGCAACGTGACGGTGCGCAGGGTGCCGCGCAGCTTGACGCGCTGGCGATCCGGGGCACCGGCGATCGTGTCGAGTCCCGCCACGGCGTACGCCTTGCGCAGGTCGCGAGCGTCCTGGTCGCTGCTGCTCGCCCAGGCGCTGATGCTGCGGCGCAGTCGGCTCTTCTCGGGGGCCATGACGCGAGCCTAGGCGGTGGGCGGGTCGAGGCGCCGCGCATTGTCGGGCAGCACGACCGTCAGCGCGTCGCCCACCGGCATGGCCACGTCGCCGCGGCGGACGGCGATCTTCGCGATCGTCTCCTCCCAGGCGCCCGAGCTCTCCACGTCGAGGGCCGGCCGGCCGAGCAGGGTGGCGCGCAGCATCCAGCGCGGACCGTTGATCCCGATGATCCGCGACGGCTGGGTGGCCGCGGAGCCGTCCTCGCGGCGCACCGGCACCTGGCAGATCAGCTCGGTGCCGAAGCGTCCCTCGCGTTCGGTGGCCACGCCGCCGTGCTGGGCCATGTCGGCGGCGATGGCGGGGCGGACCTCGCTCCACAGGTCGCCGTTGCGGGGGGCCGCGAAGGCGCGCAGCTCCACGGCACCGTCGGCCCCGGCCAGTACGACCGCCTGGACCTCTCCGGTGCTCTCGTCGACCTGCAGGCGCAGCTCCCGCCCGGGCTCCGGCTCGATCACCAGGGCTCCGAGGTCGACCCGCTCCTGGGCGGTCTCGGGCATGTCGTCGACGTCGAACGGGCCCGTGCGCTCGACCGCGACACCCTGCTCACCCGAGTCGGCGGGGGCCGTGTCGTCGACGACCTCGGGGGTCGGCTCGGACTCGGCGGACTTGCGACGGAACTTCACGATCGACTCCCTCGATGACGTGTGTGTCTGGTCAGGGTGCGGCGCCCGGACGACCGGCGCGCGCGGCGATCCCGGTCAGGCGGGACCGAACCCTCCGGTAGAACCGTATCCCCCGGCCCCCCGCACCGAGTCGGGCAGTTCGGTCACCTCGACGAATCGGGCCCGCTCGAAGCGCTGGACCACCAGCTGCGCGATCCGGTCGCCACGCCGGAGCATGATCGCCTCCGACGGGTCGTGGTTGATCAGCAGCACCTTTATCTCACCGCGGTAGCCGGCATCGATGGTCCCGGGCGTGTTGACGATCGACAGGCCGTGCCGGGCCGCCAGCCCCGAGCGCGGGTGGACCAGGGCGACGTACCCGTCGGGGAGAGCGAGGGAGACGCCGGTGGGGACGAGCGCACGTTCCCCCGGCGCCAGGGTGACGTCGACGGTGGTGACCAGGTCGGCACCGGCGTCGCCGGGATGCGCGTACGACGGCAGCGGCAGGTCGGCGTCGAGCCGGACCACCTCGATCTCGACGAAGGTGGGGCCGGCAGGGGCTGTCACGGTCACGGGCGGGTCAACGTCGGGGGTCACGGCGGGTGACCCTACTCCGCGTGCCAGTCTTCTCCCCGTGAAGTCCGAGCAGGAGTACGACGAGCGCCTGGGCGTCCCCCTGCGCTGGTGGGTGCAGGGCACGATGCTGGTGGCAAGCCTCTGGCTGGCCGTGGTGGTGGCCCTGCCCGGCGTGGTGGCCTGGGTGGTGACCGCGATCGCGCTGGGTCTGCTGACGTCGGGACTGCTCTCCTACGGCAGCGCTCGCGTGCTCGTCGCCGACGGCACCTTCCGGGCCGGACGCGCCCGGATCGCCGGCCGGCACCTCGGCCCGGCCACCGTGCTCGACGCCGAGCAGACCCGGCGGACGGCCGGCCGGGACGCCGATGCCCGCGCCTACCTGCTCCTGCGCCCCTACCTGAAGCGCTCGGTGCGGGTGGAGATCCTCGACCCGGCCGACCCCGCGCCGTACTGGCTGGTCAGCACCCGCCACCCGGTCGAGCTCGCCTCCGCGCTGACCGCGCTGCGTGACGGATCGGCTGCTGGGTAGGGTCGGGTCATGGCATCCGGATCGAAGGTATGGACCGTCTTCTCGCTCGCCGCAGCCGTGGGCGCGGCGGCGATGACCAAGAAGACCCTGAACACCTCGTGGCGCGCCGCCACCGGCAAGAACCCGCCGGCCAACCCGGCCGACCCGGACGTGGACGTCTGGGAGGCCGTCGCCTGGGCGACCCTGAGCGGCTCGGCGATCGGACTCGCCCGGATGTTCGCGGCCCGCAAGGCCGCGACCTACTACGCGAAGTCGACCGGGCACCTGCCGCCGGAGCTGCGCAAGGACGGCCAGGACGCCTCCGCGGCGGACGCACCGACCACCTGATCACCTGATCACCGACAACGCCGAAGGCTCGCCCCTAG
>NZ_JBFIKK010000177.1:0-4960 GCF_041600255.1 Nocardioides sp. | reverse complement strand
CTTGTGGTTGCTCTTGGGCAACCACAAGTGGCAGGTCAGCGGTGTTTGAGCAACCGAAAGTGGCAGGTCAGCGCTCAGCGCTTGGAGAGGTGGATCCGCGCCTTCTCGTTCTCGCCCACGACCGCCTCGGCGTCGAAGGTCCCAGCCCCTTCAGATCCAGCCCCGTCAGATCCAGATGCGGCAGATCCCGCGCCCGGGGCGCCGAGCTCGAACGCCGTCGCCAGCGTCTCCGAGGCGATCAGCTCCTGGTGCGTCCCGGCCGCCGAACGCACGGCCTCCGAGCCGTCGATCCACAGCGAGATCCGGTCGGAGACGTCCAGGTCGGCGTCCCGCCGTGCCTGCTGTACGGCGCGCACCAGGTCGCGTGCCAGACCCTCGGCGGCGAGCTCGGGCGTGACCGCCGTGTCGAGGACGACGAAGCCGCCGTGCGGCAGCAGACCCGTCGCCGAGTCGGCATCGGCCGAGCCGGCCACCGTCTCCAGCGTGTACTCGCCCTCCACCAGCGCCAGTCCACCCGAGGTCACGGTGCCGTCCTCGGCGACCGACCAGTCGCCCGACTTCGAGCCCTTGATCGCCAGCTGCACGTCACGACCCAGCCGGGGCCCGGCCGCGCGGGCGTTGACGGTGAGCTTCTGCGAGATGCCGTAGGACTGGGCGTCGGGGTGCTCGGCGTCGAGCAGGCGCACCTCCTTGACGTTGACCTCGTCGGCGACGATCGACTCGAAGCCGGCCAGCGCCTCGGCGTCGCTGACCACGATCGTCAGCCGGGACAGCGGCAACCGGTTGCGCAGGTTGCCGGCCTTGCGCAGCGCGGAGGTTGCCGAGCACACGTCGCGTACGACGTCCATCGCCTGCACCAATGCCGGGTCGTCGGGCAGCGAGTCGACCTCGGGCCAGTCGGTCAGGTGGACGGATCGCTCACCGGTCAGGCCGCGCCAGATCTCCTCGGTGGTCAGCGGCATCAGCGGCGCCGTCACCCGGCAGACCACCTCGAGCACGGTGTAGAGCGTGTCGAAGGCGTTCTCGTCGACGACACCGTCGGCCGCCCAGAACCGTTCCCGCGAGCGTCGGATGTACCAGTTGGTCAGCACGTCGAGGAACGACCGCGTCGAGTCGCAGGCGTTCGCGACCTCGTAGTTGTCGAGCTGGTGGGTCATCGACTCGACGTACTGCCGGCACTTGGCCAGCAGGTAGCGGTCCAGCGGGTCACGCGACGCGGTGGAGCGCTGGGCGTCGTACCCCTCGCCGGCGGCGTTCGCGTAGAGCTGGAAGAAGTACCAGCTGTTCCACAGCGGGATCAGCACCTGGCGGACCGAGTCACGGATCCCCTGCTCGGTGACCACGAGGTTGCCGCCGCGCAGGATCGGCGAGGACATCAGGAACCAGCGCATGGCGTCGGCGCCGTCGCGGTCGAAGACCTCACGCACGTCGGGGTAGTTGCGCAGCGACTTCGACATCTTGTTGCCGTCGGAGCCGAGCACGATCCCGTGGCTGAGACAGGTCGAGAACGCGGGCTTGTCGAAGATCGCGGTGGCCAGGATGTGCAGCGTGTAGAACCAGCCGCGGGTCTGGCCGATGTACTCGACGATGAAGTCGCCCGGGAAGTGCGCCTTCTTGTCGGCCGTGCCGTCGAACCAGTCGGCGTTCTCGAACGGGTAGTGCACCTGCGCGTACGACATCGAGCCGGAGTCGAACCAGACGTCGAGCACGTCGGGCACCCGCCGCATCATCGACTGCCCCTCCTCGGGCGAACGAGGGTCGTCGGGGTTGGGCCGCACCAGGTCGTCGACGTAGGGCCGGTGCAGGTCGGGCTGGCCGTCCTTGCCCAGCGGGAGCCGGCCGAAGTCGCGCTCGATCTCCGCGAACGAGCCGTAGACGTCCACCCGCGGGTACGTCGGGTCGTCGCTCTTCCAGACCGGCACCGGGGAGCCCCAGAACCGGTTGCGGGTGATCGACCAGTCGCGGGCGTTCTCCAGCCACTTGCCGAACTGGCCGTGCTGGATGTGGTCGGGGACCCAGCGGATCTCCTCGTTCAGCTCGAGCATCCGCTCCTTGATCGCGGTCACCTCGACGAACCAGGACGAGACCCCCTTGTAGATCAGGGGCTCGCGGCAGCGCCAGCAGTGCGGGTAGGAGTGCTCGTAGGACTCGCGGCGCAGCAGCACCGTGCCCGGGCTGACCGAGCCGGCGGCCTCGCCACGGGTGGCGGCCTTGAGGTGGTCGATGATCGGCAGGTTGGCGTCGAAGACCAGCATCCCGGCGTAGTCGTCGACCGGGTGGGTGAACCGCCCGTCCTTGCCGACCGGCATCACGGCCTCGATGCCCTCGCGGTCGGTGACCTCCTTGTCGACCTCACCGAAGGCGCCGGCGGTGTGCACCAGCCCGGTGCCGTCGGTGGTGGTCACGGCGTCGTCGGCCGCGACCACGCGGAAGGCGTTGGCGTGGTCGGCGTAGTAGCTGAACGGCGGGGTGTAGGTGCGCCCGACCAGCTCGGCCCCGGTGTAGCGCGCCAGCACCTCGGGCTCCTCGCCCAGCTCTCGGGCGTACGCCGGCAGTCGCGCCTCGGCCAGGAGGTACCGCTCGGAACGGCCGGTCGAGTCGGACTCGACGACGACGTAGTCGATCTCGGAGCCGACCATGACCGCGAGGTTGGACGGCAGCGTCCACGGGGTCGTGGTCCACACGAGCAGGTGCACGCCGCCCAGCGGGTCGTCCTCGCCGGTGGAGTGCATCCGGTAGCCGACCGTGACCGCCGGGTCCTGGCGGTTCTGGTAGACGTCGTCGTCCATCCGGAGCTCGTGGTTCGACAGCGGGGTCTCGTCGTTCCAGCAGTAGGGCAGCACCCGGAAGCCCTCGTAGACGAGGCCCTTCTCGTGCAGCTGGGAGAACGCCCAGATCACCGACTCCATGTAGTCGGGGTTCATCGTGCGGTAGTCGTTGTCGAAGTCGACCCAGCGCGCCTGGCGGGTGACGTACTCCTGCCAGTCACCGGCGTACTTCATCACCGAGTCGCGGCAGGCGTCGTTGAACTTCTCGATGCCCATGTCGACGATCTCGTCGGTGGTCTTGATGCCGAGCTGGCGCATCGCCTCGAGCTCGGCGGGCAGCCCGTGCGTGTCCCAGCCGAAGCGGCGCTCGACACGCTTGCCGCGCATCGTCTGGTAGCGCGGAATCAGGTCCTTGACGTAGCCGGTGAGCAGGTGGCCGTAGTGCGGGAGGCCGTTGGCGAACGGCGGGCCGTCGTAGAAGACGAACTCGTTCGCGCCATCCACGCCCGCGTCGCGCTGGTCGATGCTGGCCTGGAAGGTGTTGTCGGCCTGCCAGTAGGCGAGCACGCGCTCCTCGATCGCCGGGAACTTCGGGCTCGACGAGACGGACGTGGCGTCGTCGTGGTCGCCGGGACCGGCGGTGGAGACCTTGGGGTAGGTCATCAGTGGCTCTCCTGCGGTACGTCGTGCTGCTCGGGCATTGCCTGCCACGAGGACGACTCCCCTCTCGGGGATCCGCGGTACCACCTCGCTTGCCGACTCCCCCGACTGCTGGGAGGCGACCGCTCGTTCACGGCTGTGACGGGCCTACCCGTCCGGTTCTACTGAGCCCTGCGCAGTCACGCGGGGCTGTTCTTCCGGAGGCTCGCCGCTGATGACGGCTCGAACGCCTGTGGGAGAAGAGTACGGCGCCCGCGCGCACCTGCGCGAATCAGTTCGTCGGGGTCGACGGCGGGGTCGACGGCGGGGTCACCGGCGGGGTCACCGGCGGGGTCACCGGCGGGGTCACCGGCGGGGTCGAGCGGCGAGCCAGTCGACGATCCGGGCGGCGGGCTGGTCGGCGCTGAGCTCGCTGTTCTCGAGCCGCAGGTGGCGATGCCCGGCCAGGAGATCGTCCGCGGGCGTCTGGCCACCGGGGCGGGTGTTCATCACGTGCGCAGCGCCCAACTCCCGCACGTTCGCCTCCGACCAGGCCAGGTCGCGTTTGGACCCCACGGCCGACGGTCATCTTGCCCACCGCCGGCGGCCCGATGATCAGCAGCAGCTCCCCGTGGCCCACCCGCTCACCCATGCCCGGACGGTAGCCGGGTTGTCCGAACCTGTCGTCGGCTTATCTGCGTCGATGGAAGCGAACGTCGCCGTTGGGGAGCTCGGAGTGGAGGTAGCGATCGTCGTGCGCGCGATGGTGATGCCAGGAGCAGAGGAGCCGGCCGTCGCTGAGATCGGTCCGCCCGCCGGCGGCCCAGGGAGCCGCCGCATGGTGGGCCTCGCACCAGGCGGCCGGGATGTCACAGCCCTGGGCGCGGCAGGTGCGGTCGCGCACGGCGAGGGCGGTGCGCTGGGCTCGACTGAAAAGCCGTGAGGAGCGGCCGAGGTCGAGGATCTCGGACTTCCCACCCAGGACCATCGGCTGGATCTTCGCGGTGCAGGCCAGCCGGCGCGCTTCCGCCGCGGAGATCACACCGCCCGAGCCGAGCGCGGCGGTGCCGAGCCCGTCGACCAGGGTCTGGAGGTCGACGGTGACGACCACGGTGGTGGCGTCGCCGCCGTGCACGGGCAGCCGGGCGGGGTCGAGCCGCTCCAGCAACGCGCAGAACGCCTGCCCCAGGTTCACGTCGTACGGCACCGACTCCGTGACGCCTCCGCCCGCCTCGGCGCCCTGACGGCGCGGCGAGGTGAAGGCATGCAGATAGGTCAGCAGCCGCTCGGCCGTGGCGTCGGGCACCGTGATCCGGACCTGGGTCGCGCCGTTGCCGAGACCCTGGCTGACCAGCCGCGTCGTCCGGCGAGCTCGGCGCTCCTCTGCCTCGACCTGTCGACGCTCATGGTCCTCGTACAGGTCAGGGGCCACCACGTCCAGGATGCGTCGGCCCAGCACCCGCAGCTCGTGTGGAGCGAAGTGCCGTGCCTGCTCGACCAGGTGGATCTCCGCGCGTGAGCGTGTCTCGGCGGGCACGTCGTCCGGGAGCTCG
>NZ_JBFIKK010000176.1:0-5033 GCF_041600255.1 Nocardioides sp. | reverse complement strand
TGTCAGGCGTACTGGACCTGCAGGTCCTTGATGCCGTTGATCCAGGCCGAGCGCAGGCGGACCGGCTCGGCGAGCTTGCTGATGTCGGGCGCGTGGTCGGCCAGTGCGTCGAACATCAGGCGCACCTCCTGGCGGGCCAGGTTGGCGCCGATGCAGTAGTGCGCACCGTGCCCACCGAACGCCAGGTGCGGGTTCGGGTTGCGGGTGATGTCGAAGGTGAACGGGTCGTCGAAGACCTCGTCGTCGAAGTTGGCGCTCGCGTAGAACAGCCCCACCCGCTCGCCCTTCTTCACCAGCTGGTCGCCGACCATCACGTCGTTCAGCGCGGTCCGCTGGAAGGAGGTGACCGGGGTCGCCCAGCGGATGACCTCGTCGACCATGGTGTCCGGGCGCTCCCGCTTCCACAGCTCCCACTGCTCGGGGTGGTTGAGGAAGGCGTTCATCCCGTGCGTGATCGCGTTGCGCGTGGTCTCGTTGCCGGCCACGGTCAGGATGATCACGAAGTAGCCGAACTCGTCGTCGGTCAGCGCTCCGTCCTTGTTGGCCTGGACGAGCTTGGTGACGATGTCGTCGCGCGGGTTGGCCTTGCGTTCCGCGGCCAACCCCATCGAGTAGGTCAAGATCTCGGCCGCAGCGACGTCCGGGTCCTCGAGCATGTCCGGGTCGTCGTACCCGAGCATCGAGTTGGACCAGTCGAAGAGCTTGCGACGGTCCTCCTGCGGGACGCCGAGCAGGTCGGCGATCGCCTGCAGGGGAAGCTCGCTGGAGACGTCCTCGACGAAGTTGCCCGACCCCTTGGCGACGGCCTCCTTGACGATGGAGTTGGCGCGCTGCTCCATGATCTCGTCGAGCGCGGAGATCGACCGCGGCGTGAAGCCGCGGGAGATGATCTGCCGGGTCTTGGTGTGGATCGGTGCGTCCTGGTTGATCAGCATGACGCGCTGGAACTCGACCATCTCGCGCTCCATCCCCTCCTGGAAGCGGATGATCGCGCCGTTCTCGGCGGTGGAGAAGTCCTTGCTGTTCTTCGAGACCGCCGCGACGTCCTCGTGCCGGCTCACCGCCCAGTAGCCGGTGCCGAGCATGCCGGAGCGCGCCGGCTCCTCCTGCTCGACCCAGAACACGGGAGCCTTCTTGCGCAACGCCAGGAACTCGTCGTGCGGGACGGCCGCGTGGTTCACGTCGGGATCGGTGAAGTCGAAACCCTCGGGTACGACGTTCTCTGCGGTCACTGCGACTCTCCTCGTTTCTGGAACACGTTCTAGTAACGATGGTTACATACTCCCGGAATGTTGGGAAGGGCATCTCAGCGATTCGGACGAGGATTTTGACGGGCGGACTTGTGACAAACAAGAACGTGTTCTAGTTTGCTCCCATGGGAACCCCGGTGATCGTCGACGCTGTCCGCACCCCCCTCGGCAAGCGCCGCGGCTGGCTCGCCGGCGTGCACCCGGCCGAGCTGCTCGGCTTCGTGCAGGGCGAAGTCCTCCAGCGCGCCGGGGTCGACCCGAACGAGATCGAGCAGGTCATCGGAGGCGTCGTCACCCAGGCCGGCGAGCAGTCCAACGACATGGTGCGGCGCGCCTGGCTGCACGCCGGGCTCCCACGCCACACCGGTGGCACCGTCATCGATGCCCAGTGCGGCTCGGGCCAACAGGCGGCCCACCTGGTGCACGACATGATCGCCGCCGGCTCCCTTGCCGCCGGCATCGCCTGCGGGGTCGAGTCGATGTCGCGGATCCCGCTGGGCGGCAACGTGCCGGCCGGGCTCGGAGACCCGCGACCGGCGAGCTGGGACATCGACCTGCCCAACCAGTTCGAGGGCGCCGACCGGATCGCACGCAACCGCGGCCTGACCCGCGAGGACCTCGACGCCTTCGGACTCGCCTCGCAGCAGAAGGCGCGCACGGCCGTGGACGAGGGGCGCTTCAAGCGTGAGATCGCGGCGTACGACGCGCCGGTGCTCGACGCCGAGGGCAACCCGACCGGCGAGCGGAAGCTGGTCGACACCGACCAGGGGCTGCGCGAGACGACGCTCGAAGGACTGGCCGGGCTGAAGCCGGTGCTCGAGGGCGGACTGCACACGGCGGGCACGTCGTCGCAGATCTCGGACGGCGCCTCGGCGTTGCTGATCATGGACGAGGACCGGGCCCGGTCGCTGGGCCTGACGCCGCGTGCGCGGATCCACACCCATTGCCTGGTGGGCTCCGACCCCTACTACCACCTGGACGGGCCGGTGGACGCGACGAACCTGCTGCTGAAGAAGACCGGGATGACGATCTCCGACTTCGACCTGTTCGAGGTCAACGAGGCCTTCGCGGCGGTCGTGCTGTCGTGGGCGCAGGTGCACGAGGTGCCGATGGATCGGGTCAACGTCAACGGTGGCGCGATCGCCCTGGGCCACCCCGTCGGCTCGACCGGGGTCCGCCTGATCACGACCGCGCTGCACGAGCTCGAGCGGCGCGACGGTTCGACCGCGTTGATCTCGATGTGTGCGGGTGGGGCGATGGCGACCGGGACGATCCTCGAACGGCTCTGATTTCCGCAGGTTCATCACGGTATGCAGCCGAACCTGCGCTTCCCGGGGTGCACAGAGCACGGGAAGCGTTGGTTCATCCCGGTAAGTACGGCTCCAGCGCCACCTCAGCAGGCCTGTCGCATCAGCCGCTCGATCCGTCGGGCCGTGTAGCGCGGTCGATCGAGGTCGGCCCACACCAGCCGGACCATCGCGTAGCCGGTCGCCTCGCGCAGCCGATCCTCTCGCTGCTTCTCGGCGAACACGACATCGCCCGGATCGCGGCCTGGTTCGAGCAGCCTTCCGTACTTCACCCGGCCGTCGAACTCCCCGAGCAGCCGATGCTCGGGCCACCCCCAGTCCGCGACGCCGATCAGCGCACCGTGCTCGTCGTACACCTCGAACTGGCTGATCGGGGCCGGCAGTCCGTGTGCCCAGAAGAGATACCGAGACCGCGACTCCCCCGGACTCTCGGCGCGTCCGTCTGCCATCCGTACGGCCAGGTGCAGGTGCCGGGTGCGAGGCCAGTATTGCATCAGCGTGAACCTGCGCATCAGGTCCTCGGGCGAGGCGAGCTGTCGGTGCAGCAGCGAGTCGAACAGCACGAGCGCCGCATCGGCCGGGGCGCGTGACGCCGCCTCCAGGGCGCACCGCTCGGGCACGAGTACGCGGTGGCCGTCCACCTCGTGCACGTCGGAGTCGAGGCAGAACCCCTCGTGGTGGACGACATCGCCCTCGACCCGGCCTGCGCCGCCGTCGAGGCGGGTGACGTGGACGCGGGACAGGTCGAGCCCCCAGGTGTCGATGCCGTGCTCGAGGGCGCCCGAGACGTGGCTCAGGGCGACCGAGGGTCCGAGCGACCTGAGCACGGCGTGCGCCCGGACGCGATGCCTCCCGACGTCGTCGAGTGCTGACCAGGCGTCGGCGAGCGAGTAGGACCCCCGCCGGAACCTGATCCACCGTCCCTGACGAACTGCCGCGGCGACGTCGCGGTCGCCGTACCCGAAGGCGCGAGCCTCGGCGCGCGTGAAGAAGCCGTGCTCGTCGACCAGGAAGCGAAGGGGATCCACGGGTTCACCGTCGTACGTCGGGAGCGGCCGTGGAGCCGGAGGCAAGGCAGCTGGTCATTCGCGGGTCACATGGGTCGCCTGTGTGCAGTCGGCGGACCGTCGAGGAGCCGCATCAGAGGAAGCGGATCAACACTTCCCATCACGAACCCGCGCTTCCCATGCTCTGTGCACCCAGGGAAGCGCGGGTTCGGCTGCATACCGTGATGAACCTGCAGGGCTCAGGCGCCGTACACCGGCTCCGGGTCCGGCGCCTGCGCGATCAGCTTGCGCAGGGCCGGCCCGACTTCGGCGGCCTCCCAGCGCGCACCCTTGTCGTCTGCGTGGCCGTGCCGCCACCCGGTCTCGAGGGTGATCCTGCCGCCCTCGATCTCGATGATCCGGCCCGTCACGTCGGCGGCCTCCTCGCTCGCCAGCCACGCCACGATCGGCGAGTTGTTGGCCGGGTCCATCGCGTCGAAGCCACCCTCGACCCCGGCCATCATCTCCGGGAAGGCACCTTCGGTCATCCGGGTCCTGGCCACCGGCGCGATCGCGTTCACGGTCACGCCGTAGCGCCCCATCTCCTGCGCCGCGACCAGGGTCAGCCCGGCGATGCCCGCCTTCGCCGCCGAGTAGGTCGCCTGCCCGACCGAACCCTGCAGGCCAGCACCCGAGGACGTGTTGATCACCCGGGCTGCCCGCTGGCGGCCCTCCTTGGCCTCGGCACGCCAGTAGGCACCCGCGTGCCGCAGCGGCGCGAAGTGCCCCTTGAGGTGCACCCGGATCACCGCATCCCACTCCTCCTCGGAGGTGTTGACGAGCATCCGGTCGCGCACGAAGCCGGCGTTGTTCACCAGGATGTCGAGGCCGCCGAAGGTGTCGACCGCCTGTCGGACCATCGCCTCCGCGGCCGCGAAGTCGGCGACGTCGGCGCCGTTGGCCACGGCCTGACCGCCCGCCGCCTCGATCTCGGCGACGACCGCGTCGGCCGGCGACTCGCCGGATCCCTCACCCGCCAAGGAGACCCCGAAGTCGTTGACCACCACCGCGGCCCCCTGGGCGGCGAGCTCGAGCGCGTGCGCCCGTCCGATCCCGCGTCCTGCGCCGGTGACGATGGCGATGCGACCTTCGAGCAGCTTCTTCACGATGACTCCTGGATGTTCTGGGCGGACAGGAAGACGGGGGGCTCTCCCCCGCCGTGGCAGGCGAGCGTGGCGCCGGAGACGTACGACGCGAGGTCGCTGGCCAGGAAGGCGGCCACGTGGCCGACCTCTGCGGGGGTGGCCATCCGGCCGAGCGGGATGGTGCGTTCGATGGCGGCGACTCCGGCATCCCCGCCGTAGTGGTCGTCGGTGTGCTCGGTGCGGCACAGGCCGACGTCAATGGAGTTCATCCGGACCTTCGGCGCCCACTCGATCGCGAGCGAGGTGGTCAACGAGTCCAGGCCGGCCTTGGCAGCGCCGTACGCC
>NZ_JBFIKK010000175.1:0-5167 GCF_041600255.1 Nocardioides sp. | reverse complement strand
GTACCGTTCAGGACGTGCAACGACGCTTCCTCCTCCGCCGGAGTCTCGCCCGCCTCATCCTCCGTCTCGCCCGTTGGCAGACCGTGGGCGAGCCGCCCGCCAAGGGGATTCTGGTGGGCGCGCCGCACACCTCGAACTGGGACTGGGTGCTCACGATCCTGCTGTCGTGGCGCAGCAGCGTCCAGCCGCGCCTGCTGATCAAGCAGGACTTCTTCAAGGGCCCGCTGGCGCCGATCATGCGCGCCACCGGCGGAGTCGCGTTGGACCGCGCCAGTCCGGGCGCCACCGTCCGGCAGCTCCTCGCCGACGCGAAGGACGACGAGGCGTTCCTCCTGGCCATCGCTGCCGAGGGCACCCGCGGCAAGGGCGAGTACTGGAAGTCCGGGTTCTACAAGATCTCGCAGCAGACCGGCATCCCCGTCACGCTCGCCTTCGTGGACGGCCCCTCGCGAACGGTCGGCTGGGGTCCGACGTTCACCCCGACCGGCGACGTACGCGCCGACATGGACCTGGTCCGGGAGTTCTACGCCGACAAGACCGGTCTGAACCCCGAGGGCTTCACGGTCCCACGGCTGCGGGAAGAGGAACGCGACTGAACGCTGGGTGCGCCCGGCGAGAGTCGAACTCGCACTGGCCAGGACCTAAACCTGGTGCCTCTGCCTGTTGGGCTACGGGCGCGTGAGCGGGGGACCTCAGTCGAGGCCGAGGTCCCGCCGTAGCTTGGCGACGTGCCCGGTGGCCTTGACGTTGTACTGCGCCACCTCGATCTTCCCGTCCTCGTCCACCACGAAGGTGGAGCGGATGACGCCCTGGACGACCTTGCCGTAGAGCTTCTTCTCGCCGAAGGCGCCGTACGACGTCATCACGGCCTTGTCCGGGTCGGAGAGCAGCCGCAGCCCCAACCCGTCGCGCTCCCGGAACGTGGCCAGCTTGGCCGGCGCATCGGGGGAGATGCCCAGGACCTCGTAGCCCGCCCCGCGCAACGACTCCAGCGACTCGGTGAAGTCGCACGCCTGCTTGGTGCAGCCGGGCGTCATCGCAGCCGGGTAGAAGTAGACGATCACCTTGCGCCCGCGCAGGTCCGCGAGGGAGACCTCGGAGCCGGTGTCGTCGCTGAGGGTGAAGTCGGGGGCGGTGTCGCCGGGGGAGAGCCGATCCATGGCGAGAACCCTAGTTGGTAGCCTTCTGAGGTGACCAAGGAGACGACGTCCCTCGAACGCGAGATCGAGGAAACCCGGGAGCGGTTGGCCACCACCATCGACCAGCTGCTCTACCGAGCCAGCCCCAAGACGATCGCGAGCCGCGAGGTGAGCGCGTTCAAGGCTCACTTCGTCGACCGCACGACCGGGGAACCCCGCACCGACAACATCCTGAAGGTCGCGGGGGGAGTCGCCGGCGTGGTGGCGCTCTTCCTGGTGATCCGCAAGGTCGCCCGCTGATCCGACGACGTCTCGACCCCACGCGATGACCGACAAGACGCCCATCAAGATGCTGCACGACCGGCTCCTGGTCGAGCTCGACCGCGACGCCGGTGAGCGGCGTTCCTCCGGTGGCATCGTCATCCCCGCGACGGCGGCGATGGGTGCCCGCCGGCTGACCTGGTCCAAGGTCGTGGCGGTCGGACCGCACGCCCGGAGCGTCGAGGTAGGTGACCGGGTCCTCTTCGACGTCGAGGACAAGGCCGAGGTCGAGGTGAACGCCGAGCTGTACGTCGTGATGCGCGAGCGCGACGTCCACGCGGTCGCTGCCGACCGGCTCGGCAGCGCCTCGACCGGCCTGTATCTCTGAGTCTCGTCCGGTCGGGAAGCGCCCGCCGTTCCAGACCAGCGATCTCGCCGGTTAACGCCCCGTAACCTCGCGCCCTGCGCGACGTTCAATGGAACATGTTCTCCCTCCGTCGTCTCGGTGTTCTGGCCGCCACGCTCACGCTCGTCCCGCTCGGGGTCGTCACGACCTCAGGTGCCGGCGGCGAGCCCTCCGCAGCCACGGCACCAGCGGCCGCCCGGGCCGCTGCGCCGGCCAAGGCGCGGGCCGCGAAGAAGACGTCGTACGACGCCACGATCCGGGTCACCAAGCACGGCATCCCGCACATCACCGCCAAGAGCTTCGGCGACCTCGGCTTCGGCAGCGGCTATGCGGCGGCGGACGCCTCGATCTGCACCCTGGCCGACACCCTGGTGACCGGGCGCGGACAGCGCTCGCGGTGGTTCGGTGCCGACGGGATCTACAACGATCAGGTGACGCTCCTCGCCTCGAACCTTCAGGTGGACGCGTTCGTCACCGACCTGCACAACCGGCGCGCGGTCGAGAAGCTGCTCAAGGACAAGGTCCGCGGGCCCGGCCCCCAGGCCAAGGCGATGGTGCGTGGCTACACCGCCGGGGTGAACGCCTGGCTGAAGAAGATCGGCGGCCCGAAGGGGGTCAGCGACCCGGAGTGCAAGGGCGCCCCGCACCTGAAGCAGAAGGCCCGCCCGATCGACCTCTGGTACGGCGTCTACCTGGCCAACATGCTCGGCTCCAACGGGGTCTTCGTGAAGGAGATCGTCGACGCGGCGCCTCCGGGCCCCAACGACCCCGGCCTGCCCAACCCGACCAGGGCCTCGGTCGACCGCGACGAGCTGCTCGCCGGTCTCGGCAAGGACCCCGCGTCGCCGTTCGGCTCCAACGCCACCGCGATCGGCGGCGACTCCTCCACGACCGGGCGCGGCATGCTGCTCGGCAACCCGCACTTTCCGTGGCGCGGGCGCTACCACTTCACCCAGCAGCACCTCACGATCCCCGGCAAGTACGACGTCGCCGGTGCCTCGCTGGTCGGCTCCCCAGTGGTGAACATCGGCTGGAACAAGGACGTCGCCTGGAGCCACACCGTCTCGACGGCGTACCGCTTCACGCCGTACGAGTACCGCCTGGCCGGTCTCACGACGTACGTGACGGACAAGGGCCCGCAGGCGCTCGAGCGTCGCGAAGTCACGATCACGGTCAAGAACGCCGACGGCTCGCTCGGCACCGTGACCGAGGACCTCTACCGCACGCCCGAGGGCTACGTCATCGACGCTCCGAAGCTCTTCATGCCCTGGTCGACGCAGAGTGTCTGGGCGATCCGCGACGCGAACGCCGAGCAGCTGCGCACGGTCGACACCTTCCTGGAGATGGGCAAGGCCACGAACGTCCGCGACCTGCTCCGGCGCCAGGACAAGGCGGGTGGGATGCCGTGGGTCAACACGACGGCTGCGGACCGCAACGGCGACGTCGCCTACGCCGACCACTCGGTGGTCCCGCACGTGTCCAACGCGGTCGCGCAGAACTGCATGACGCCGACCGGCCGCCTGCTCTTCCAGCTGGCCAACCTGCCGGGCCTCGACGGCACCCGGGCCGGCTCCTCGTGCGCCTGGGGGGACGACGCGGACGCCTCGCGACCCGGCATTTTCGGCCCGGCCAACCTGCCGATGGCCGTGCGTCGGGACTGGGTGACCAACGCCAACGACTCCTACTGGCTGCCGAACATCGACCACCGGCTCGAGGGCTTCGCCACGATCATCGGCTGCGAGAAGTGCGCGCGCACCATGCGCACCCGGGTCGTCAACGCCTACGTGATGGACCGGCTGGCCTCGGGCAAGAAGGAGTCGCCGAAGAGCCTGCGTGACCACGAGCACGAGAACCGCCTGATGACCGCCGAGGTGATGCGGGCCAACGGCGACTTCGACCGGCTCTGCTCGGCCACCGGTGAGACCGAGGCGTGTGCGGTCCTGAAGGCCTGGGACGGCACCTCGAACATCGAGTCGCGCGGCACCCACCTGTTCGAGGCGTTCATGGCCGAGGTGGGCGCTACCCGGGCCAAGCAGGTCATGTGGCGTACGCCGTTCAACGCGGCGGACCCGCAGAACACCCCGCGCGACCTGAACTTCACCTCCCCGGAGCTGATCAAGGCGTTGCGGGACGCGATCGCCAAGGTGCGTGCGGCCGGGGTCGCCCTCGACGCCACCTGGGGCTCGCTCCAGGTCGCCGGTGACCGGGGCGCCCCGCCGATCCCGTTGGGCGGCGGCACCGGGGACTCGGTGGGCAACGCGAACGCGCTGGCGTCACGTTGGCCGCTGCAGAACGCCGACAAGTATCGCCCGATTACCTACGGTTCCTCGCACATCCAGGCGATCTCGTTCCTGGACCGTGGCCGGGTGGACGCCCGCACGATCCTGACCTACAGCCAGTACGAGGACCCGACGTCGAAGTGGTCGACCGACCAGACCCGGATGTTCTCGAAGAAGAAGTGGGTGCACTTCGCGTTCACGAAGCAGCAGATCCGGCGCGAGACGCTGCGGACGATCCGGGTGCGCGGATGAGCATCGGGGCGCCGAGTCGCGGGTGGCTCGACTTCCTGACCCTGGTCGGCGGGGTGCTCACCATCGTCGCGCTCTCGGTCATCGCGCTCCTGGCCCCGCTGGAGGGGTGGCTGGGTGTGGTGTCGGGCGCCGTGGTGCTGGTGGTCGCGTTCTCTGTCCGGCTGCCGAGGTCTGCGCGCGTGCTGGGCTGGTTGACGGGCCTCTTCGGGCTGGCGACCCTGGTGCTCAGCATCCGTCACATCGCGACCTGAGCATGTCGGCGGCGGCAGGTCGTACTCCGGCAGCTCGGGACCTTCGCCCCTGATGTCCGGGGCCGGCCGGAGCCACGATGGGAGTGGGCCGCGGCAGGGCGGCCCGCGCACCTCAGGGAGGCACCATGCAGGCCGAACTCCTCGTCGATCCGGAGAGGTGGGACCACATGAACGGCATGGGCGCGGGCTGGATGTGGTGGTGGGGACTGGTCGTCATGCTCGTCCTGCTCGTGGTCGTCGTCGTTGCTGCCGCCCTGGTCGCGCGGTCGCTCGGCAGTCAACCGAGCACGGCACGAGGCGGTGACGAATCGGCGCCCAACCAGCGGGCGAAGGCGCTCCTGGCCGAGCGGTACGCCCGCGGGGAGATCGACACCGCGGAGTACCGCGAGCGGCTCAGCGAGCTCGGCTAGCCACCGACAGGGCCATTGCCCCCTCCCGTGGACGATGCCATCATCCTTGGCGGGGAGGCCGGAAAGGTGATGGTCATGTTCAAGAAACTGAAGCATGGAGTTCCCACCGCTCGCCTCGACTTCCTCCGCGAGGTCCCGATGTTGTCCGGGCTGCCCGACAAGGTGCTGG
>NZ_JBFIKK010000174.1:0-5312 GCF_041600255.1 Nocardioides sp. | reverse complement strand
TGGGTCTGGCCCAGGCACTGCTGGTGGACGCCTTCGCCCAGGGCGCCGCCCATGGTGCCACCGTCTCCGAGCTGTCCACCGACTCCCGGACGGGAGCGCTGGGGCTCTACGAGAAGGTCGGCATGAAGGTCACCTCCACCTGGGTGAACCGGGCCATCCAGGTCGGCGCAGCCGGATGACGCGGACCGCAGACCTGCCCCCGGGCCTCACCCAGCGCCCGCTCACCACCGACGACGCCGCGGCACTCGCGGCACTCATCACCGCTCAGGAACTGCACGACGTCGGGGTCGCCGACGCCGACGAGGCCGACATCCTGGCCGACTGGAAGCAGCCCAGCTTCGACCTGTCGAGCCGCACGCTGGGCGTCTTCGACGGTGACCGGCTGGTGGCGTTCGGCGAGCTGTGCGGCGGCGGGCACGCGGACACCGCCGTCCTGCCCGAGCGTCGGGGTCGCGGGATCGGCTCGGCGATCGCCGGCTGGCTGGTCGACTCGGCACGGGACCACGGGTGGCCCGAGGTGGGCATGTCGGTGCCGCAGGGCGGCGCGGGCGACCGCCTGCTCGCCGACCTCGGGTTCGACCTCCGCTGGGAGGCGTGGGACCTGGCGCTGCCGCCCGGTGCCGAGATCGAAGCCCGCCCGCTGCCGGCCGGTTTCGCCCTGCGGGACTCCACCGAGGCCGACCACCGTGCCGTCTGGACGCTCGTGGAGGACGCGTTCGGCGAGTTCGCCGACCGCCCGCGCGCCGAGCTCGACGACTTCGGCGCCCGGGTCTGGGGCCGGCCCGGCTTCGAGCCGTGGAACCTCCGGCTGGTCACCGACCCGGACGGCGAGCTGGTCGGGGTGACCAACGTGGTGCTCTCCGGCGACGTCGGCTTCGTGCAGCGGATCGCCGTACGGCGCGACCTGCGGGGCCGAGGCCTGGCCGCGGCGATGCTGGCCGACGCGTTCGCCCTGGCGCGGAGCCACGGCGCGACCAACTCCGGTCTCTCCACCGACAGCCGGACCGGCGCCCTGGGCCTCTACGAGAAGGTCGGGATGCAGGTGGCCTCGACCTGGGTGAACCGGTCCCGCACGCTCTGACCGGCCGCTAGTCCACGCTCTCCACCGTGGTCACCACCGTGGTCACCGTCGGGCGGCGGGGCGTTGAGGAGAATCCGAATCGGCACGGCGGGTCGACCGGGGCGATCGCGCCCAGGTCGACGCCGTCCAGGGATCCGCGCATGGCGGTGACCCGGTGGGCGTCGGTCGCGCCGTAGTACTCCCGGCGGCCACCGCCCGCGCTGCCCCGGGTCCGGACCCCGCGCAGCAGCACCCGCGCGATCGGGTCGGTCAGCGCGGACCAGGTCGGGCTCTCGGCCAGCCGGCGCGGCACCAGCCGGAGCAGCCCGCCCAGCGCCGTACGACGCCCCAGGGTGAGGTCGAGGTCGAGCGAGGGCGAGCGCACCCGCCAGCCGGTCTCCGTGGTCACCACGGAGATCGGCTCGAGCCGGACCTTGTCGAAGGTGTACGTCGCGGCGATGAAGTCCGCCGCCTCGGGGTGGGGTGCGAGCAGCAGGCGGTGGCCGTCGGCACGTTCCACCATGGCGTCCGAGAACGCGCCGAGCGGAGTGTCGCGCCAGTCACCCACCACGACCCGGATCCCGCTCGTGCTGCCGGTGCCGGCGATCTGCCCCCGGAACCGCTCGCGCACCCCGCTCAGGCGCTGTTCCAGACGTCTCGTTGCTCTGCCAGGTCCATGTCGACCCCCTGAAGAGGGCCCCGAGAGGGGGCCGGAGACATTCAGGTTGGCAGGGGGTCTCCCGGAGCGTCAACGGGTCGTCGACGCTCCGGGAGCACGCTGCCGGGTGTGGCTCCCAGGCGGGTCAGGCGTGGATCGGCTCGTGCGGGTCGAGCTCCTCGGCCACGCCGGCGTCCCCGATGTCCGCGGTGTAGTCGTCGCGACGCGTCTGGTCGGCGCCCTCGTCCAGCTCCATCGCCCGGAAGACGACGGTCAGCACCGTGGTCACCAGCAGGTTGAGCAGCAGGGCGACCGCCGCGATGTAGACCTTGGTCTCCGTGCCCGGGAAGAACACCAGCGGTCCACCGAAGTGGCTGCCCGGGTCGCCGGGCACCTCGACGCCGTACGCCAGCCAGGTGCCGTACGCCATCCCGACCGCCCAGCCGACGAGCAGCGCGGTGCGGTGGAACCAGCGGGTGTACAGCCCGACCAGGATCGCCGGCAGCGTCTGCAGGATCCACACGCCGCCGAGCAGCTGCAGGTTGATCGCGAACTTGTTCGGCAGGAACAGCACGAACGCCAGCGCCCCGAACTTCACGAAGAGCGAGACGATCTTGCTCTGACGCGCCTCCTCCGCGTGGGTGGCGCTCGGATTGATGAAGGCCCGGTAGATGTTGCGGGTCCACAGGTTCGCCGCGGCGATCGACATGATCGCGGCCGGCACCAGAGCGCCGATCACGATCGCGGCGAAGCCGACGCCGGCGAACCAGGCGGGGAACTCGTTCTCGAACAGCTGCGGCACGGCGGCCTGCGCGTTCTCCACCTGGATGCCGGCGGCGATCGCGACGAAGCCGAGCAGGGCGAGCAGCCCGAGCAGGAACGAGTACGCCGGCAGCAGTGCGGCGTTGCGCCGGATCACGCCCCGGTTCCTGGTGGAGAGCACGCCGGTCACCGAGTGCGGGTACATGAAGAGCGCGAGCGCCGACCCCAGCGCCAGCGAGGCGTAGGCCCACTGGGCGGCCGCCGGCGGGATCATCCCGCGGGCGCTGGTCTCGCCGGCCGCGATCGCGTCGGCGTTCTCGGTGTTGAACTGGTCGAAGGACTCGCTGGCCGAGGCGAAGATGTTCGACCAGCCGCCGAGCTGGCTGGGCAGGTAGAGCACCGCCACCAGAATCACGACGTAGATCAACGTGTCCTTGACGAAGGCGATCAGCGCAGGCGCGCGCAGCCCCGAGGAGTAGGTGTAGGCGGCCAGGACCGCGAACGCCAGGAAGAGCGGCAGGTCCTTGACGAACCAGTTCGTGCTCTCGGTGCCGATCCCCATCACGTCGAGCACCACCTGCATGCCCACGAGCTGGAGCGCGATGTAGGGCATCGTGGCGAGGATGCCGGTCACGGCCACGGCCAGCGCGAGCGGACGGCTGTCGTAGCGGCCCTGCACGAAGTCGGCAGGGGTGACGTAGCCGTGCCGGTGCGAGACCGACCAGAGCCGCGGCAGGAACAGGAAGATCAGCGGGTAGACCACGATCGTGTACGGCACCGCGAAGAAGCCGACCACGCTGCCGGCGTACAGCGTCGCGGGCACCGCGATGAAGGTGTACGCCGTGTAGATGTCGCCGCCGATCAGGAACCAGGCGATGAACGTGCCGAAGCCACGACCGCCCAGGCCCCACTCGTCGAGGGACTCCAGCGACTCGGCGCGGCGCCACCGGGCGGCCGCGAAGCCGAGCACGGTGACCAGCAGGAAGAGGAAGACGAAGACACTGACCGCGACGCCGTTCATCGGTCGGCCCCCCGGTCGCGACGGGCCTCGCGGTCACGCCGGTCGGCGACCCAGGAGACCTTCAGGGCGGTGATCGTGAGCAGCGCGGCGACCAGGATCAGCGCGAACTGGAACCAGTAGAAGAACGGGAAGCCGAAGAGCGTGGGGTCGGTCCGGTCGTAGATCGGGACCATCAGCGGCACCACGATCGCGGGTGCGAGCAGGAGCAGGACGAGGATCCAGAGTCCGCGGGACGGGTGGGGGGTGCGCGGGCCGTCGGGTGGCCGGCGTGAAGCGTCAGTCATGGTGCTACCTCCGAGATGAGCGACGACGTGTGACCCTAGTCATCGCCACACCCCGTCTCCCTACCCACCCGGAGGGCATCCGATGAGCGCGCGCGAGCCGGTGACCGCCGGCTTCACGGGCCGCACTTCACCGGCCGCACCTCACCGGCCGCACCTCACCAACCCAGGGTGCCGGGCTCGCCCTTGAAGGGTCCGACCACGCGTGCGGTGATCCAGCCGCCGTAGAAGTCGCCGGGCTGCGCGAGGACCGTCTCGCCGTCGACAGTGCACCGGTCCACCAGCCCGGGCATCACCGCGATCGCGTCGGCGATCGCCTCGAAGCCCGGCATCGGCCGCTGGTAGGTCCAGGCCGCGTGGCGGGCCACGGCGTCGCCGCCGTGGAGGTCGTAGTAGCTGGCCCGGCCCTTCCACTCGCACCACGAGTCGCCCCTGGTCGGGGTGAGCGCGCCGTCGAGGAACGCCGTCCGCGGCAGGTAGTAGGTGGGCGGGTGGCTGGTCTCGAGCACCCGCCACGAGGTCCGCGTGCTGGCCACGACGACGCCCCCGACCTCGACCTCGACGAGCTCGGTGCTGGGCTCCACCCGGGGTGGGCGCGGGTAGTCCCACACCGACTCCTGGCCCGGTCCGGGCTCGATCCGCTCGTGGCGCCTCATGACCCCAGTGAACTCCCGTCGCCCAAGGCACGGCCCGCGCGCGCTGGGGCGGGGTCGGCGTAGGTTCTCCTCCGTGCCGCGCATCAGGGGTCCGTTGAGCGGGTGGGTGGCCGACACCCGCCCGCTGCGCAACGACCACTTCCGCCGGTTGTGGCTGGCCAACATCATCACCGTGATCGGCGCCCAGCTGACGGTGGTGGCGGTGCCGGCGCAGATCTACCAGTCGACCGGATCGTCGGCGTACGTCGGACTGACCGGGCTGTTCGGTCTGGTGCCGCTGGTGGTCTTCGGGCTGTGGGGCGGGGCGCTGGCCGACGTCTTCGACCGGCGGACCCTGCTGATCGTCACCACCGCGGGGCTGATCGTGACGAGCGCGCTGTTCTGGCTGCAGGCGGCGATGGGCGGCGCGAACGTCTGGCTGCTGCTCAGCCTCTTCTCGGTGCAGCAGGCGTTCTTCGCGGTCAACCAGCCGACCCGCAGTGCGCTGCTGCCGAAGATCCTGCCGATGGAGCTGTTGCCGGCGGCGAACTCGCTGAACATGACGGTCTTCCAGGCCGGCGCGATCGCCGGGCCGCTGGCCGCGGGCACGTTGATCCCGGTGATCGGCTTCGAGTGGCTCTACCTGATCGACACCATCACGCTCTTCGCCACGTTGTCCGCGGTGATCCGGCTGCCGCGGCTACCGGTCGAGGGCGCACTCAAGGGCACGCCCGGGCTGCGGGCCGTCGTCGATGGGCTGGTCTACCTGCGCGGTCACCCGGTGCTGATGATGTCGTTCGTCGTGGACCTGATCGCGATGGTCTTCGGGATGCCGCGGGCGCTCTTCCCGGAGATCGCGCACCTGGGCTTCGGCGGGCCGACCGGCGGTGGCATC
>NZ_JBFIKK010000173.1:0-5355 GCF_041600255.1 Nocardioides sp. | reverse complement strand
CCGGCCGCACACGGTCGACGAGCTGTTGCGGGTCCTCGAGCACGCGCGGATCTCCAGCGACGTGGGCTGCGTGCTGCTCACCGGCAACGGCCCCAGCGAGAAGAACGACAAGTGGGCGTTCTGCACCGGTGGCGACCAGCGAATCCGGGGGCGTACGGGCTACCAGTACGCCGAGGGTGAGACGGCCGAGTTCGTCGACAAGGCCAAGCTCGGCCGGCTGCACATCCTGGAGTGCCAGCGGTTGATCCGGTTCATGCCGAAGATCGTGATCTGCGTGGTCAACGGCTGGGCGGCCGGCGGTGGCCACAGCCTGCACGTGGTCAGCGACCTCACCCTGGCCAGCGCCGAGCACGCGCGCTTCAAGCAGACCGACGCCGACGTCGGGTCCTTCGACGGCGGCTTCGGCTCGGCGTACCTCGCTCGGCAGGTGGGCCAGAAGTTCGCCCGCGAGATCTTCTTCCTCGGTGAGGAGTACTCCGCCGAGGACGCCTTCCGGATGGGGATGGTCAACCGGGTCGTGCCGCACGCCGAGCTCGAGGCGGTGGCGCTGGAGTGGGGGCGGAAGATCAACGGCAAGTCGCCGACGGCCCAGCGGATGCTGAAGTACTCCTTCAACCTGATCGACGACGGTCTGGTCGGCCAGCAGCTCTTCGCCGGCGAGACCACCCGCCTGGCCTACATGACCGACGAGGCGGCCGAGGGCCGCGACCAGTTCCTGGAGAAGCGCGAGCCGGACTGGTCTCCCTTCCCGTGGTACTACTGAGCGACCCGATGCCCCCGATGCCCCGGCACGCCCCCGGACGCCAGGCCAGGAGCCGCTGCATGAGATCCATCGCTGCTGTCGCGGTCTCGCTGCTCGCGCTGTCGGGGTGCTCCACGCAGGTCTCCGAGACCGCGATCGTCAGCCAGGCGCAGCTCGAGACCCAGGTCTCGGCGCTGTTCACCGCCGCCGACCCCGAGGTCGAGGTGGTCGCCACCTGCGCCGGCGACCTGGGCGCCCGGGTCGGCGCCACCCAGGACTGTCACCTCGACATCGGCAAGCAGGACGCGGACGTCCGGGTCCGGGTGACCGAGATCGTCGGCAAGCAGACCAAGTTCGTGACCACGCCGTTCGTGCCGGCCACCCGGGTGGCCAAGAACATCGCCAGGTCCCTGCGCAAGCAGGGGTACCGGGTCGACCAGGTCGTCTGCCAGTCCGAGCTGATCGGCGAGGTCGGCGCGAAGGCGATCTGCGTACTGGCGCCGGCCGACCGGGACGGCAAGGTGCGGGCGAAGGTGAAGTCGGTCAAGGGCCTCAAGGTCAACTTCGACTACCGGGTGCTGGGTTGAGCCGGTGACCCGCTGGCAGGAGATCGCGCGCAGGGGCGTCGGTCCCGACTACGCGCGGACCTATGCCGAACAGTTCCGTCGGATGGCGGCGGGCGGGCAGGACATCCACGGCGAGGCGGCGTTCGTGACCGGGCTGGTGCCGTCGCCCGCGCGGGTCCTTGACGCCGGCTGCGGGACGGGCCGGATCGCCGTACGACTCGACGAGCTGGGGTACGACGTCGTCGGCATCGACGTGGACCCGCCGATGCTCGAGGTGGCTCGGGCCGAGGCGCCCGGTCTCGACTGGCGGCTGGCCGACCTGGCCACCGTCGACCTGGGCACGACGTTCGACGTCGTCGTGCTGGCGGGCAACATCTGGCCGCTGCTCGAGCCGGGGACGGTCGCGGCGGTGGCCGAGCGGCTCGCGGCGCACGTGGCGCCCGGCGGACGGCTGGTCAGCGGCTTCGGTCTGGACGCCGCGCACCTGCCGAAGGGCTGCCCGGTGACCGAGCTGGCCGAGGTCGACGCGGCGCTGCTGGGGGTCGGGCTGAGGTCGGTGGAGCGCTTCGCGGGGTGGGACCGGGCGCCGTACCGCGGCGACGAGGGGTACGTCGTCGCCGTGCACGGCCGGGGGTGAGTCGATGCGGGTCGTCGTCCTGACCGGTGCCGGGATCTCGGCCGAGAGCGGCGTACCGACGTTCCGCGACGCGGACGGGCTGTGGGAGGGACATCGGGTCGAGGACGTGGCGACCCCGGAGGCGTACGACGCCCAGCCGTCGGTGGTGCACCGCTTCTACGACGCCCGCCGTGCCGCGCTCGCCGCGGTGGAGCCGAACGACGCGCACCGGGCGCTGGCCCGGCTGGAGGCCGCCTGGGGCGACGACCTGCTGGTGGTGACCCAGAACATCGACGACCTGCACGAGCGGGCCGGGTCGAGCAATGTGCTGCACATGCACGGCGAGCTGCTGTCCGCGCTCTGCCGCGGCTGCGGTGGGCGGTTCCGGTGGCCCGGCGACCTGGGCGACTTCCCGCCCTGTCCGGGATGCGGGGTCAGCGAGCTGCGGCCGGACGTGGTCTGGTTCGGGGAGATCCCGCACGGGATGGACCGGATCGAGCACGCGATCCGGCGCGCGGACCTGTTCGTGTCGATCGGGACCTCCGGCGCGGTGTACCCGGCTGCCGGGTTCGTGCAGTACGCCTCGATGTGCGGGGTGCGGACCCTCGAGCTGAACCTGCTGCCGAGTGAGGGCACCCACCTGTTCGACGAGTGGCGGCACGGGCCTGCCGGCGTACTGGTGCCGGAGTGGGTCGCCTCGTTGCTGGAGTAGCTGGTGTCGGGATCCCCGGATATCCGGGGAACCTTGCGCTTCCAGGCCATTGCAATGCCATGGAAGCGCCAACATCCCCGGAGATCCGGGGATCCCGACACCCTCAAGCAGCCAGCGCGGCGCGCATGATCGGCTCCAGCCGACCCCAGTCGTCGGCCATCCCCAGCCCGGCCGCGTACCGCCGGACGGTGTCGACGAACATCTCCCCGCTCTCGATGATCCGCGGGTCCATGTGGCCGAACACCTCCAGCGTCACCACGCCGTACAACATCGTCCAGCCCTGCATGTACACCCAGATCAGCCCCCGGTCCTCGGGCGCCACCTTGTCCAGGTCGGCGGGGATCAGCGGGTCCCTCACGGCCTCGGCCACCGGCGCGGGCAGCTCGTCGAGGGTGGGGATCCGGTAGCCGGTCTGCACCCACAGGTCGTGCAGCAGGTCGGTGAACAGCTGCCCCGAGCTGGCCGCGGTGAGCAGGTCGCGCCGGATGCAGGAGGGGTCGGCGACCGGGTTCGCGAAGACCAGCGAGAACTCCCGCTTGTTCGCCAGCGCCCACTGCCGAAACGCCACCGAGGCGCAGACCAGCCGTGCCCCGGGGTCGTCGACCGGCTGGGTGTTCGCCGCGGCCTCGAACGTCGCGGTGGCAGCCCGGTCGATCTCGAAGGCCACCAGGTCGACGAGCTCCTGGTAGTTCGCCACGTAGCGGTAGAGGGCGGGCGCGGTCATCCCCATGCTGGCGGCCACCGCGCGCAGCGAGAGCTCCGACCCCTCGGCGAGCAGCTGTCGTGAGGTCCGCACGATCTCGTCGATGGTCGCTTCCCGCTGGCGCTCGCGACGCGTCTGTTCCTGGACCACCCGCAGCCCCTCCGCTCTAGACACGTTGACAGCAATAGTTTACACCGTTTACGGTTTACACCGTTCACCAAGATGAAGTGTAGTCACAGGAGTCTGATCATGGTTGATCGCTGGGGTGCCTTCGTGGCACGACGCGCACTCGCGGTGCTGCTTCTCGGCATGACGCTGGCCGTCGCAGCCGCCGGTTACGGCCTCGGCGTCTTCGACTCCCTCTCCCAGGGCGGCTTCGACGACCCCGCCTCCGAGTCGGCTCGCGAGCTGGCCCAGGAGCAGAAGGTCTTCGGCAACAAGACCGTCGACGTGGTCGCGATCTACTCCGACGACGAGCTGACCGCCGACGACCCCGCCTTCCGCGAGCGCGTGCAGCAGGTCGTCGACGGTCTGCCCGCCGGGACCACCACGTCGGTCCTGCCGTACTACGCCGTCGAGGACCCCTCGATGGTCAGCAAGGACGGCCACTCCGCCCAGGTGCTGATCTCGCTCGCGGGCACCAGCCAGGACGAGTACCTCACCAACTACGACATCCTCGAGCCCACGCTCGAGGCCGACGAGCTCGACACCGACGTCGCCGGCGCCTTCGCGGTGTACGGCGACGTCAACCGGATCAGCGCCGAGGACCTCCGTCGGGCCGAGGAGATCTCGCTGCCGATCGTCGTCCTGCTCGCGCTGCTGATCTTCGGCAGCCTCGTCGCCGCCTCGATGCCTGCCCTGGTCGGCGCGCTCGCCGTGATCGGCGCCCTGGCGATCGTCCGCGTGCTCACCCACTTCACCGAGGTCTCGGTCTTCTCCATCAACGTGATCTCGATGCTCGGCATGGGGCTCGCGATCGACTACGCCCTGTTCATCATCAGCCGGTTCCGTGAGGAGCTCGCGGTGATCCCGGCAGACAACCCCGACGCCTCGGCGATCGCCATCCGGGCCACCATGCGCACCGCAGGCCGCACGGTGCTGATCTCCGGACTCACCGTCGCGGCCGCGCTCTCCTCGCTGACCGTCTTCCCCCAGAACTTCCTGCGCTCGATGGGGTACGGCGGTGTCGCCGCCGTCCTGATCGCGATGGCGGCCGCGCTGACCGTGCTGCCGGCGATCCTGCGTCTGCTCGGGCGTCGGATCGACGCCGGCCGGCTGCCGTGGCGTCGCAAGCGCCCCGTCGTCGTCGAGTCCGACCACGGCTGGTGGGCCCGCCTCGCTCACGCCGTGATGCGTCGCCCCGTCGTGGTGATCGTGCTGGTCTCGACGTTCCTGCTCGTCCTGGCCTCGCCCTTCCTCGGCGTGAAGTGGGGCAGCGTCGACCACCGGGTGCTCCCCGAGGACGCGCCCAGCCACGTCGCCGCCGAGAAGCTGAACGCCGAGTTCGGACCCGAGCGCTCGACGGCCAGCCTGCTGGTCGACGGCGCCTCGCGCAACGAGGTGGCGTCGTACGTCGCGGAGGTCCGTCGGGTCGACGGCATCATCGACGTGCAGACCATCGAGACCCGCGGGGACGTCACCCTGCTCCGGGCGGTCTGGGACGGCAACAGCCAGACCGAGCGGTCCCAGCAGATCGTCGAGGACCTCCGCGACGTCGATCCGGAGTCCGGGACCGCTCTCGTCGGGGGACTCAGCGCCGAGACGGTCGACCTGGTCGACTCGGTGGGCAGCCACCTGCCGATCATGGGCCTGATCGTGATCGGCGTGATGCTGGTGCTGCTGTTCTGGGCCTTCGGTTCGGTGGTGCTGCCGCTCAAGGCGATCCTGATGAACGCGTTCTCGATCACGGCGAGCTTCGGGGTGGTGACCTGGATCTTCCAGGAAGGTCACCTCGAGGGCCTGCTCGGCTTCGAGTCGACCGGCTACCTCGACGCCACCAACCCGATCCTGATGCTG
>NZ_JBFIKK010000172.1:0-5381 GCF_041600255.1 Nocardioides sp. | reverse complement strand
GGGCGTCAGCGGCCACGGCAGGTCGCGGCGCAGGATCGTGCCCTCGAGTCGCTGCATCACGTAGAACTCGGAGCCGATCACGGTGTCGTCGGCACAGAATCCGACCATCGCCGGGACGTAGTCGAAGACCGGCGCCAACGCCGACTGGATCCGGAACTCGCGGCCCATGTCGTGGGCGCTGGCCGCCTTCACCCCGGCCGGCGGACGACGCAGGATCAGGTCACGGGCCACGCCGTCCCCGCCATCCACGCTATCCACGCTCGGGTAGCGCAGCAGGTAGGTCAGGTTCGAGGCGCCGCCGGGGAACTGGCGGACCTCCGGGGTACCGGCCAGGTCGCCGGAGTCCCATCCACTCGGCAGCGTGGCGTTCTCGCGTAGCCAGTCGGCGACCGCCGCCACGTCGAAGGAGTCCTCGTCGCGGACCCGCTTGGCCGGGTTCCCGGCGTCGAGCGTCACCCCGACACGCTCCCGTCGAGCTTGGCGGCCTGCGCCCGCATCACCGCGTCGTACGCCGCCCGGTCGGTGCGCTTCAGGTCGTACGCCGCACGCGCCGCCGCGTCCGGCACGATCAGCTCCTCGCCGCGGTCGATGCCCTCGAGCACCGCGGCCGCGATCTGCTCGGCGGTGAACGGCGAGCTCTCCACCAGGTGGGCGATCACGGCCCCCAGCTCGGTGTCCTCCCCACGCATCGAGGACATCAGGTTCGTCCGGAAGTACGACGGACAGACCACGTGCGCGCTCACGCCGTACGACGCCAGCTCGTGGCCGGTCGTCTCGGTCAGCGCGACGACGGCGGCCTTGACCGCGTTGTACGACGCCATCCCGGCCGGGTGCACCAGCCCGGCCAGCGAGGCGACGTTGACGATCCGGCCGGAGCGCTGGCGCTTGAACATCGGCACGAAGGTCCGGGTGCCGCGGACGACGCCGAAGAGGTTGATCTCGGTGATCCACTGCCACTCGTCCATCGAGGCGACGTCGAGCCGGCCGCCACCGGCGACGCCGGCGTTGTTGACCAGCACGTCGAGGCCGCCCCAGCGCTGCTCGACGAGGGCGAGCGCGGCGGCCCAGTCGCCGTCGGAGGTGATGTCGAGGTGCAGCCCGTCGGAGGCCTCGGAAGAGGCGTCGATGCTCACGTCGGTGCGCAGCACCTCGGCGCCCCGGGCCTCGTAGGCCTCGGCCAGTGCGGCCCCCAGCCCGGAGGCGGCCCCGGTGACCAGGACCCGCAGCGGGGCGCTCACCGTCGGGCGCCGTACTTGCCGAGCTCCAGGCGGGCGACGACACCGCGGTGCACCTCGTCCGGCCCGTCGGCCAGCCGCAGCGCCCGTGCCGAGGTCCAGGCCGCGGAGAGCGGGAGGTCGTCGGAGAGCCCGCCGCCACCGTGCAGCTGCATGGACATGTCGATCACCTGCTGGGCCATGTTCGGCACCGCCACCTTGATCTGGGAGACCTCGGAGAGCGCGTTCATCGGGCCGCCCACGTCGAGCTTCCAGGCGGCGTTGAGCACCAGCAGCCGGGCCATCTCGATGGCGATCCGGGCGTCGGCGATCCGCTCGCGGTTCCCGCCGAGCGAGGCCAGCGGCTTGCCGAACGCGCTGCGCTCCAGGCCGCGCTTGCAGGCCAGCTCGAGCGCCAGCTCGGCCAGCCCGATCAGCCGCATGCAGTGGTGCACGCGGCCGGGACCGAGCCGGCCCTGGGCGATCGCGAACGCCTCGCCGGGCCCACTGATCACGTTCGCCAGCGGGACACGTACGTCGGTGAAGGAGACCTCGCCGTGGCCGAGCGGCTCGTCGTAGATCCCCATCGTGCTGAGCATCCGCTCGATCCGGACGCCCGGGGTGTCGCGCGGGACCAGCACCATCGAGTGCCGGTGGTGCCGGTCGGCCTCGGGGTCGGTGAGGCCCATGAAGACGAAGATCTTGCAGTCGGGGTTGCCCACGCCGGTGGACCACCACTTGCGGCCGTTGATCACCATCTCGTCGCCGTCGACCACCGCGGTCGCCGCCATGTTCGTCGCGTCCGAGGAGGCCACGTCGGGCTCGGTCATCGTGAACGCGGAGCGGATCGTCCCGTCCAGCAGCGGCTCCAGCCACTGCCGGCGCTGCTCGTCGGTGCCGTAGCGCAGCAGTACCTCCATGTTGCCGGTGTCCGGGGCGTTGCAGTTGAAGACCAGCGGGGCGATCGCCGAGCGCCCGGTCAGCTCGGCGATCGGCGCGTAGTCGACGTTGGTGAGCCCCTCGCCCCCGTCGGTGCCGAAGCGGGCGGCGTACTCGCCGGCGTGCTCGGCCGGGAGGAAGAGGTTCCACAGACCCTGGGCGCGCGCCTTCGCCTTCAGCTCGTCGAGGATCGGCAGCGGCTTCCACGGGTCGCCGGTACGCCGCAGCTCGGCCAGCTCCTGGTGGTAGGCGTGCTCGATCGGCTCGATCTCCTCGGCCATGAAGGCCGCCACGCGGGCAGTGAGGTCGGCGGCACGTGGCGAGGGAGAGAAGTCCATGCGGGCACCCTAGTGGGATGATCCTGACGTTCGCCGAGACGTCCGAGGAGGGCTCGTGACCCGTGCTGCCGTGACCTGTCTGCTGGGTGCCGCACTGCTGCTGCTCGGTGGCTGCTCCTCCGGCGAGACCGGTGAGACCGGCGAGGGCTCCTCCGACACAGGCGGCGCCACCGCGAGCACGACCGCGATCCGGGCGGGGCTGGTCGAGCTCGTCGTGGGCGCCCGGGCCACGAGGGCGGAGAGAGCCGACGCGCGCTGCTTCGCCGACGCCCTGCTCGCGCGGACCACCCCCGACCAGCTCCGCAGCGCCGGCGTCCTGGACGCGTCGTACGACGTGGTGGACGAGCTGCCGATCCTCTCCCGCGACGACGCCGGGACCTGGGTGGACGCCCAGTTCAGCTGCGCCGACTTCGTGGACCAGTCGGCCCGGGCCCAGGAACAGCTCAGCCACGGCGCGATCGACCGGGCGAGGTACGCGCAGTGCCTGCGCGAGGCCCTGACGACCGAGCAGCTGCGGGCTGCCGTGGTGGACACCCTGTCCGGTGCCTGGGACGGGCCGGCGCTCGCCCGGTTCAGCGCCGCCCAGGCCGACTGCCAGCGCCGGGCGGCGCCCACCTCCTGACCGGCGCAGCGGGCCGGGCGCTCAGGCCGAGACGGCGGTGACCACCCGGGCCCGGTCGACCGGGTCCAGCCAACGGGCCCGCGTCCGCGCCAGCCGGAACGCCGACCAGCACAGGAAGACGAAGGCCACCAGCACCGGCGCCTGCCAGTCCTGCGCCCGGGTGAGCGCCCCGAAGACCAGGCCGGTGAGCGTCGTACTGACCGCGAGGCGGGCCGAGTAGCCGACCATCTTGACCGGAGGCGCCGGCGTGGCCCGGGCCGAGCGCAGGTCAACGGGGTACGGGTTGCGGGCCGACCAGCGCAGCGAGGCCGCGACCACCTGCAGGGTCACCACCACCCAGGTCGAGAGCAGGGCGGCCAGCTCCACCCGGTTGGGCAGCCCGGCCCGCAGGCTGGCCAGCGCCAGCGTCACCGCCGCCGCCACCATCAGGAACTCGGCCAGCACCCAGGCCCGGGCCGCGAAGACCGAGCTCGGCGCGACCGGCAGGCTCGCGCGCCACAGGGCACCGCGTCCGTCCAGGCACCAGGCGTTGACACCGAAGAGCAGCGCGCCACCGGAGGCGACCAGGCCGGGCAGGATTGTCATCGTCGACCAGGGCAGGTCGCCGGCGATCGCGACCAGGCCGGGCGCGACGGCCAGCACCGCCAGACCGCGACGCATCGGCACGGCCCGCCACACCGACGCCCGGTCCGTACGGACCAGGGCGGCCAGCACGCTGCGCGGCATCGGCCGCGGTGGCCGGTGGCCGCTCTCCGCGCGCACCTCGTCGCGCGGCGTACGCCGGGCTGCCAGGTGGGCGGGCACCGCACCCAGGGCGACGGCGGCGGCGAGCACCAGCAGCTCGGCCAGCACCGTGCCGGCCCACCGCCACGACCACCCCTCGGTCAGACCGCCGATCAGCAGCACCGTGGGGATCCGGTCGAGCACGTCGGTGAGCCGGCCGGACAGCTGCAGCACCAGCCCGGCGAGCACACCGAGCACGCCGAGCGCGCGGACGGCGCCCACGCCGTGCGGTCGGCGGCGCAGCGCCTCCATCGCCCAGGCCACGACCTGGGCGAGCGCGGTGGCGATCGCCAGCCACAGCAGCATCCCGATCTGCGCCGGCAGCAGCAGCGCCGGCACCAGCGCGTACGCCGTGGCGCCGAGCAGGAACCAGGCCTGGATCAGCCAGGCGATGTTCAGCGGCGCCAGCAGCAGGGCGCCCAGGTGGTCGGTGGTGGGGCTGACCGGGAAGGCGACCGCCTCGTCACGGGGGATCAGCTCCCGCCCGCCGCCGGACGCGACAGCGGCCACGACCGCGATGATGAGGAAGCCCGCCATCGCGGTGGGCAGCAGGAGGCGGACGTCGGAAGCGCGTGCACTGGAGGCGGCGCCCTCGGTGAAGGCCGGGACCACGGCGGCCAGCGCGGTGAGCACCAGGAAGCCGAGTCCCAGCGCCGGGCCCGTCGTACGTCGGCGCAAGCCGGAGGTCCGGAACCGGACCAGGTGGGTGACGTCGACGGCCGCGTGCCGGGCCTTGACCGGCCAGGGTCGGTCGGGGGTGATCAGCTCAGTCGAGGAGGCGACGGTAGGCACGGGCCCCCTCCTCGCCTGCCATGTCGCGGGCGTCCGTGCTGGCCACCCGGGCGCCACCGCGCAGGACCAGCACGGTGGAGCAGGCCTCGATCGCCAGCTCGCGCAGGTGCGTGGAGACCAGGACGCAGGCGCCGCGGGCCCGGGCCTGGGCGATCACGTCCAGGGTGGCCTCGACGCCGATCGGGTCGACCCCGTCGAACGGCTCGTCGAGCAGCAGCACCGCGGGCTCGTGCAGGGCCGCGAGCAGGACGGACAGCCGGCGGCCCATCCCGTGCGAGTAGCCGGCCGTCACCCGGTGGGTGGCGTCGCCCAGCTCGAAACGCTCGAGGAGGTCCCGGGCGCCCTGCTCCCAGTCGGTCATCCGGCGCAGCCGAGCGGAGAGCTGCAGGTGCTCCCAAGCGGTCGCCCGCGGGACCAGTCCACCGACGTCGGGGCAGTAGCCGCTGGACTGACGCGCGGCCAGCGTGGCGGTGCGGACGTCGTACCCGGCGACGGTGACGTGACCCTCGGTCGGCGGGACCACCCCGGCCAGCACCCGCATCGTGGTCGACTTGCCGGCGCCGTTGCGGCCGAGCAGGGCGGTGGCCTGTCCGCCGTACGCCGCGAGGTCGATGCCGGCGACCGCCTCCACCTGACCGAACCGGACGTGCAGCCCCCGGACGTCGACCATCGGCATGGCACTCGCGGGCAGTC
>NZ_JBFIKK010000171.1:0-5431 GCF_041600255.1 Nocardioides sp. | reverse complement strand
GGTGGCGTAGGTGGAGAACTTGTAGCCCTTGGCGTAGTCGAACTTCTCGACGGCGCGGATCAGGCCGGTGTTGCCCTCCTGGATCAGGTCGAGCATCGGCATCTGCGCGCGACCGTACTTGCGCGCGATGGAGACGACCAGGCGAAGGTTGGCGGTGATGAAGGTCTGGACGGCTCGTTCGCCCTCCTCGACCAGCCACTCCAGCTCTTCCTGGGTGGCGGACATCGGGGCTCCGCCCTTGCGCCGGCCGACCCGGCCCTCGGCGAGCAGGGCCTTGGCCATCAGACCGGCCTCGATCGTCTTGGCGAGCTCGACCTCGGTGACCGCGTCGAGCAGGGGCGTGCGCGCGATCTCGTCGAGGTAGAGACCCACACTGTCCCGACCCTCGATCTCGCGAGTCCTGGTTGCGGTGCGTACTGCCATGCCACGCCCTCCTCTGTCATGGACGTTGTCGAGACAACGCCTCACGTCCGGTCCAACGTCCCGTGGTACCCGGAGATTCCCGGTGGGATGCATGGAGTCTTCGTAGGCAAGGACGTACAGGGATTGGTCGGAGTTGCGACAACCCGGAACTCTCAGGGAGTTCTCAGTTCCGGCTCGGTCTGCGCGCCGGGCGTGCCGGCTCCGTCGGCCAGGCCCATCCGCTCGAGGATCCAGGCCAGGGTGAAGGCGCGGTCGTGCCATGACTTGTAGCGCCCCGAGACGCCGCCGTGGCCGGCGCTCATCTCGGTGCGCAGCAGGAAGTCGCGTCGACCGGTCGCCGTGGCCCGCAGCTTCGCGACCCACTTCGCCGGCTCGACGTAGAGCACCCGGGTGTCGTTCAACGAGGTCTCGGCCAGGATCGGCGGGTAGTCCTGGGCGGTCACGTTGTCGTAGGGCGCGTACGCCCGCAGGCAGGCGTAGACCTCGGGGTCGGCCTCGGGGTTGCCCCACTCGTCGTACTCCGTGACGGTCAGCGGCAGGGTCGAGTCGAGCATCGAGGTCAGGGCGTCCACGAACGGGACCCCTGCGACCGCGCCCGCGAACAGCTCGGGTGCCTGGTTGACCACGGCGCCGATCAGCAGGCCGCCGGCGCTCGCGCCCTCGGCGACCAGGCGTTCCGGTGTGGTCCACCCGGTGTCCACGAGGTGGCGGGCGCAGGCGATGAAGTCGGAGAAGGTGTTCTGCTTGTGCGCGAGCTTGCCCTCGTCGTACCAGCGGCGCCCCATCTCGCCGCCGCCGCGGACATGGGCGATCGCGAACGCCGCACCACGGTCCAGCAACGAGAGTCGCGGGATCGAGAAGTACGGGTCCATGGACGCCTCGTAGGCGCCGTAGCCGTAGAGCAGCACCGGAATCGGCTCGCCGGCTGCTCGGGCGTCACGTCGCGCGACGATCGAGATCGGCACCTGCCGGCCGTCCGCGGCGGTGGCCCAGAGTCGGTGCTCCTCGTAGTCGGCGGGGTCGTAGCCGCCCAGGACCGGGGTACGACGCAGCAGCGTCAGCTGCCGGCTGCGGACGTCGTAGTCGTAGACCGAGGACGGCACGGCCATCGAGGTGTACCCGAGCCGGATCACCGGCTGGTGGAACCCGGGGTTGCTCCCTGAGCCCACGGTGTAGATCTCCTCGTCGAACTCGACGAAGTGGTCGTCGGTCACCAGCTCGTCCGGCGTGGAGCCCAGGTGCAGCACGCGCAGCTGGGTCAGGCCCTTGCTGCGCTGGTGCACCACGAGGTGGCCGGCGAACGCGTCCACGTCCTCGATCCGGACCTCCGGGTCGTGGGCGATCAGCGGCTGCCAGGCCTCGTGGGTGGTGGGGGAGACCGGGGCGAGGGCGAGCTCGAAGTCGGGCCCGGTGTGGTTGTGCAGCACCAGGAACCGGTCCTCGCCCCCCAGCACCGCGTGGTCCAGGGAGTACTCCAGCCCCTCCACCCGCGGCGCGAAGACCCGGAACCCGGCCTCCGGCTCGTCGGCGTCGAGATAGCGGTACTCGGAGGTGGTCTTCGAGCCCGACGCGATCATCAGGAAGCGGTCGCTGCGGCTGCGACCGACGCCGACCCAGAAGCGGGCGTCGAGCTCGTGGTGGACCAGCTCGTCCTCACCCTGCTCGGTGCCGATCCGGTGCCGCCAGATCTTGTCGGCGCGCCACGACTCGTCGATGGTCGTGTAGTAGACGTACTCGCCGGCGCGGTCCCAGGTGGCACCACCGATGACCCCGACGATCTCGTCGGAGAGCAGGTCGCCGCTGGCCAGGTCCTTGATCCGCACGGTGTAGCGCTCGTCGCCCACGACGTCGGTCGAGTAGGCGAGCAGGGCGCCGTCCGGGCTCACCGACGATCCGCCGAGGGAGAAGAACTCATGGCCCTCGGCCAACGCGTTCAGGTCGAGCAGCAGCTCCTCGCCCGGCAGGGCCGGCTCATCGGGGGAGCAGTCCTCGGCCGGCTGCGGCGGGGTCCAGTCGTCCTCGCCGCGGATCGGCACGCGGCAGCTCGCGCCGTACTCGCGGCCCTCGAAGGAGCGGGCGTAGTACCAGTGACCACGGTTGCGGGTGGGCACGGAGAGGTCGGTCTCCTGGGTGCGGGCGCGGATCTCGTCGAAGATCTGCTGCCGCAGCTCGGACAGGTGCGCGGTCCGCTGCTCGGTGAAGGCGTTCTCCGCCTCGACGTACGCGACGACCTCGGGGTCGTCCTTGGCGCGCAGCCAGTCGTAGTCGTCGACCCGCTGCTCCCCGTGGAACGCGGTGGTCACGGGCCGACGGGCGGCCACGGGTGCGGCAAGGGGGGACTCCATGGTGAACGAGCCTATCGGCGGTAGTTTCGGGTGTGTGCCTGCCGTCCCTCGCGTCCCCGCCGAGCCCCGCCCGCTCGACCTGAACGCCGACCTCGGTGAGGAGATCACCGACGACACCGCTCTGCTCGGGGTGGTCACCTCGGCGAACGTGGCGTGCGGCTACCACGCCGGCAATGCGCGCATCATGCGCGCGGTCTGCGGTCAGGCAGCCGCGCTCGGGGTGTCGATCGGGGCCCAGGTCTCCTACGACGATCGGGAGAACTTCGGACGGGTGGCTCGCGACGTCGCTGCCGAGGTGCTGGCCGAGCAGGTCGCCGAGCAGGTCGGGATCCTGAGCGACATCGCGCGCGAGGAGGGCAGTGTGGTGCGCTACCTCAAGCCGCACGGGGCTCTCTACCACCGGGTGCTCGACGACGAGGCGCAGGCGTTGGCCGTGCTGGCCGGCTCCGGTGACCTGCCGGTGCTGGGGCTGCCCGGCGGCGTGCTCCTCGACCTCGCCACGGCCGCCGGCCGCCGGGTCCTGCTCGAGGGTTTCCCGGACCGTGCCTACACCGCGCAGGGCCGGCTGGTGCCGCGCTCGGAGCCGGGGGCGCTGATCGCGGATGCGGATCGGATCGCCGATCATGCCCTCGAGCTCGCGGCCGGAGCCGAGCCGGAGCTCGACTCGCTGTGCGTGCACGGCGACCACCCGGGGGCCGTCGAGCACGCCCGCGCCGTACGACGGGCGCTGGAGGCAGCCGGGCACCAGCTCCGGGGGCTCTGACCAGCCGAACGGGCTTGTCCACAGGTCCAGTCCGCAGGCTGTGGAGATCGGGGGATGTCCTGTGGAGAACGCAGACCTTTCTGGGGAGGGCCTTGTGGGACCGGAGGAATGTCCGGCACGAGTCCTCGAACCCCTTGTGACGCGACGCGCCACGGCGTAGAACTCTCCTACCGGATCCACTGCAGGTCGCACGGCAGGCAGCAGGACCGGGGATCGAGCAGGAACGAGGACCCGTACGGCGAGGCACTCGCCGCGTCGGCCCGGTGACGGGGGCGGCGGGGTCCCAGGGGCGGTTCGGTTCGGTCGGGCGTCACCCCCCGACCACCCGTGAGGGGCTCCTGACGCTCATACCGCCGGGAGCCCCTCCATCCATTTCCAGGGCCGTTCCGTGCCGCGTCGATGCGGGGCAGACTGGGCGGCGTGCATCTCACGCCCGTGGGCCGTCGAGCCCTTCTCGTCGAGACCGACGACGCCACGCAGGCTCTCGCGCTCGCTGCCCGGGTCCGCGAGCTGGTCCGGGCCGGGGAACTGAACCTCCAGGAGGTCGTCCCGGCAGCCGGCAGCGTCCTGCTCGACGGTGTCGACGACCCGGGGCAGGTGCGCGAACGGCTGGCCGGCTGGACGCCCGGCACCGAGACGCCGCCCGGCGAGCTCGTCGAGATCGGGGTCGAGTACGACGGTGCCGACCTCGCCGACGTCGCCGAGCGCTGGGGTCAGTCGGTCGAGGAGGTCATCGAATCGCACACCCGGATGGAGTTCGTGGCGGCGTTCTGCGGCTTCGCTCCCGGCTTCGCCTACCTGTCCGGCCTTCCGGCCCGGCTCCACGTGCCCCGGCTCGACTCGCCGCGCCCCCGGGTGCCGGCCGGAGCGGTCGCGGTGGCAGGGGAGTGGTGCGCGGTCTACCCCACCGCCTCGCCGGGGGGCTGGCGGATCCTCGGCCGGACCACCACCGTGCTGTGGGACCAGGAGCGGGCGCGACCCGCCCTGCTGGTCCCCGGCACCCGTGTCCGGTTCGTCGCCCGATGAGCCTGCGGGTGCTCGAGCCGGGACCCCTGACGACCGTGCAGGACCGGGGCCGGCCCGGGCTGGCCCACCTCGGGGTACCCCGGGCCGGCGCCCTCGACCCGCCCGCCGCCCGGCTCGGCAACCGTCTGGTCGGCAACGACGCCGGCCGCGCCGTGCTCGAGACCACGCTCGGGGGGCTCGTCGTACGCGCCGAGGGCCGCGGGCACTGGATCGCCGTCACCGGAGCGCCGTGCCCGGTGCTGGTGGACGGCGTCGCCCGGAGCTTCGGGGAGCCGGAGTGGATCGGCGCGGGCTCCACCCTCCACCTGGGCGTCCCCGACTCCGGTGTGCGTTCCTACCTCGCGGTGGCCGGTGGCATCGACGTCGCGGAGGTGCTCGGATCGCGGTCGACGGACACCCTGGCCTGGGTCGGGCCACCCGTCGTGGCCGGCGGGCAGCTGCTGCCGGTCGGTGCATCCAGCCAGGCGCCGCGCGCGCTCGACACCCCGCGCCTGCCCGCGCCTGGACCGCTGCGGATCTCGGCGGGACCGCAGGTCGACTGGTTCGGCGCCGAGGCGCTGGAGACGCTCTGCCAGGCGCCGTACGTCGTGCTGGGCGACTCCAACCGGGTGGGGCTGCGGCTCGCGGGCGCCAGCCTCGAACGCCGTCGCCACGAAGAGCTCGCGAGTCAGGGCATGGTGCTCGGGGCCGTCCAGGTGCCGCCCAGCGGTGAGCCGGTCGTCTTCCTCGCCGACCACCCGACGACCGGGGGCTACCCCGTGGTGGCCGTGGTCCGCGAGGAAGACCTGTGGCAGTGCGCGCAGCGGCGACCCGGTGAGCGGGTCCGGTTCCGCCTCGACCCCGAAGCGCTGTGCGCAGGGTGAGCCCGGTGCCT
>NZ_JBFIKK010000170.1:0-5637 GCF_041600255.1 Nocardioides sp. | reverse complement strand
GGGTCAGCCGGGTCGGCTCGTCGAGCGGGTCGGTGCCGTCGGCGGCCGCGGCGGCCGCGGCGAGGTCGAGGATCCGGTCCAGGGTGGTCACGGCGACCACCCTAGGAGGGTCGGCCGCCGCGAGCCGGTGGCGGCCGATCCAGGATCAGCGTGATCGGGCCGTCGTTGACCGAGGCGACCTGCATGTCCGCGCCGAAGATGCCGCGCTCGACCCGGGCGCCCAGGCGCTCCAGCGCCACGCAGAAGGCGTCGTACAGCGGCTCGCCGACGGAGGCGGGCGCGGCGGCCTCCCAGGTGGGCCGCCGTCCCTTGCGGGCGTCGCCGTACAGGGTGAACTGGCTGACCACGAGCAGCGGTGCGTCGACGTCGGAGGCCGACTGCTCGTCGCGCAGCAGCCGGGCCGACCAGACCTTGCGGGCCATCCAGTCGACCTCGGCCGCGCCGTCGTCGTGGGTGATGCCGAGGTAGACCAGCAGCCCCGGCTGCGCCAGCGAGCCGACCTGCTCTCCGGCCACGGTCACGGACGCCGAGGCGACGCGTTGGACGACGGCACGCACGAGGCAGCGGCTCCGGGGCGGACGCGCTCAGGCGTCCTGGTCGGCGTGCTGGTCCTCGAGCTCGTCGGTCGACTGCTTGGTCAGCAGCACGAACCGGTAGCCGACGTTGCGCACGGTGCCGATCAGGGTCTCGTTCTCCGGCCCGAGCTTGGCGCGCAGCCGCCGGACGTGGACGTCGACGGTGCGGGTGCCGCCGAAGTAGTCATAGCCCCAGACCTCCTGCAGCAGCTGCTGACGGCTGAAGACCCGACCCGGGTGCTGGGCCAGGTGCTTGAGCAGCTCGAACTCCTTGAACGTCAGGTCGAGCGGGCGTCCGCCGATCCGGGCGGTGTAGGTGATGTCGTCGACGACCACCTCGCCGGAGCGGATCACGTGCGACTCGGGGTCCTCGGCCTCGCGCTGGGCGTCGAGCCGCCCGATGGCGAGCTTGATCCGCGCCTCGAGCTCGGCGGGTCCGCAGGTGTGCAGGACGACGTCGTCCATGCCCCAGTCGTGGGTCACCACGGAGAGGCCGCCCTCGGTGACCACCAGCAGGACGGGTACGTCGGTGCCGGTGGTGCGGATCAGTCGGCAGAGGTCCCGGGCGGGGGCGAGGTCCTGGCGACCGTCGACGAGCAGCAGGTCGGCGTCGGGCGCCTCGAGCAGGGCGCTGCCCTCGGCGGGCAGGATCTTGACCTGGTGGCCGAGCAGGCTCAGGGCCGGGAGCACCTCGGCGGAGGGCTGGAGCGCGCTCGTGAGCAGCAGCAAGGTGCCCATCGTGCTCTCCTCCCTCGGGGGCGGAGACCGCGACGTCGTGCCGGGTCGCGGGCTTCGCGTGGGTGGAAGAATACCGAACCATGGGCGTCGAGAAGGCTGGTTCGCAGGCGGATGAGACGCGCGTCATCGCCGTGCACTACTGGGCGGCAGCCAAGTCAGCGGCCGGGGTGGCGGGTGACGACCTCCCCGTCGAGGGCCCGCTGCGCCTGACCGAGGTGGTCCGTCGCGCCGTGGCACTGCACCCCGGGAGCCGGTTGGCCGACGTGTTGGAGGTGTGCTCGGTGCTGGTGGGGGAGCGGCCCGTGTCGGCCGAGGACCCCGACGACGTGATGGTCCCGCCCGGGGCCACCGTGGAGTTCCTGCCGCCGTTCGCCGGCGGGTGACTTGCGTCGTTCCGGGCCGGGCAGGGCCGCCGGGCTGGTAGCAAGGGACTCGGACGTCAGGTCGGCGCCCAGCCCAGTTGGAGGTTCGCCATGCGCCCGCTCGCTCCCCTTGCTGTTGCCCTCTCGTTCGCCGCGGTGAGCCTCACCGGCTGCTCGGCCAGCGCCGTCGACCGCGCCGACGTGGAGGAGCAGATCTCCGCCGAGCTGGCGGCCCAGGTCGGCGAGGAGCCGGACGACGTCTCGTGCCCCGGAGACCTGGATGCCGAGGTGGGTGCCGAGATGACCTGCGTGCTGTCGGCCGGCGGGGACACGATCGATGTCTACGTCGTGGTCACCTCGGTCGAGGACGGGACGGCGAACTTCGACATCGAGGTCGCCGACGAGGTCAACTGACCCGGGACTCGCAACGAGGGCCGACCCCCCCGGGACGGCCCTCGTCGTGGTGTCATACGTCGTTCTCGTGTGCGTAACCCGAGAGACGTACGACGTCAGTGGTGGATCAGGCCTCGATCGCGGTCCTGTCCTGGTCGCCCGTGGAGATCTCGATCTTGCGGGGCTTGGCCTTCTCGGCAACCGGGACGACGAGCCGCAGTACTCCGCCATCGTACGACGCCTCGATGTTCTCGAGGTCGAGGTTGTCGCCCAGGACGAGCTGCCGGCTGAAGACGCCGCGCGGCCGCTCGGAGGCGAGCATCTCCCAGTCACCGTTGCGGGCCACGCGCTCGGCGCGGACCGTCAGCACGTTGCGCTCCACGTCGAGGTCGACGCTGTCCTTGGCGACACCGGGCAGGTCGAACTCGATCACGAAGCGGTCGCCCTCGCGCCAGGCGTCCATCGGCATCACCGCCGGCCGGTTGGTGGTGCCCAGGATCTGCTGGGTGAGGCGATCGAGATCGCGGAACGGGTCGGTGGTGCGCAGCAACATCACGTTTCCTCCTCTGAAGGTCTCGTTGTGGGCCGCCGAGTTGTAACGGCGGATACACATTTTGTATATCGCACGATACGATCCGTCAAGCCCTCTCCCCCCGATCGATCGAGGTGTTCCGATGAGCGACAGCAGTCGCGGTGTCTTCGCCATCTCGGTGGCTGCCGAGATGGTCTCGATGGAGGTGCAGAACCTCCGCGTCTACGAGCGCAAGGGCCTGCTCGAGCCCGAGCGGACCGCGGGTGGGACCCGTCTCTACAGCGAGGACGACCTGGAGCGTCTGGTCCGGATCCGGGAGCTGCTGGCCGACGGTCTCAATCTCGCCGGGATCGCGAAGGTCCTCGAGCTCGAGGACGAGGTGCGCCGGCTCCGCGACCCGGACTGACCTCGGCGGAATGCTGGGGCCTGTGCCAGTGTTGAGCCCGCCATGACCACAGGAGCCTGGGTGTTGATCGCCGCCGTCGCGCTGGCGACCGCCTTCGGCCTCTACCGCGCCGTGGTCGACGGACGCTTCTCGGGCACCCACCGGGTCAAGGGCGGCGAGCCGCTGCCGGACGAGGCTCCCCTCTCCGTCCTGCACGGCGCCGACATCGACCACGAGCTGGGGGAGCGGGCCACCCTGCTCCAGTTCTCCTCCGCCTTCTGCGCCCCCTGCCGCGCCACCCGCCGGGTCCTGGCCGACATCGCCGAGGCGGTGCCCGGCGTGGTCCACGTCGAGATCGACGCCGAGCACCACCTGGAACTGGTACGCCGGCTCGGGGTGCTGCGCACTCCGACCACGTTGGTGCTGGACAGCCGCGGGGTCGAGGTCGCCCGGGCGTCGGGCGCTCCTCGCAAGGAGCAGGTGCTCTCCGCACTCGAGGCGGCCGTCTGATGTCCACGATTCGGACACTTGTCTCGACAGGTGGGACGACTGGTTTCGTGCCGGCGACAGGTCGCCCTACTGTTCTCTCCATGTTCTCGACCATGCTGACGAAGCGCCGCGCAGTGGACCACTGCCGCATGCACTCGTCGCTGTGTCGAATGTCCTGACGGGTCGCGTCACCCACCCCTCGTCACGCCGCTGAACCCGCTCCTCGGAGCGCTGGCAGCCTGCTGATCGAGGAACCCATCCCCTCGCCGTACGGCGAACCCGTGACGCCCCGTGCCCCGCCCAGGCCATTCCGCACCGTCCGCAGGAGAGACATGTCCACCCTGAACGCCACCCGCACTCCGGGCCACACCACGCCCCCGGCCGGCACCCCGCAGCGGATCGACCCGCGTGGTCCGCAGTTCGGCGCCGCGCTGACCTCGGTCGTGCTCGCCGTGATCCTGTTGCTGGCCCCGCACCCGGCGGCGCTGGTCCTGCTGGCGCTCCAGACCGGCTTCTTCGCCATCGGGGCGGGCTTCGGGGTGCAGCACACTCCGCAGGCCTACCTGTTCAAGACCTTCGTCCGCCCCCGCCTGGCGGCGCCGACCGAGCTCGAGGACGTGGCTCCGCCGCGCTTCGCGCAGGGTGTCGGCCTCGCCTTCGCGGTGGTGGCGCTGGTCGGCTTCCTGACCGGGGCGACCGTCGTCGGTCTCGTGGCCGTGGGCTTCGCCCTGGCGGCCGCGCTGCTCAACGCGGTGTTCGCGTTCTGCCTGGGCTGCGAGATGTACCTGCTCCTCAAGCGCATCTCCGCCGGCTCCGCCCGCACGGCCGTCACCTCCTGACGCGCCGCGCTCACCACCTGCTTCACCTCATCGGGTCCACCGGACCCGTCCACCCGCACACCACACCCTGACCCGTTGCGCCGACCTTCGGCGCGCATGAAAGGCACCCTCATGAGCCGCGAAAACTCCCTCGTCTCCGCCCAGTGGGTCGAGGACCACCTCGACGACGACAGCATCGTCCTGGTCGAGGTCGACGAGGACACCTCGTCGTACGACAAGGGCCACATCCGTGGCGCCATCAAGCTCGACTGGACCACCGACCTGCAGGACCAGGTCCGTCGTGACTTCGTGAACAAGGAGCAGTTCGAGGCGCTGCTCTCCTCGCGGGGGGTCGGCAACGACCACACCGTGGTGCTCTACGGCGGCAACAACAACTGGTTCGCCGCCTACGCCTACTGGTACTTCAAGCTCTACGGCCACTCCGACGTCAAGCTCCTCGACGGCGGCCGCAAGAAGTGGGAGCTCGACTCACGCGAGCTGACCGACGAGCTGCCCGAGCGCGCCGCCACGACGTACACGGCCACCGAGCAGGACTCCTCGATCCGTGCCTTCCGCGACGAGGTCGTGGCTGCGATCGGCACCCAGAACCTGGTCGACGTGCGCAGCCCCGACGAGTACGCCGGTCGGCTGCTCGCACCGGCCCACCTGCCGCAGGAGCAGGCCCAGCGCGCCGGCCACATCCCGACCGCGGCGAGCGTGCCGTGGAGCAAGGCGGCCAACGACGACGGCACCTTCCGCTCCGACGAGGAGCTCAAGCAGATCTACTCCGACGCCGGGGTGGACTGGAGCAAGGACACGATCGCCTACTGCCGCATCGGTGAGCGTTCCTCGCACACCTGGTTCGTGCTCAAGGAGCTGCTCGGCCAGGAGAACGTGAAGAACTACGACGGCTCGTGGACCGAGTACGGCTCCCTCGTCGGCGTGCCGGTCGCGCTCGGCGACGAGCCCGGCCAGGCAGACGGGCAGAGCGCCTGATGTGCGGCGCGACCGAGGGTGGTCTCTCGCTCGACGGCATCAACGTCGCCAAGGAGGCCATCATCCAGGGCCGCGTGACGCGTGACGGCCAGCCGGTGAGCCCGGCGTACGTGCGCCTGCTCGACCGGACCGGCGAGTTCACCGCCGAGGTGCCCACCTCGGCGACCGGGCACTTCCGCTTCTTCGCCGGCGAGGGCGAGTGGACGCTGCGCACGCTGGCGGCGAAGTCCGACCCCGTGGACAAGTTGGTGGTCGCGTCGGTCGGCTCGGTGGCCGAGGTCGTCGTCGCCCTCTGACCCGCCCTGACCGAGCGCCATCCCGCGAGCCCGACCGGCAACGGTCGGGCTCG
>NZ_JBFIKK010000169.1:0-5760 GCF_041600255.1 Nocardioides sp. | reverse complement strand
GGCCTGCGTCTCGCTGCTGGTCCTGGTGGCGTTCGGGTTGGCCGTGGCGGGCGGACTGGTGCGGGCCCACCGGTCCGCCCAGTCCGCCGCCGACCTGACCGCGCTGGCGGCCGCGGGCGCGCTGCGCGACGGCGCCCCGCCGTGCGAGGTGGGGGCATCGATCGCCGAGGCCAATGACGCTCGGCTCACCGAGTGCGCGGTCGCGGGCCGGGAGGTGAGCGTCGTGGTCGTGGTCCTCGGTCCGAGCTGGTGGATGTCCCGCACGGAGCTCCCGGGGCGCGCCCGAGCCGGACCCGAGCGCCTCACCTGACTGACCCCGGCCCGCCAGGAGGTGCCTCGCACCCCCGGTGCGGGCCGGGGTCAGTCAGGCCGCGGACCGGCGTCGCTGAGCAGCAGGCCGAGCAGCGCCGCAGCCCCCGCCTTGTCCAAGGGGTTGTTCTGGTTGCCGCACTTGGGGGACTGGATGCAGGACGGGCATCCGTCGGCACACCCGCAGGACAGGATCGCCTCGCGGGTCGCGGTCAACCATGCGCGCGCTGCATGGAAGCCGCGCTCCGCGAAGCCGGCCCCGCCCGGGTGGCCGTCGTACACGAAGACCGTCAACTGGCCCGTGTCGGCGTGTACCGCCGTGGAGACGCCCCCGATGTCCCAGCGGTCGCAGGTGGCGAAGAGCGGCAGCAGCCCGATCGAGCAGTGCTCGGCGGCGTGGGCCGCGCCCGGGAGGTCCGCGGCAGCCAGCCCGCTCTCGACCAGGACATGCTCGGGCACCGACCACCACACCGCCGAGGTGCGCAGCGAACGCTCGGGCAGGTCGAGCGGCGTCTCGCCGATCACCTCACCCCCCGGCTGCCGCCGGGACAGGAACGACACGACCTGGTGGGAGACGTCGACGTCTCCGAAGGAGAGGCGACACCCACCCCAGGCCTCGTGCTCACGCTCACCCACGACCGAGATCTCGGTCACCTCCCGAGCCGAGGTCGAGTAGGCGGGCTCGGCCCGCTCCATCAGCGCGACGTGGTGCTCCAGGTCGAGCGACTGCACCAGCCAGGTCTCCCCGCGGTGCAGGTACACCGCGCCTGGGTGGGCCGTCCCGTGCGAGCTGGCGGCGTCGACGGTCCCGATCACCCGCCCCGACTCCGCCTCCACCAGCTGCACCGGCGATCCGCCCGTGGAGCGGATGTCGGCCAGGTCGCACGCGCGACGACGATCCGTCCAGAACCATCCGCGGGGCCGGCGGCGCAGCAGGCCGGCGTCGGTCAACGCGGTGAGCACCTCGGCGGCGGTCGGCCCGAACATCGGCAGGTCGGCCTCGACCAGCGGGATCTCGTGGGCCGCCGCGCACAGGTGTGGGCCGAGCACGTAGGGGTTGCTCGGGTCGAAGACGCTCGCCTCCACCGGCCGGCCGAGCAGTGCCTCCGGATGGTGCACGAGATAGGTGTCCAGCGGGTCGTCGCGGGCCACCAGGATGCCGAGCGCGTCCTGAGCCCCTCGACCGGCGCGGCCGACCTGCTGCCACAGCGCCGCCCGGGTGCCCGGGAAGCCCGCCATCAGCACGGCGTCCAGCCCGCTGATGTCGATGCCGAGCTCGAGAGCATTGGTGGCGGCCAGCCCGGTGATCTCGCCTCGCCGCAGTGCGTTCTCGATCGCGCGCCGCTCCTCGGGCAGGTACCCCCCGCGGTACGACGCGACCCGCGCCGGAAGTGACGGGTCGACCTCGGCAAGGAGCTCGGCAGCGGTGATCGCCACCTGCTCGGCGCCGCGCCGCGAGCGGACGAACGCCAGGGTCCGGACGTCCTCGGCGACCAGGTCGGCCAGCAGGTCGGCGGTCTCGGAGGAGGCGGCCCGACGTACCGGAGCGCCGTTCTCTCCCGTGTACGACGTGAACGGTGGCTCCCACAGCGCCAGGGCCACCTGCCCGCGGGGCGAGTCGTCGGTGGTGACCGCCCGGACCGGGAGGCCGGTCAGGCGCTGGCCGGCCACCTCTGGCTCCGCGACCGTGGCCGAGGCGAGCACGAACGTCGGGTGGGCGCCGTACGACGCGCAGATCCGCCGCAGCCGGCGCAGCACGTGCGAGACGTGGGCCCCGAAGACGCCTCGGTAGTGATGGCACTCGTCGACGACGACATAGGAGAGCGACCCTAGGAACGACGCCCAGCGCTGGTGACCGGGCAGCAGCGAGCGGTGCAGCATGTCCGGGTTGGTCAGGATGTAGTCGGCATGGTCGCGCGCCCAGTCGCGTTGCTCGTGGCTGCTGTCGCCGTCGTGGGTGGTGAAGCGGACGTCGAGCCCACCGGCCCGGGCCAGCTCGTGCAGGCCGCTGAGCTGGTCCTGCGCCAGCGCCTTGGTAGGGGCCAGGTAGAGAACGGTGTCGCCACGCTGGCCCCGAGGTCCGCGTGAGCCGAGCACCGCGGTGAGCGCCGGCAGCTGGTAGGCCAGCGACTTGCCGGAGGCGGTGCCGGTGGCGAGCACGACGTGCTCACCGGCGTGGGCCAGCTCGGCGGCGGCGACCTGGTGGCCCCATGGCTGGCGCACCCCCCGCTCGGTGAAGGCAACCACAACTGACGGGTCGGCCCACTTCGGCCAGGGGGCCGTCACGGCTGCCCGGGGCGGCAGCACCTCCAGGTGGGTGAGCCGCTCCTCACGCCCGGGGACCGAGCTCAACCGGTCGACCAGTCCGCTGATCCGAGCGGGGGAGGGTCGGTCGGCGGATTTCACTCCTGGAGTCTCCCAAAGCCCGCCGACAGTCCCGGGTGACGGTCGTCGTTCTCGGCAACTTCTAGATGCGGTGCTACCGTGCGCGTGGTTTCATTGACCAGATGACCGGACCCCCACCGTGCTGACACCCAGCACGGTTCCGGCATGGCCCCAGGGAGAACACGTGGATCTGACTCTTGCGACGCGCGAAGTCGGTGGTCGGACCATCGTTGCCGTCGGTGGCGAGATCGACGTCTACACCGCACCCAAGCTGCGCGACAAGATCACTGAACTGGTCGCCGCGGGCGTGTATGACCTCGTGCTCGACATGGAAGCGGTGGAGTTCCTCGACTCGACCGGGCTCGGCGTCCTCGTCGGCGGCCTGAAGAAGGTGCGCGCGCACGACGGTTCGCTCCAGCTGGTGTGCAACCAGGACCGGCTGCTCAAGATCTTCCGGATCACCGGCCTGGCCAAGGTCTTCGTGATCCACGAGACCGCCGAAGCAGCGCTCGCGGCCCACTGAACCGGCGGGTCGTCGACCCGCCCCCCGACCTCGACGAAGGCCCGGAGCATCGTGCTCCGGGCCTTCGTCATGCCCGGAGCCGCCCGCCGTTCCGGGCCGCGTCCGGCGGTGCCCACCTCCGGAAGTCGCCGACACGTGTGGCGCCCGTCACACGGACGTGCGCTCCCGGGCCGGTCCGTGCGTAGACTCCCCAGCGTTCGTGAGACCTGAATCACTTCCCAGGAGGAGAAAACATGACCGGGATGCTTCCCGCAGTCGTGGACGTCTCCGGAGGCAACCTCGTACTGGTCATCGTGGTGGCACTGATCGCGCTCGGCGCGCTTGCCATGGCTGCGATGTTCCGCCAAGAGGTTCTTGCCGCCGGTGAGGGCACCGACAACATGAAGAACATCGCCCAGGCGGTGCAGGAAGGCGCCAACGCCTACCTGGCTCGGCAGTTCCGCACCCTCGCCATCTTCGCGGCGGTCGCGTTCTTCCTGCTGCTCGCTCTGCCCGCCGACGACTTCGCCGTCCGGATCTTCCGCTCGGTGTTCTTCCTGGTCGGCGCCGGCTTCTCGGCCACGGTCGGTTACCTCGGCATGAACCTCGCCGTGCGGGCCAACCTGCGCGTCGCGGCGGCTGCCAACGAGGTGGGTCGCGAACCCGCCATGCGGATCGGTCTGCGCACCGGCGCCATGGTGGGCATGCTCACCGTCGGCCTGGGTCTGCTCGGCGCGAGCATCGTCGTCCTGATGTTCCAGGACAAGGCGCCCAACGTGCTCGAGGGCTTCGGCTTCGGTGCCGCCCTGCTGGCCATGTTCATGCGGGTCGGCGGCGGCATCTTCACCAAGGCGGCCGACGTCGGTGCCGACCTGGTCGGCAAGGTCGAGAACAACATCCCCGAGGACGACCCGCGCAACGCCGCGACGATCGCGGACAACGTGGGCGACAACGTCGGCGACTGCGCCGGTATGGCGGCCGACCTCTTCGAGTCGTACGCCGTGACCCTGGTGGCGGCCCTGATCCTCGGCTCGCAGGTCTTCGGCGACAAGGGCCTCGTCTTCCCGCTGCTGATCCCGGCCATCGGCGCGCTCACCGCCGTGGCGGGCGTCTACCTGACGAAGCCCAAGGCCGGCGAGAACGGCCTGACCACGATCAACCGGTCGTTCTACCTCTCCTCGGGCATCGCCGCCGTGGCCAGCGTGGTCCTCTCCTACGTCTACCTGCCCGGCACCTTCGCCGGCTTCGGCCAGGAGTTCGCCAGCATCGACGGGGACCCGCGCTTCATCGCCTCCACCGCGGTGGTGATCGGCATCGTGATGTCGGCCGGCATCCTCGCGCTGACCGGCTACTTCACCGGCACCGAGTACCGCCCCGTCAAGGACGTCGGCAAGACGTCGCTGACCGGCGCCGCGACCGTGATCCTCTCCGGCCTCTCGGTCGGGTTCGAGTCGGCGGTCTACACGACGCTGGTGATCGGTGCGGCCGTCTTCAGCGCCTACCTGCTCGGCGGCGCGACCCTGACGGTCTCGCTCTTCGCGGTGGCGCTGGCCGGCTGCGGTCTGCTCACCACGGTCGGCGTGATCGTCGCCATGGACACCTTCGGTCCGGTCTCCGACAACGCTCAGGGCATCGCCGAGATGTCCGGGGACGTCAGCCCCGAGGGCGCCCAGATCCTCACCGAGCTCGACGCGGTCGGCAACACCACCAAGGCGATCACCAAGGGCATTGCGATCGCGACCGCCGTACTCGCCGCGACCGCGCTGTTCGGGTCCTACGCGACCTCGGTCTTCGACGCGGTGCGCAAGGCGAACGTCGGCGCCGACGAGGCCCACCTGCTGGACTTCAGCGTCTTCAACCCGGCCGTCATCGTCGGGGTCCTGCTGGGCGCGAGCGTGGTCTTCCTGTTCTCGGGGCTGGCGATCAACGCCGTGGCCCGGGCCGCAGGTGCCGTGGTCTACGAGGTGCGCCGTCAGTTCCGGGAGATCCCCGGGATCATGGAGGGCACCGGCCGTCCGGAGTACGGCAAGGTCGTCGACATCGTCACCAAGGACTCGCTGCGCGAGCTGGTCACGCCCGGGCTGCTGGCGGTGCTCGCACCGATCGCCGTCGGCTTCGGCCTCGGTGCCACCGCCCTGGCCGGCTTCCTGGCCGGTGCGATCGGCGCCGGCACCCTGATGGCGGTCTTCCTCGCCAACTCGGGTGGGGCCTGGGACAACGCCAAGAAGCTCGTCGAGGACGGCCACCACGGTGGCAAGGGCTCGGAGGCCCACGCTGCCACCGTCATCGGCGACACCGTCGGCGACCCGTTCAAGGACACCGCCGGCCCGGCGATCAACCCGCTGATCAAGGTGATGAACCTGGTCTCGCTGCTGATCGCGAGCGCTGTCGTCTCGATGAGCATCGGTGACAACCAGAACGACGTCGCCCGGCTCGCGATCGCGTTCGTCGCGACCGCGATCATCGTGGTGGCCGTCTACGTCTCCAAGCAGCGTGAGGTCACCATGGGCGACGGCGCGGGATCCACCCCGCCGCCGGCTGCTCCCGGGGCCGGCGCGGCGGCC
>NZ_JBFIKK010000168.1:0-5957 GCF_041600255.1 Nocardioides sp. | reverse complement strand
GAGACGGATCGCCCGCTCGGCATCGGCGGAGACGTAGAGCGGCAGCGGCGGGTCGTGCCGGCTCAACCCCGACTCGGCCGACCGGCGGGCCTCCTCCTCGGCCAGGTACGCCGAGTCCCGCAGCACGATGCTGGCCAGGCGGGCGGTGTCCGCGCTGACCACCACCGGGCCGGTAAAACCGTCGCGCGCCAGGATCGGCAGATGCCCGGAGTGGTCCAGGTGGGCGTGGGTGACCACGATCGCGTCGAGGCTCGCCGGGTCGAACGGCGACGGCTCCCAGTTGCGCCGACGCCACTCCCGTCGCCCCTGGAAGAGGCCGCAGTCGACCAGGACCCGGTGCCCGCCCGCCTCGACGAGGAACTTGCTCCCGGTCACGGTGCCGGCGGCGCCGAGAAAGGTCAGGGTCGCGCCGCTCATGCGAGCTCCTTGCGTCGGGTGCCTCCAGCATGGGCTCGCCGCGGTGGGTCCAGTCAGGGTCTTTGGTCGCCCCCGGTCGGGACTCCCGGTCCGGTCGCCCACCGTCCGGGTCGGCCTACATTGAGGGATGGACGCCCGCCGGCACCTCCCCGCGTGGACCGTCGGCTACCAGCGCTCCTGGCTGCGCGGCGACCTGCTGGCCGGCGTCACGGTGACGGCGTACCTGATCCCGCAGGTGATGGCGTACGCCGCGCTGGCCGGGGTGCCGGCCGTCGTCGGGCTGTGGGCGGCGGTGGGGGCGCTGTCGGCGTACCTGCTGCTCGGCTCCTCGCCCCTGCTCTCGGTCGGACCAGAGTCCACGACGGCGCTGATGACCGCCGCCGCGCTGGGCTCGGTGGCCGGCGCGACGCGGCAGCCGACCGAGTTCGCGGCCGCGCTGGCACTGGTGGTGGCGCTCTTCTGCCTGCTCGGCTGGTTCGGTCACCTGGCGGCGCTGGCGCAGCTGCTCTCGCGCCCGGTGCTGGTCGGCTACATGGCCGGGATCGCGGTGATCATGGTGCTCTCCCAGTCCGGTCGGCTGACCGGGATCGCGTCCGAGGCCGACGGTGTGGTCGCCGAGACCGCCGACGTGCTCACCCGCCTCGACCAGGCGCACCTGCCGACCCTGGCGCTCGGGCTCGGCACCCTGGTCGCGATGCTGCTCGGCTCGGCGTTCTGGCCGCGAGCGCCCGTCGCGCTGCTGGGCATGCTCGGCGCCACCGCCGCGGTGGCGCTGCTCGACCTGCGGGCCCGCGGCGTGACGGTGGTCGGCGAGATCCCGGCCGGGCTGCCGGTGCCGGGGCTGCCGGCCCTGTCGGCGAGCGAGGTGCTGCCGTTGCTGGCGCCGGCGCTGGGGGTGGCGTTCGTGGGTTACACCGACAACGTGCTCACCGGGCGGGCGTTCGCTGCCCGGGCCGGGCACCGGGTCGACGACAAGCGCGAGCTGCTGGCCCTGGGCGCGGCCAACCTGGGCGCCGGCCTGCTGCACGGCTTCCCGGTCAGCAGCAGCGGCAGCCGGACGGCGATCGCGCACGCGGTCGGCGCGCGGACACAGCTGGCGGGCGGGTTCACCGTGCTCTTCACGGTGGTCGCGATCCTGACCGCCCGGCCGCTGCTGTCGGCGTTCCCGACCGCGGCCCTGGGCGCGGTGGTGGTCTACGCGGCGGTGAAGCTGGTCGAGCTCTCGGAGCTGCGCCGGTTCGCGGCGTTCCGGCGCAGCGAGCTGGTCCTCGCGCTCGGTACGACGCTCGCCGTACTCGTCGTGGGCGTGCTGGTCGGCGTCCTCGTGGCGATCGGGCTCTCGATCCTCGACCTGCTGCGCCGGGTGGCCCACCCGCACGACGCGGTGCAGGGCAACGTGCCCGGGATGGCCGGGATGCACGACGTCGCCGACTTCGCGGACGCCGCGGTCGTGCCCGGGCTGATGATCTACCGCTACGACTCGCCGCTGTTCTTCGCCAACGCCGAGGACTTCCGCGAGCGGGCCCTGGCGTCGGTGGCGGCGTCGAGCACGCCGGTGGAATGGTTCGTGCTGAACACCGAGGCGATGGTCACCGTCGACATCACCGCCCTGGACGCCCTGGAGTCCCTGCGTGCCGAGCTCACCGGGCGCGGCATCGTCTTCGGGTTGGCCCGGGTCAAGCAGGACCTGCTGGCCGAGCTCCGCCCGTCGGGGCTGGTCGAGCGGATCGGCCCGGACCGGATCTTCCCGTCGTTGCGCACCGCCGTCCAGGCCTTCCGGGACGCGCGCCCGGGCTGAGTCGCTCGGTCACTCGAAGGTGACGTCGTCCACGTAGCAGTGGCCCCACGCCTCACCCGGCTCCGCGCTGCCCATCACCGGGTGCCCGGCCTCGGCGGCGTGCGCGCGGGCGTGCCGGCCGACCGAGGAGTCGCAGCAGCCGACGTGGCCGCAGCCCAGGCAGACCCGCAGGTGCACCCACTCCGCGCCGTCGCGCAGACACGCCAGACAGGCCTGGGTGGTGGGCAGCACCGGCACCGAGTGCTCGGCGTGGCTGCAGCCCGCGTCGTCCGGCACCGGCCGGTGCACCAGCTGCGAGGTGTCCGCCCAGGTGCGCTCCCGGGAGCCGGGCGGCGGGGGCGGGTGCCGCGGCAGACCCAACCGGTCGAGCACGGTGATGAAGAGGTGGTAGCGGCTGGCGGCCTGGGGGTCGATCAGGTGGTCGACGCCGGCGGTGGCGTAGATCGCCAGCCCCTCGTGCGAGTGCGCCCGCGCCACGATCGGCGCCGGCGTCAGGTCGCGCACGATGGTGGCGATCTCGGCGGTGCGCTCCGGCTCGTCCTCGGCGATCACGACCAGCCGGGCGTCCGCGACCGCGACGTGCTCCAGGATCGAGGACCGCGTCGGGTCGCCGGTGACGACCGCCAGCCCGGCGGCGTCCGCGGCCCGGACCCCTTCGGGGTTGAGCGTCGTCATCACCACCGGGATCTCCCGGCTGGTCAGCTCACGGGCCAGCTCTATGCTGTCCGAGCCCCAGCCGAGGATCACCACGTGGTCGCTCCACTCGCCCTCGGCTCCGGACACGTCCTCCTCCGGGTGCTCCGGCTGCGGCCCCGCCGCCACCAGCCGGTTGCCGACGGCGGCGAGCATCGGGGTGAGCACCATCAGCAGCACGGTGACCGCCACGACCGCCAGGAAGCCGTCGTCGTCCAGCCCGGCCGGGCTCAGGCCCGCGTCGTCGCCGGCGGTCAGCAGCACGAAGGAGAACTCGCCGATCTGGCCGAGCAGCAGCGCGGCCGCCAGCGCCTGGCGCCACCCGACGCCGGTGGGGAGCAGCGCGAGCGTGGTGGTCAACGCCTTCAGCACCAGGACGCCGAGGGCGAGCGCGAGCACCAGGGGCAGGTTGGCGAAGACGAAGGAGAGGTCGAGCAGCATCCCGACCGAGACGAAGAAGACGGCCGAGAAAAGGATCTTCAGCGGCAGGATCTCGGCCAGCGCCTGCGTGCTCTGCCGGCTCTCGCTGACCACCAGGCCGGCGAGGAAGGCGCCCAGCGAGACGCTGACGCCGGCCAGTGCGGTCAGGTAGGCGGTGCCCAGGCAGATCGCCATGATGGTGAGCAGGAACACCTCGGGCGAGCACAGCGCCGCCACCCGTCCCAGCACCGGAGGCATCAGCCGTCGGGCGACGATCAGGACGACGGCGATCACCGCGACCGCCGTACCCAGCGCGCGCAGCAGCGGGGTGACGCCGCCGTCGGCGTCGGCCGCCAGCAGCGGGATGACGACGACCATCGCCACCACGGCGAGGTCCTGCAGGATCAGCACCGAGAGCGCCAGGCGGCCCTGGACGCTGTTGGTCTGGCCGCGGTCGGCCAGGATCGTCAGCACGATCGCCGTGCTGGAGAGGGCCACCACGAAGCCGGTGAAGAGCCCGATCCGCCAGTTCTCGCCCAGGATCGCCACCAGGCCGACCGTGGCACCGACGGCCAGGGTGACCTGGGCGCCGCCGCCGAGCACGATCCAGCGCCAGACCTTGGCCAACCGCTCGAGCGAGAACTCGATGCCGATCGTGAACAGCAGCAGGATCACGCCGATCTCGGCGACCGCCCGGACGCTCTCGCTGTTCGCGACCAGACCGAGCTGGGCCGGACCGATCAGCACGCCCGCGACCAGGAAGCCCACGATCGGGACCACCCGGGCCTTGACGCTGAGGTAGCCGACCGCGGCGGCCGCGACCACGAGCGCGGCCGAGGGGGCGAGGAACGCCGGGACCTCGGTCCCTGCCAACACCGTGAGCATCTGGGGCCCCTTTCCCGGGCGTGGGCACTCTAGTTGGTCGTGTGCCCGGGTGGCTTGCAGCGATCCCATCCCGACGCGGCGCGATCTCGGCACGCCACGCCTCCGTCGGGCCTAGATTGAGGCGATGATCGGATTTCGTGTCGACGCCGCCGGAGGCGCGCTGCTGCTGCTCGGCCTCACCGAGCGGCTGGCCTCGAGGTCGGGTGACAGCCTCGTCGATTGGATCGGCCAGGTGGTCGTCGACCTCGTCCCCCTGCCCGTGGTCGAGGAGTCGATCAGGTTCCTCGGGACGACCGACAAGCCCGCGCTGAGGGCGAACCTGGTGGCCGGTGCCGCACTCGCTGCCGGCCTGGCGACCCCGGGCCGCCAACACCCCCGAGGACCTGTGGTCGGCGCCGTCGCCGGCGCGATCGGGCTCGCGGGCTACCTGTCGGCACGCCGGCGCCTGACGGCTCTCGAGTCGGCCCAGGACCAGGCGGGGAAGCCGATCCTGGTCGAGGACCCGCTGCCGGCCGTGACCGACGGTGCCGAGCGGTGGACGGGCGCCGAACCGCTGTTCACCGGCCTCGATCGCTTCTACCAGACCGACGTCAACCTCCGCTCGCCCCTGGTCGACCCCGCGACCTGGCGGCTCGAGGTCGTCGGCCTCGACGGGACCCGAGCCTGGATCACCCATGACCGGCTCCTGGATCTGCCGCTCCGGGAGCGCGACGCCCTGCTGGTGTGCGTCCACAACCGGCTCGGGTGGGACCGCCTCGGGCACCAGCGCTGGACCGGCATCGATCTCCGTCAGGTCTTCGACACCCTCGGCGTCGAGATCCCCGACGACACCTCCGCTGTCGACCTGGTGATGGAGGCCGTCGACGGCTACCGGCAGGTCCTCCCCCTCACCAAGGCGCTGGATGCCGACGCCTGGGTGGTGGTCGGGATGGGTGGCCGCACGCTCACCGCGGGGCACGGGTTCCCGGCCCGGATCGTGACTCCCGGGCTCGTCGGCCAGTACACCGGCACCAAGTGGCTGCAGCGGCTCTCCCTGGTGCCCCGCGGACAGGAGATCGCCACCTGGGTGAGGCGTGGTTGGCCGCGGGACGAGGTCGTCCCCCCGCTGATGGCGCGCATCGACCACCCCGGAACGATCGCGATGCCGCCCCGGGCGCCCCAGGGCAGCGTCGAGGTCGGAGGGTCCTGCACGGTGGTCGGAACGGCGTGGGCACCCGCGAACGGCGGCGTCGCCGACGTCCAGGTCCGGGTCGACGACGGCGACTGGTTCTCGGCCGAGCTGGCCGAGAATCTCGGAGCCTCCTCGTGGCGACGGTGGCGCGCGGTTCTCGACCTGGGTCCGGGCAGGTACGTCGTGTCGGCGCGCTGCGTCGCCGCCGACGGGACCGTCCAGGCGGGCGAACGGACTCCTCCGTTCCCGGACGGGGTGACCGGTCACCACACGCTGCGGGTGCGGGTGCGGGCCTGAGCGTTGCGTGGCGCCCCACGTGTGGAGCCGTCAACGCACGAAGGCCCCGACCGGAGTCGGGGCCTTCGTGATCTGGTGCGCGAGGGGGGACCCAGGGGCGCAGATGAGGTGGGTCCCCCAGGATTCGCCTCCGCGACGACGTCGAGGCAGTCGTAGGCCGTCATGGTCCGGGCAGACGCTGCTGGCGCAACTACGTCGAGATAGGCACCGCGACGCGCGCTGGTCCCTTGCGGGGGTCATGTTGAGAACGTTGTAGGACCGAGGGACACAGACATG
>NZ_JBFIKK010000167.1:0-6076 GCF_041600255.1 Nocardioides sp. | reverse complement strand
CCGGTGGCGTGCAGGGTCTGCGCGCCGATCACGATCGTGTAGAGGCCGAAGTTGTTCTCGTTCGGGTCCCAGGCGCCCTGGTCGACGCCGCGGAAGAGGCCCAGCAGGTTGAGCGGGTCGACGCCGCGGCAGTAGGCGACGCCGTGCTCGCGGTAGGTCGGGAAGACGAAGTCCTGCGGGCGCAGCGCGCGACCGGCGCCGATCTGGGCGGCCTCCTGGCCGAGCAGCTGGGCCCAGATGCCGAGCTCTCCGTGCCGCTGCAGTGCGGTGGCCTCGGTGTCGATCCGCCGGGTGAGCACCATGTCGCGGTAGAAGCCGCGCAGCTGCTCGGCGGAGAAGTCGAGATCGAACTCCGGGTGGTGGATGCGTTCGCCCTCGGGCGACAGGAGCTGGATGAGGTCGGGTCCGCCGTCCTGCTGCGAGGGTCCGAAGACCTCCGCCAGGTCGGGGCCGAAGCCTGACTGCTGGGGCACGTGCACTCCTTCGAGGTCACCGGCATCGCGGGGTCTCCGCTGGCCGCGTGGGGAGCGGATCCGACGAGCGAGGGGTGTGTCGCCGCTGGTCCCGGTCCGGTTGCATCGGTCACCACGACGCGGGGCCCGCAGGTCTCGGCGTACACCGAGACTTGTGACCGGCACCACATCGTGCAGGGGTCAACCTACAAGGGCGCAGGGCGGGCTCGCCAATCCGCCTACAGTCGCGGCATGACTTCACGCATCGTGTCGGCCAGTACGACGATTCCCGCGCCGGCCGAGGTGGTCTTCGCGATCCTCGCCGATCCACGTCAGCACGCCCGGATCGACGGCTCCGGCACGGTTCGCGGCCAGGTCACCGGCCCGGAGCGGCTCGAGCTGGACTCCCGCTTCGGCATGGAGATGAAGATGCTGGGCCTGCCGTACAAGACCGGCAACCGGGTGGTCGAGTTCGAGGAGGACCGGCTCATCGCCTGGCGCCACGTCGGCCAGCACCGGTGGCGCTACGAGCTCGAGCCGGTCGAGGGCGGCACCCGGGTCACCGAGTCGTGGGACTACTCGCGCTACCACGCCGTCGGCGCGAAGGCGCTGGAGCTGCTGGGCTACCGCCAGCGCAACCGCCAGGGCATCGAGGCGACGCTGGTGCGGCTGAGCGAGGCCGCGCAGGCCGACGCTGCGGGCTGAGCCTGCTGGCGGGAGGTCACCTGCCAGTTGTGGTTGCCCCAGGACCGCCCACCTGCCAGTTGTGGTTGCCCGGTGCCAACCACAACTGGCAGGTCAGCGGCTTGAAGGGCAACCACAAGTGGCAGGTCAGCGGAAGGCGGCGGCGACCTCGAGCAGGCGGTCGTTCGCCTCCGGCTCCCCGATCGAGACCCGGGCACCCTCCCCGGCGAACGGGCGTACGACGATCCCGGCCTCCTCGGCAGCAGCAGCGAACGCCGCGGTCCGCTCCCCGAGCTCGAACCAGACGAAGTTCCCCTGCGCCTGCGGCACGTCCCAGCCGCAGCCGCGCAACCCGTCCAGCACCCGGCAGCGCTCCTCGATGAGCGCGTCGACCCGCTCGAGCAGCTCCGCCTCGCTCTCCAGCGACGCGATCGCAGCGGCCTGGGCGACCGCGGAGACCCCGAACGGCAGCGAGACCGCCCGCAGCGCCGCCGCGATCGGCGCCGGCGCGATCGCGTAGCCGACCCGCAGGCCGGCCAGACCGTACGCCTTGGAGAAGGTCCGGGTGACCACGACGTTCTCGCGGCCGCGGTACGTCGCGACCCCGTCCACCGGGTCGTCCATCCGGACGAACTCGACGTACGCCTCGTCGACGACGACCACGACGTGCGGCGGCACCTTCGCCAGGAACGTGTCGAGCTCGGTCTGCGTCACCGCCGGGCCGGTCGGGTTGTTGGGCGTGCAGACCAGCACCACCTTGGTGCGCTCGGAGATCGCCTCGGCCATCGCGTCGAGGTCGTGGCGTCCGTCGGCGAGCACCGGCACCTTCACGGCCACCGCCGCGGCCGCGGTGACCGCGATCGGGTAGGCCTCGAACGAGCGCCACGCGAAGACCACCTCGTCGCCCGGCTCGCAGAAGGCCTGCACCAGCTGGTAGATCAGGCCGACCGACCCGGTCGCCACCGACAGGTCCTCGACCGGCACCTCGAACCGCGTGGCCAGCGCGGCATACAGCGCCGTCGACCCCATGTCGGGGTAGCGGTTCATCTGCGCCACCGCAGCGTTCGCCGCCTCCACCACGCCGGGCAGGGGCGGGTAGGGGTTCTCGTTCGAGGAGAGCTTGTACGACGTCATCCCCGGCCGCGCCGTGGGCGGTCTGCCGGCAACGTACGGCGGGATGTCAGCGATCGTGGCACGTGGCTGCGGGCTGGTCATGGCCGTCAGGTTAGCCTTCAGCCGCGACGGCTCCGGGCCCGGTTGCGCCAGGGCAGCAGCACCAGCGAGAGCAGCAGGCCGATCCCGACCCCGACCACCGCACCGGTGACGTTGTCGACGATGTCGGTCACATCGCAGGCCCGGTTGATCCGGGCGAGCTCCAGCTGCACCAGCTCGATCGCCGCCGAGTAGCCGGCCAGCAGGGCGAGCCCGAACGGCACGAAGACCCAGCCCGAGCGCCAGCGGGTCAGGAAGAGCACGAGCAGGGCCCCCGAGGGCACGAAGAGCGCGGTGTTGAGCAACCGCTGGCCACTCTCGAAGATCCAGAACCCGTCGGGCGCCGGACCACCGAGATCGAAGGAGCAGGTGGTCTGCCGCCCCTCGGCCGCGACGATCCCCGGGGGGCCGCCGGCCGGGATCAGGGTCACGATCGCGATCACGACGAGCGACCAGAGCAGCCCCGCCGTCGCGGCCGCCTGGATCACCCCGAGACGTCGCCGGGTGGCCAGGAAGAGCAGGAAGCAGACCAGCCCGGCGCCCAGCGCACCCAGCACCATGACCGTCTCACCGCCGACGGGGAAGCCGGCGGGTTCGTCAGACGACGGCACCGCTGTCGGTCTCCGCCCGGGCGACCTTCTGCTTCGGCAGGCGCGGCAGCACCGGCCAGCGGCGGTCCATCATCACGGCCAGCGGCGTCGCGGTGAACACCGAGGAGTAGGTGCCGACCACGAGCCCGATCAGCAGCGCGAGCGCGAAGTCGGTCAGCGAGTCGCCACCGAGGACGAAGAGCGCACCGAGGATGAACATCGTGCCCAGACCGGTGTTCACCGTCCGGGGCACGGTCGCCAGCACGGCCTCGTTGCAGGCGGTCGCGAAGGCACCGCGTCGTCCCTCGGTCGTGGGCTCGGCGTCGGCAGGCGGGCCCTGCCACCGCTCCCGGACCCGGTCGAAGACCACCACCGTGTCGTTGACGCTCAACCCGATCACGGTCAGGGTGGCCGCCAGGAAGACGCCGTCGACCGGCTTGCCGAGCCAGGCGAAGGTGCCGACCACGATGGTCACGTCGTGCAACATGGCCATCGCCGCCGAGGCGCCGAAGACCCAGCGGAAGCGCGCCGCGAGGTAGAGCATCTGCGCGAACAGGGCGATCCCGAGCGCGATCAGCGCCTTGGTGCGCAGCTCGTCGCCCAGGGAGGGCCCGATGAACGAGTCGGACTCCAGCCGCGAGCCGGGGACCTCCTCGGCGACCACGTCGCGGATCCGCTGCGCCTCCTCGTTGTCGACCTGGCCGACCTTGACGATCAGGTCGCCGTCGGCGGAGTTCTGCACGACCGCGTCGTCGAAGCCGGCGCGGCCCAGGGCGGCGCGGACGTCGTTCACGTCCCGATCGGTCGCCCCGGAGACCGTGGTGAAGTCCACGACCCGGCCGCCGGTGAACTCCACGCCCAGGTTCAGCCCGTTCACGAAGATGCCGACCGCGGCCACACTGACCACCGCCGACGAGAGCGCCAACCAGAGCTTGGAGCGCCCCATGATGTCGGGGTTCTTGCGGTTCAGCAGTCGCTGGACCGGGCCGATGCTGCTGAAGCCGGTCAGCCTCGGCCGACGCCGCACCGCCTTCCGGGAGGTCGCGAACTCGACCAGCACCCGGCTGATCACCATGGCCGAGACCATGGAGGCGAGCACACCGATGGTCAGGGTGACACCGAAGCCCCGAACCGGTCCGGTGGCGAGGAAGAAGAGCAGACCACCGGCGAGCAGGGTGGTGACGTTGGAGTCGAGGATCGCCGACCAGGCCTTGGAGAAGCCGACCGTCACCGCACGTTCGGGCGGTACGCCGATCTCGGCTCCCTCCTCCTTGGCTCGCTCGAAGACCAGCACGTTCGCATCGATCGCCATCCCGATCGCCAGCACGAAGCCGGCCAGTCCGGGCAGGGTGAGCGTCGCGCCGAGCCCGACCAGCACGGCGTACGAGATGACGGCGTAGCAGCCCAGGGCGAGGACGGCGAGGAAGCCGGCCAACCGGTAGGCGAAGGTGATGAAGAGCCCGGTCAGGATCAGACCGATGATCCCGGCCTTGGTCGAGGCGTCGATCGCCTCGTCACCCAGGGTGGGGCCGACCACCTGCTGGGAGATGATCTCGACCGGCAGCGGCAGCGCACCGCCCTTGATCAGCAGGGCGAGCTCGGAGGCGCTGGCCTCGGTGAAGTTGCCGGAGATCTGGGTGCGTCCGCCGCTCATCCCCACGTTGCAGGCGGCGTCCTGGACCTGCGGCGAGGAGATGACCTCGTCGTCCAGCACGATCGCCACTCGCCGCTGCGGGTCGCCGAGGTTGAAGCACGCCGCGTCGCCGGTGAGGGCCGACCACTTGCGGTTGCCGGACTTGGCGAAGTCGACGTCGACGACCCACTGGGTGCTGGTCTGGTCCAGGCCCGCGACCGCGTCCGAGACGTCGTCGCCCTCGAGCTGGGCCTTGCCCAGGACGAGCGGGGCGCCGTCCTCGTCGACGGTCGCGAAGCGTCCCTTCTCGTCGGGCTCCCCGGACTTGCGACCCGGCCCCTCGAGCACCGACGGGTCGGTGCCGAGCACGGGGTGGAAGGTGAGCTGGGCGGTCTTGCCGATGACCTCGGCGGCCTCGCGCGGGTCCTCGAGGCCCGGCAGCTCGATCAGGATCCGGTTCTCTCCCGAGCGCACGAGCGTCGGCTCGGCGACCCCCAGCGCGTCGACGCGGCCGCGCAGGACCTCGACGGCGCGATCGGTGGCTTCGGCGTCGGCCTCCATGGTGGGCGTGTCGAGCGCCTGGAGGGTGATCTGCGTTCCTCCGGACAGGTCCAGACCCAGTCGTGGAGTCGCGCTCAGCGAGAGCAGAACGGCGCCGGTCATGATCGTGACGGCGACCAGCAGGCGCCACCAGGCGTTCTTCGTCATGGCGACATGGTGCGCCATCGGGGTGCGCGACGAGAAGTCGCCCTCGGATAGACGCCTCCGGCGAGGCGTGGCGGGTCCACCGGCGTACGGCGTATCAGCCGGGTCGCCCGGCGCTCCTGACCACCCATACGCCACCGTCTTTCGAAAGGACCGTCATGAAGATCCCACGCCCCACCTTCTCCGGCGTCGTCGCGATCCTGGCGCTCTGCGTCGCGATGTCCGGCACGGCGTACGCCGCCGCGTCGCTGCCCAAGAACAGCGTCGGCTCCAAGCAGATCAAGACCGGCGCCGTGCGCAGCTCCGACATCAGGAACGGCGCCGTCGCCGAGCGTGATCTGGCGGCTCCGGTGAAGACAGCGCTGGCCGACAAGGCACCGACCGCCTACCAGGTCGACGACAGCACCATCCAGTTCGTGGGCAGCAGCTTCGCCTCGTTCGCGACGCTGACCATCCCCGAGGCGGGCGACTACCTGGTCACGGCCAACCTGCGGGTCTTCCCACGCGTGGGCAACCCGGGTGACGGCCTGTTCTGCAACATCCTCGGCGCGGGGAGCATCAGCATCGTCAACCAGGGCGTGGACATGCCCCAGGGTGTCGCCCAGGTGACCATGCACGGGATCATCCCGAACGTCGCGCCCGGCACCACGCTGGACCTGCAGTGCCGCGCAGCGACCAACGAGATCACGCTGACCTACGACTGGACGGCGGTCCAGGTGGATCTTCAGTAGCCCGGGGTTGTCCGACAACCTGACAAACGTCGGGGTGACGGGCGATGCTGGTCGGGCGCCACCCCGCGG
>NZ_JBFIKK010000166.1:0-6203 GCF_041600255.1 Nocardioides sp. | reverse complement strand
GCGGTCGCTGCCACCTCGGTGGCCGCCGGAGGCGCCACCTGCACGTGGACGGGCACCGAGGTACCGGTCGTGAGACCGGTGACCGTCAGGGCCGTGTCGCCCGACGGCGTCCCGGACGGGATCCGGACCGAGACCGCCGCCGTGCCGTACTCGTCACGGATGTCCGTGCCGATGGTGTTGTTCACCGCGAAGGTGCCGAGCTCGACACCGTCGAGCGTGACCCGGACCTGCTCGTCCTTGACGTCGCTGGCGTTGGAGAACGCCAGGGACGACAGGTTGAACACGACGTCGTCACGGTTCGGGCGGTACGACGCGGGTGCGTCGGCCGGGAACGAGACACCGACGGCCTGCTGCTCGAAGCTGATCGGCAGCGGCGACGTGGCGGCGAAGGCAGCCATGTAGTCCACCATCGCCTGCAGGTCGATCTTGCCGGTGTCGCGCTTGTTGGCACCGTTGTTGAAGGCCCGGAAGTTGTCACCGCCGGAGGCCAGGAACGAGTTCACCGTCACCGAGTACGTGGTGGCCGGGTCGATCGCCACGCCGTTCAACCACATCCCTGTGACGCGCGCGCCCTCGGGCTTCAGCACGTCGTAGGTGTGGGTGAAGCCGCGCGAGGCCCCCAGGCGCAGGAACGGGCGGGACGGCACGTTGCCGGAGGCATCGCGCTGCCACTGCTGCTCCAGCACCGTCTTGATGTCGGCCCCGGTCATCTGCATGTTGACCAGCGTGTTCGCGAACGGCTGGACCTCGGCCGCCTGCTTGTAGGTCAGGTCGGCCGGGTAGCCGCCGGCGTTGTTGCCCACCATGTCCGCGCGGAGACCGCCCGGGTTCATGAAGGCGATCTGCGCGGAGCCGGACGTGGAGCCCTGGGTCGCCCAGCGCTGGACCTCGGCCACCAGGTTGCCCAAGGTGGACTCGCCACCGCGGTTCTCCGTGGTGCCGTTGGCCAGCTTGGCCCGCTTGAAGCCGCCCGAGAGCTCGCCGAGCTTGCGAGCACCGAGCTCGTTGGCCTTGGCCACCGCCGCGTCGACGATCGTCTTGGTGTTGGCGTCGACCGGGTAGTTCGGGGTCTGACCGGACTTCAGGTTCAGCACGGCCTGGCTCAGCCCGACGACCTCACCGGTGTCGGCGTTCACGTCGTACTTCAGCTGGTTGAGGAACGTGCCGTACTGACCGGCCGAGACCACCGGACGGGTGGTGACGGCGCGACCCTCGGTGACCCACTCGGGCACGGTGATCGCGTGGTTGTACGCCAGGTGCGTGTGACCCGAGACGATCGCGTCGATGTCGCCGTCGACCCCGTTGACGATCTGACCGAACGCCGAGTCGTTGGTCGCCGAGGCGAGCGACGTGGTGGCCGCACCCTCGTGGACCAGGAGCACGATCACGTCGGCGCCGGCGGCCTCCAGGTCGTCGGCGGTCGTGTTCGCGGCCTCGACGATGTCGGTGACCTCGATGTCCTCGATGCCCGCCGGGCTCACCAGGGACGGGAGGTCCTCGGTGACCGCGCCGATGAATCCGACCTCGACGTCGCCGAAGTCCTTGATCCACGAAGCGGGGACGGCCGGGTTACCGGTCGCCTTCATCCGGACGTTGGCTCCGATGTACTGCCACTCGGCGCCGCCGTACGGGTTGGTCTCGGCGTCGTACGGCGCCATCACCCGGTTGATCAGGTCCTCGTAGCCGGCGTCGAACTCGTGGTTGCCCACGGCCGAGACCTCGAGACCTGCCTCGTTGAGCGCGTCGATGGTCGGCTTGTCCTGCTGGATGAAGGACTCGAACGTCGAGGCACCGATCAGGTCACCCGCCGCGGCGAAGACCGTGTTCGGGTTCTGCTCACGCAGCTTCTTGACCGCACCGGCGAGCACGGCAGCGCCGGCCTCACCGTTGCTGGTGTTGTTGAGGATCCGACCGTGGAAGTCGTTGGTGGCCAGGATCTGGACCTGCTCGACAGCACCGGTGTTGATGTTCAGACCCACGATCTCGGGGTCGTGGTCGCTGGCACGGAACGGGTTGTACTCGAAGAAGTCCGTCGCGTTGTAGTTGTGCCGGCTGTACTCGAAGGCGACCGACTCACCGGAGTTGATGCTCCAGATGTCGGCGCCCGCGACCATGGCCTTGGCGGCAGGGCTGGCCAGGACGTGGTCCAGCGAGCCGGACTGGCCGCCGAAGGAGTAGCTCCACTCGTTCGGGTCGTCCGAGGCGACCTTCGCGAAGCCCGCGTCGTAGAGGACCTGCATCGGGTCTTCCATCGAGTACGCGTTGAAGTCACCGGTCAGGAAGACCTTGTCGGTGTTCTTGCTCGCGGCGAACTCGTTGGCGAAGGTCACCAGGGCCTGGGCCTGCGCGATGCGGTCCGGGTTGGCGTTGCCCTGCCCGGTCCCGTCGTTGACACCGGAGCCCTTGGACTTGAAGTGGTTCACGATGACCGCGAACTTCCGGCTGTCCGGCGTGCCCTTGGGCTTGAACGCCTGGGCGAGCGGCTCCCGGGCGTTGTGGAACGGCGCGCTGCCCACCAGGACCTGGGAGGCCCCCACGAGCGAGACGGTGTTCGGGTTGTAGATGAACGCGGTGCGGATGACGTCCTGCTCGGCGAGCTCCGGCAGGTCGGCGGCGGACGGCGAGGGGGCGAAGGCCCACCGCGTCGTGCCGGCGGCCGCGTTGAGCGCGGTGACCAGCGAGGACAGGGCGTCGTCACGGTCGGTCTCACCGATCAGCTTGACCGAGTTCTCGATCTCCTCCAGGGAGACGATGTCGGCGCCGAGACCGTTGATCGCGGCGACGATCTTGGCCTGCTGACGCTCGAGGTCGTCGTCCTCGGCCGCACCCCGCGGGCCGTCGGGGGTGCAGCTGTTGTTCGTGACCCGGTTGCCGGCACGGTCGGTGTAGTAGGTGCACGAGCCACCGGCGGCGACGAAGGCGACGCCCGTGGTGTTGAAGTAGTTCAGCACGTTGAACGTGGCCAGGTGCAGGTTGCCCGGCACGGCGGCCGGAGCGTTCTCGCGGGTGTTGGTGAAGGTCGCCGTGGCGGCACCGGAACCCGTGATCTGCGAGGTGGGCTGGAACTTCCAGGTGCTGTTGCGGTAGTCGAGGATCACCGGAGCGTGCAGGGTGGCGCGGGCGCCGACCCGGATCGGGTTCTCCTTGCTCAACCAGGGCAGCGCGATGTTCTTGTTCGCTCCACCGTTGGCGGAGCTCAGGAAGTTGATGCTCGCCCCGTCGTCCAGGGTGACCGCGCGTGCGGCGTTGTCCGCCACGACCGCGTTGACGGCTGCGGTGTCCTGGGCATCGGCAACCTCGGTCGGCACGATCAGCGGCTTGGTGCCGGTGGCGAGGCCGATCTCGGCGTACTGGTTGGTCGAGTAGGTGTTGGTGACCGTGAAGGTGTTCGTGGGTGCGAGCAGCTCGCCCTCGTGAGCCTCGCGGTCGGCGTCCGAGGTCGGGTACGCCGTCGCGAGCGGGGTGACGCCGACCGGCGTCTCGGCCGGGCGAGTGATGGCAGCAGCGTCGGCGGCCGCGATCTGGGTCAGACCGAAGAACTCGCTGACCACGCCGGTGACCTCGACGAGCTCACCCTGGGTGACGGTCGCCGCAGCGGCCGCTCCGAGGACGAACAGGGCGTCGGAGGCGCCGGGGGTGGCGTCGGTGCCGCCGCCGGTGCCGTCGGTCTGGAGGTAGAAGCCGTTGAAGCCACCGCCGGGGTAGGCAGCGGTGACGACGCCTCGGGTGGTGACGGTCTCGCCGGCCTTCGGGCTGACCGTGCCGGTGCCCTGGATCTCGGCGATCGGGGTGATCCCGCCCGGCGGGGGCGGCGGCGGCGCGCAGTCGCAGTTCTGCGGGGTGACGGCACCGAGGGTGAAGTCGGACGAGTTGTTGTCGGTGTCGGCACCGGCAGCGGTGCGGTGGGCAGACTGCGTGGCAGTCGCCGTGGGGCCGGCCGCGGTCTCGAAGCTGGTCGCGGTGGCGAAGCCGCCCATGTCGACGATCGCCGCGTTGCCGGCCATGTTCCCGCTCGTGGTGATCGGCGTCGTCCCGTTGAGGAGGTAGACCTGGCCGCCGGCGGCAGCCATCGACAGCGCCGGCGAGGCGACGCTGTCAGGAGCCGGAAGCGGGTTGCCGTTCGCGCCCGTGGCGCTCATCTGGATCAGCCAGCGCTTGGCGGGCGGCACCGAGCCGGAGAGGGCCGTGGGAGAGCCACCGGACGTACCCGTGGCAGACCGGTAGTGGATCGAGAGGCCCGACAGCGAGATCGGGGCATCGGTCGGGTTGTAGAGCTCGACGAAGTCGGCGTTGTAGGTCGCCCCGCTGTTGCCCCCTGCACCGTAGACCTCGCTGATGACGAGGCCGGAGCCGGCGGGATTGGCCTGTGAGGGCAGGGCGGAAAGGCCCGATGCGGCGACAGCGAGGACGAGCCCCGTGACGGCGCGGTTGCGCAAGAGTGACATGGAGACTCCGGGATCTCGGAAGGGCTGCTGCCTGCGTGATCGAGCTCAGGAGGAGCTCCACAGGGGGTGCCGACGACGCTGGATCTGTCGCTGGCGGCGCCACGCTATCCCGCGAATCGGATCCCGGATGGGGAAATGTTGACAGCGCTCACGTCATGAATTGGTGACGCTGTGCCGTTGCTTCCAGACGCCTCGGAAGAACTCGAACCCCGACCACAGGGTGAGTACCACAGCCACCACCAGGCAGCCCTGGGCCACGTAGTAGAGGACCTCGCCGGGAAGCTCGAGCCAGCCGGGCAGATCGGGGTCGCGCAGCGGCAGGGTGAGCCCACCCAGCGCGAGCGCCTGGAACGTCGTCTTCCACTTGCCGAGGTCGGCCGCGGCGATCACGACGCGCTTGAGGACCGAGAGCCTCAGCAGCGTGACGCTCCACTCCCGCAGCAGCACCACGATCGTGACCCACCACCAGATGTCGCCCACGACGGAGAGTCCGATGAAGGCCATGCCCGTGATCGCCTTGTCGGCGATGGGGTCGGCGATCTTGCCGAAGTCGGTGACCAGGTTGCGGGCCCGGGCGATGTCGCCGTCGATCTTGTCGGTGATCATCGCGACCAGGAAGATCGTGTAGGCGATGGAGCGCCACAAGATCGAGTCCCCACCGTCGACGAGCAGCGCCCACCCGAAGAACGGCACCATGACGATGCGCAGGGTGGTCAGTGCGTTGGGCAGGTTCCAGTTGCTGACCTTGGCCTCGGTCATGCTCATCGCACCTCTCCGGTCGCGCGCGCGATCAGGTCGACGCCGTCGGTCGCGATGACCTCGGCCATGACCAGGGAGCCGATTGCCGCACCGGCGGGCAGGCCCTCGACCGACGTGGTGCCGTCGACCTCGGGGCCCTGGTGGGCGCCGCGGCCCTCCGCGGTGCCGTCCTCGACGGTCTCCACCAGCACCTCGACGAGCTCGCCGATCCGCTCCTCGACACGCTGCGCGTTGAGCTCCTCGACCAGGGCCGTGACGTGCTCGGTCCGGGCACGGACCTCGTCGGCGTCCAGCTTGTCGGCGTACGTCTCGGCCTCGGTGCCGTCCTCGTCGGAGTAGCCGAAGACACCGGTCACGTCCATCCGGGCCTCGACGAGGAAGTCGCACAGGGTCTGCAGATCGTCCTCGGTCTCGCCGGGAAAGCCGACGATGACGTTGGAGCGCACGCCGGCCTCGGGCGCCAGGTCGCGGACCCGCTCGAGCAGCCCGAGGAAGCTCTCGGGGTCCCCGAAGCGGCGCATCCGGCGCAGCACGTCGGCGCTGGCGTGCTGGAAGGAGAGGTCGAAGTACGCCGCGACCCCGGGGGTGTTCGCGATCGCCTCGACCAGGCCGGGGCGGGTCTCGGCCGGTTGCAGGTAGGAGACCCGGACCCGCTCCACGCCGTCGATGGCGGTCAGCTCGGGGAGCAGGGTCTCCAGCAGGCGCAGGTCGCCGAGATCCTTGCCGTACGACGTGGAGTTCTCGCTGACCAGGAAGAGCTCGCGGGCTCCCTGGGTGGCCAGCCACTGGGCCTCTTGCAGCACGTCGCTGGGACGACGGCTCACGAACGAGCCGCGGAAGCTGGGGATGGCGCAGAAGGAGCAGCGCCGGTCGCAGCCGCTGGCGAGCTTGAGCGGAGCCATCGGGCCGCCGTCCAGCCGGCGACGTACGGCGCGCGGGCCGGTGGCGGGCGCGCCCTGACCCAGGTCGGAGACGTCGGCGGTGGGCACCAGGCCGTGG